>DAGO01000035.1 GCA_002498185.1 Euryarchaeota archaeon UBA10 | reverse complement strand
TCAAAAGTGGCGGCCATAGAAAAAATTGTCAAAGCCGAAAAGGACGCATTAGGAGATTCAATACGAGTGGTGGTAGTAACCGACTTCGAGAAAACATCAGCAACAACGTTAGTCGAGGGTATTCTAGATGATGAAGCCGGTGGAGCAATCGCAGTATTCAGGTCACTTGTTTCCCATGATGAGGGGGATTCAATCGACCCTATCTTGATGACCGGTAGCACAGTTCTGGTGGACGATGACTTGTACCACAGATTTATGTCAAGGGCAGAATTATGGGTAAAACAAAACAATGTCGACATCAGATTTGAGGATAGCATAAGAGACGGTTATCACGAAATCCACGGTAAAGGAAAAGATTGGATTCCTCGATATTACTCAATGATGATTACAGAATTTTTCCAGGAAGGATTGACAAAATGTCTCATCGGTACTAGAGGACTTCTTGGCGAGGGTTGGGACGCTTCACGCATTAACGTTCTAATCGACATGACAACGGTAACCACTGGCATGAGCATAAACCAACTAAGAGGGCGCTCGATTAGACTGGATTCAAATTGGAAAGAAAAGGTGGCCAATAATTGGGACATAGTGTGTTTAGCCGAAGAATTCACAAAAGGTTACGACGACTATGAGCGATTCAAAAGAAAACACGAACAACTCTACGGTGTATGTGATGACGGGACCATTGAGAAAGGAGTCGGTCACGTACATGCAGCATTCAATGATGCCAAACCTGAGGGCATTAACGAAGGAATGGAGATATTCAATGAAGAGATGCTAGCGAGGGCTGGAAACAGGAGTCATGTAAGACAACTATGGGGAATCGGACAACCGTTTGATGTCACGTCAAGTTCTGCCGTGGAGGGTAAAATGGGCCCAAGTTTTGCTGGTGGGTTCAAATTTGGAATAAACAAACGTGTTTGGACAGATGAATCATTGATGCTCGCAATTTCTAGAGCAATAGTAGATACTCTAGCCGATTTGAGTGAGATAGACAGAGATTGTAAACCAACTGGAGGCGCAAGAGGTTCAGGTTGGCTGAGATACCACCTCAAGCATGCATCTGAAGATGAGACTGCTAAATTCACTAAGGCTCTGGAAGAGGTTCTAGGACCGCTCGAAAATCCTCGCTACATCATCAGTAGACCTGCAATGCACATGAAAGACACTTGGCTGACGAAGTTACTTCCAGAGGTATTGGCAAAATTCTTACGTCGTGCTGAAAGGTCGATACAGATGTATCATACCGTTCCATCAATTGTTGCAAACACCAAAGAGAGAGCTGAAGTTTTCAAGAAAAACTGGGACTACTATATCGGCGAGAGTGAAATTATGTACTGTAGAAACGATGAGGGCAGACAGTACGTCGAAGAGTTACGTAGAAATGGATTAGAACCAAGAAACAACCTTCACAGGAAAGAAGTCTACTTGTGATTAATCCCAAATACCCATATCCATCTTCGCATCTTCTGATGCGTGAACTTTCGGGTCCCATCTTGGAGACCATACGAGATTGATATGTACACTTTCAACAGCATTCAGTGCGGCACGGTGAGCGGCAGCCATTATTTCGGCTGCAGCTGGGCATCCGGGGCTGGTCAGTGTCATGTCGACTTCTGCGTGCTGAACTCCATCTTTGTCTTCAAAACGAACGTCATAGACCAAACCTAGTTCTACAATCGAGATATCTAATTCTGGGTCTTCAACTTCTTCTAATGCAGTCAACACTTCTTCTTTTGTGGCCATTAAATCGACTCCTTAACTCTGTTCTGAATCATATCAAACATAGTCCTAAATCCATTGGACCGAGACGGTGTCAAACTAACCAATATTCCGGCTTCCTCTGCAAAATTAGGAGTCAACTGCATTACTGTTTCAGGCGAGTTCCCATTTACAGCGATTGATAGGATACCTTGTAGGCCTTGGACCATTCTTGCATCTGCAGCCGCGCGTAACCAAACCAAGTTATTACGGATATTCACTTCAATGTGTGCGACAGATTGACACCCCCTAACCAAGTTAGAATCACTCCACTCATCAACGGGTAATTCGTCAACTTCATCTGCAAAATCCATCAAGATTTCAAGCCTTTCAAATTGGTCTTCGATTTCTTGGAACTCGTCAATGATTTCTTGAATCGAATCCGGCCAAGTCATGCCATTGCCTCCAACACACGATCGATTCCAGAAAGGAATGCATCTGCATCCGATTCATCATTGTAAATGTAAAAAGATGCTCTGATTGTGCCATTGACACCTAACTTTTCCATCAGGGGTTGAGCGCAATGGTGCCCGGTCCTGACCGCTATTCCTTGAGCGTCAAGTAGTCTAGCGAAGTCTTCTGGATGGATGCTAGGGTGTGTAAATGAAACTACAGCTGCATCACTTGGATTGAGTGTTGAGTAGACTTTCATGCCTTTTTCTTCAAGTTGTTTGGCTACTCTTTTTGCGATTGATATCAGGCGCTTGTGGTGACTTTTCAAATCAATTCCTGACATCCATTCTAGAGCAGCTGCCCATCCCACTCCTTCAGCGATTCTTGGAGTTCCTGCCTCGAATTTGTGCTCGTTTGTTTGGTAGGTCGAGCCCTCAAGAGTTACAGTCTGTATCATGTCACCTCCGCCCATGAAAGGATGCATTTCACCGAATGCTTCCTCGCTAATCAACAGTGCACCGATTCCGGTTGGCCCACACATTTTGTGCGCGCTAAATGCTACAAAATCAGCACCTAGTTCTTTGAAATCAATCATTTCATGCGGTACTGCTTGTGCTGCATCCAATAACACTCTAGCACCAACTGATTTAGACATCGAAATTATCTTTTCAACAGGGTTCCTGACACCTAGAACATTCGATGTGTGAACTACACACACCAGTTTGGCACCCTCTAAAGCGACTTCAAGAGCTTCGAGGTCTAGTTGGCCTTCGTCAACAGGTACGAATCTCAACTCAATCGCAATTCTTTCTGCCAACATCTGCCATGGAACTATGTCGCTATGATGTTCCATTTCTGTTAGCACAACAACGTCACCTGGTCGCAAATTATGCTCACCCCACGCGTGGGCTGCAAGATTGATTGCCTCAGTAGTGCCGCTTGTAATTACTACAAAGTCAGAGTTGTATCTCTGTTTCAGTAACTTCCTACACGCCTCATACCCTTCAGTTGCTTCGCCGGCTAAAGTGTGAACTGCTCTGTGCACGTTGGCATTGGATTGCGAATAATATTCAGTCATCGCATCGATAACGCATGCTGGCTTTTGAGTGGTAGCAGCGTTATCTAGATACACAAGTGGGCGACCATTCACCTTTCGCGAAAAAATCGGAAAATCCTGCTTCATCGAATCACCCATTCATCAAGCACTCTAGATGAACAAGGAGCCTTGTTCTCATTACAGAGACAACTTCCTCACTCTTTATTTCTCTATATGCATCCATCAAAAACCCTTCAACAATCAATGCTGATGCTTCTTCAGGCGATAGGCCTCTTGAAGCCAGATAGTGAATTTGATTAACATCGATTGGAGCACTTGCAGCACCGTGAGCTGCTTTCACATCATCTGCTAGAACCTCTAATTCTGGAATTGCTTCAGCTCGAGATTTCTCGGAAAGCAGTAGATTACGGAAAACTTGGCCAGCATCGGTACCATCCGCACCTTCGCAGATTGTTAGTAGACCTGTCCCGACTGAATGTGATGAGTCGTCACAAGTTGCATGCATAACGAAAGAGGAATCGGTGTGTCCAACACTGTGCTTGATTTCTACATGGTGGTCATCATGCCTAGATGAATAACCGTTGGAAGCAATGCCTGCGCGCATTTGTGCACCACGATTGGTAAGGTCAACTCTGATGTCTGACTTGTTTAGGAAGCCACCTGCAGATAGGGTTGCAAACTCAAATTCTGAATCTCTGCCGACAT
>DAGO01000101.1 GCA_002498185.1 Euryarchaeota archaeon UBA10 | reverse complement strand
AGCGTACTCTTGGGCGTTGGTCAGACCATCACCATCTGGATCACCATTGGCGTCTCCGCCATTGGTTGGTGAGAGACCATTGTTGACCTCCCATCCATCTGGTAGACCGTCACCATCGCTGTCGGCGTTGTTCATGTTAGTACCGTGGTTCTGTTCTTCAGCGTTGGTTAAACCGTCACCGTCCCAGTCTGCCCCACCATCGGATGGGTCGAGAGGGTCGGAACCGTCACCGCTTACTGCACTTAGTGCAGATAGTGCCATGAAAAGAGCCACTAGCATGCTTACAATCTTCTTATTCATTTTATTCATCTCCAATTTTATCAATAGATAGAGAACCCGCTGTTCTCTCTTTCCGAGATAGACGCGCAGCATAACTGGGCGTTCTTATTCGGGAGCGATACGAAGCTGACGCTAACTTTGTCAGTTTTTCGAACTGGAAAGAGGGTTTTAGCACTGCCTAATAGGCAGCCTGCAATAGAACCTAGTTGGCTTGCAGTGTTGCGATTTTGTCCCTCTTCTGTGCTTTGTTCCAGTTCCTCCGTATTCATCGTTTTTCACGGGTCGGTCTTAGGGAACCCAGTGTTCCCTCTAACCAAAGCAGTAGCACCGGCCCTATTTGAAGACCGCGATTGTATGTATTCATGCAAAATGTTTCATCATTGAGCGATGAGGGCCTATTCCCTTAATCTCATATTCATCGTCAATGAGTTCCCATCCTTGACTCTGATAGAAAGGGATTGCATGTTCTCTGGCCTGTAAAAATCCGGCTTTTGCTCCGAATTGTTTGATTGCGTTCTCTTCTAACTGGTTGAGAACTTTAGCTGCATTACCTTGACGCCTATGAGTTTCCAGAGTCCCCATTTGTCGAATCTGAATTGCAGGCCTTGGACCTCCTTCAGTAAGTGGGCCGAATGCTGGGCAATGTGCGGCACCAGGTCCAGCGTGATCTGCTTGTGAGCCATCACTTGATTCCGGAATAACGTGAGCTCTGCCAACCGCTACTATCTTGTCGCCATATTCTACCCAAGCGTGGATAGCTTGGTCATCGTCTGCTAAGATTTCTGCACCTCTAGGGAAACCAAGGGGCTCTCTTAGAACAGCAAACCTACAATCGTAATACTTCTCATCTGGATTCCAATTTGGACCAGATACTGGCATCCAATCACCACATTACTAGCACTGATAGGAAAGATACCACAGGGAATGAAACCAATGCAGTAACTCCTCCCCAGCCCATGCCTGGCTTTCCTTGAGAAAATCCGACGATTAGGAAAATTATGCTAAGCAATAATCCCAAGCAACATGTTGCACCAGATATGTCGCCTACAATCATGAAGAAATCATTTGAATCGGCATCGGTGCGGAATTCCATTTGCACTTCCAATTCCTCGCCGTAGTCAATTCCTGTATCAAAGTACACTGTGCCATTATCATTATCCCAATGCCCAACTACTTCATCACGTAAATTCATATTCGACATATTGATATTTGCTTTGTAATCATCATATCTATCACAATAAACATCAGACAAACTTTCTTGAGAACTGTAAAAATTACATGATTCCAAGAGATAGTAATCTTCCTCTACAGTGAGCTGGCCACGGTAAATTGTACTGTTTTCGTCCTTGGTCATTGTAACTACGTTGTCTTCGTATTCATAAACATCATAATCAAGAACATCTCCAATCATTAGGATCAACAAAGGAACGAAGAATAAAGCAAACGGTATTCCTCCGCCAATGAAGAAGTGCTTCCAAACAAATGGTGGTTTTTCGATTGCTATCATTNNGCCTGGCTTTCCTTGAGAAAATCCTACAATCAAGAATACGATACTGAGTAGTAGCCCTAAACAACAAGTTGCTTGGGAAATGTCGCCAACAACCATGAAGAAGTCATATGATCCGTCTTCAGAATAATAATCCGCTTCAAATCTAAGTTCTTGTCCATAATCTATTCCTGTGTCGAAATAGACTGTTTGGTTCTCATTATTCCAATGTCCAACTAATTCATCACTTGGGCCATCAGATTTGTAGATGTGTGCATTGTAATCATCATACCTGTCGCAATAAACATCAGGAAAATTGTTATTTTGATCGCTGTAAATACCACACCATGAGAGGTAATTGTCTTCATCTAAGGAAAACTCTCCACGATATACTGTGCTATTTTCATCTTTGTAAAGAGTGACCAATTTTTCTCCATCTCCAGTATCATCAATTCCAAGCCCTGCACCAATCATTAGAATCAACATAGGTACGAAGAAAATAGCAAACGGTATGCCTCCGCCAATGAAGAAATGCTTCCAAACAAACGGTGGTTTTTCGATTGCTATCATTTGCCCATTAGGGCCCATTACAAACTTGACATTTTGTGGCATGGTTGCCATCAAATTGCCCTGTGTTTGACCAATTCCGCCAGTTAACATTGCACCTTGGTTTTGCATAACTGGAGTTACTGCAGGTTCTTCAGCAACGGGTGCAGATTGAATTTCGATGGACTTTGGAGGGGTGCTAATTTCAATTTTAGGCTCTTGGACTTCGTCCGACATGGTTGTGTCTAGTGGTTTTGGGTTAAAAAACGGTGGCAAATATTCTTCGCAATAGTTTGAGTCGCGTTGAAATACAACTTATCGGTCGCCCCGAATACTGCACGGATGTCAGAGCGGCTATGAGCGGGATTGCAGATCCTGAGACCGGAGTTCAAATCTCCGTCCGTGCTCCAATTCCACGCATTGTTGATAGTGTCCATTGAACACGAGGGGATATCTTGGAGGGAGTATTGTGCCGACAATGAACTCGAATATTGGAGACGTTGGGCGCGGTTTCGCCGCTTTCCTATCTCCGCCACCGGAAGGTGTCGTTCGTTTCACTGTTGGACAGCCCGACTTCAGAACACCACAGCCAGTAGTAGATACTGCAAAGGCTGCACTCGACGCTGGTGAGCACGGATATACTCGCAGCCAAGGTAGCGAAGAAGTGTGTGAGGCTGTTGCAAATTACCTTTCGAAATACGACTTAGATGTCGATGCAAACGATGTATTGGTCTCTCCCGGTTGCAAGCAGGCTCTACTGTATGCGATGATGTCGTGTTTAAATCCTGGAGATGAAGTTCTTCTATTTGCTCCTGCATGGCCATCGTATGATGGAATGCTCAAATTAATCGGTGCTGTTCCAGTTCACGTCCCTGTTAGAAGAGACAATTATCACCCAGATATGGATGCTACTAGAGCTGCGATTACTGACAAAACCAAGGCCATTGTAATCAACTCTCCAAACAATCCAACCGGGGCTGTTTACCATCCAAGCGAAATTGAAGAATTGACTTCTATCGCTGCAGAAAATGACTTGTGGATATTTGACGATATGATCTATTCAGATTTGGTTTACTGCGACCACTCTTATGTGTCGCCAGCAACATTCGAAGGTGGTAAAGAGAGAACTCTGACAATCGGAGGCTGGTCCAAGATTTGGGCGATGACCGGCTGGCGATTAGGTTGGATTACAGGCCCAACTCATGTAATGGAGGGAGTCAAAACCTGCCAAGCAAGCGCTGCAAGTCACGTTCCAACATTCCTAATGGGAGCTGGAGCTGTTGCTCTAGGTTTGGAAGAAGATAGGATTTCGTTCTTCGAATCATTTGCAGAAAGGAGAGATGTTTTCCATTCATTATTACAAGAAATTCCGGGAATAGAAGCGCCAAAGCCAGAAGGTGCGTTCTACATTTTAGCAGATATCACGGGAACCGGAATGGACGACATCGAGTTTGCAACTCGAGCCTTAGACGAGGCAGGGGTACAACTTGTACCAGGCTCCCTAATGCCCGGGGGAGAAGGGTTGGTGAGGCTAAGCTACGGAACGAGCATAGGCCAAATCCGAGAGGGGTGTAAGCGACTAAAGGACTGGCTTGAAGGTTGATGTGTGGCAACTAAATCCAATCGAAGTCGCCTTCGAAATTTTGTGGACTAATTACGTGTATTGCGCCTCCGTGGTCGAATGTTGCATAGTACAGGTTGCCATCGGGACCACCTGTAATTGGCAATGGTGTACCAACATCTGATGCGAACACTTCGACATCTCCAACCCAGCCATCATCGGTTTCAGTGAAATCGATTTTCAATATTTGATGTCCTTTTGGGAAAATTGTTGCCCAAGAGCCGAAAACTGTGGCGTAGACTGTATGCTCGCCTCCCGGCAAATTTGCAGGTCTTGTGGTCATTCCATTGACTGAAGTATGTGGCGTCCAAGTCGCTATTGGGGCTTCTGTTCCATCAGGATGAGGGTCTTCTGGCGACTCCTCTAGCCAACCATAATCAGCGCCTTCGACGAGAAGATTGACTTCCTCATCAGGAAAATCTTCACCCATGGTGTCTTGTCCATTATCTGTGAATAGATAGCCAATGTCATCAACCCACACGCCGTCGAAAGAATTGCGAACTCCTGTTGCAAGAATACCGTGTTCCTTTGTTGTCAAATTGACCCATAGTAGTGCAGCATTCCTATCATCGTCTTCATCACAAAGATTGCAGGTGCTGCCGCTGTGCCAAACCAAAGTTCCGTTTGGAAGTTGATTTACTGCATTGGTTTGATGGTTTCCAGATGGAATTCCATCAACTAGGATTTCTGGGTTTTCAAAATTAAAATCATATATGCTGAGTTTTCCTTGTTCTGAGATTACTATCCCTTCTTCGACAATTACCATCCCGTGAGGATAGTCCAGACCATCGAGCAATACATCACCACCGATTGTGATAATTCGGCCGCCGTCTCGATCACAGACATGCAGAACATCTTCGTGGAATACTAGGCAAGTTGGCCCGCCTAAGCCCGTTGCAATGGTGTTTTGCTCATATCTATCATCGTGGATTTCAGCCACCATTACTCCGGCATAAGGATAAATTTCCCTAGCTAAAATTAGGAATACCAAGGAGATAACAATCGGGAGAAGTTCCCGCCTTACCTTCATCTTCTCACCTCAAAATGGTGAGCGATATTCGCTAACTTCGTTACTAATTCTCAACAATTGATTGTATTTAGCAACACGGTCTGAGCGTGCCGGAGCGCCGGTCTTGATTTGTCCAGCCCGTGTTCCAACCGCCAAATCTGCAATGGTGGTGTCTTCGGTTTCACCTGAGCGATGACTGACTACGCTGTTGAAACCATGAGCGGATGCTAAATCCATTGTTTCGAGAGTTTCGGTTATGGTTCCAACCTGGTTTACCTTAACCAGAATAGCATTGGCGGCCTTGGAGTCAATACCCATGGATAGGCGTTCAGTTTGAGTAACGAATAGGTCGTCGCCTACCAACTGTACTCTGTCGCCAATGTCGCGCATGCAGTGTGACCAGCTTCTCCAGTCATCTTCGGCGAACCCATCTTCGATAGATAGTAGAGGATATTCGTCAACCCATGATGCGTAAATGTCTGACAATTCCTCGCCGGACAATTCCTTGCCATCCATGTGGTAGGCTCCATCTTTGTAGAATTCTGTAGAAGCAACATCGAGAGCGATTCCAATTTCTTCTGTGCTATAACCTGCGCCTTCAATCGCCCTAACCATGTAACCTAGTCCCGCTTCATTAGCAGGAAGATTTGGTGCAAAACCGCCTTCATCACCCACGCCTCCAAGCAAGCCATCGGACTTTAGTTCACGCTTTAGAGAGTGATAACACTCAACGCCTGCTCGCAAAGCCTCTGGGAAAGTGTCGAATCCGTGAGGCATTACCATAAATTCCTGGACATCAACGTTTGATGCTGCATGTGCACCGCCATTTAGGATATTTAGCATTGGAACTGGCATTAAGCCACCAGCAACTCCCCCAACATACCTCCACAATGGGAGCTCGTGTAGTGCGGCACCCGCATGAAGGCAAGCCATTGAAACTCCTAGCATCGCATTCGCTCCTAGGTTGGCTTTGTTTGGAGTGCCGTCTAATTCAATCATGACCTCATCAATCGCTTTTTGGTCGTCTACCGGCATGCCGACCAGTGCTTCTTGAATCGCTTCAACGACATTGTTTACCGCACTGTCAACACCCTTTCCTAACCAGCGAGAGGAGTCTCCGTCTCGCAATTCAATGGCTTCATATGCACCTGTTGATGCTCCGCTAGGGACCATTGCACGACCAAGGAGGACACCTCCTACGTAACAGTCAACTTCGACAGTAGGATTGCCACGGCTATCTAGTACCATTCTAGCGTCGAGACCGGAGATAATGTCTGACATTGAATTGCCTCTAAATTGGCCGAGGGATAACTCGTCCTTGAATCAAACGGAGGAAATCAGGCTTGATTGAGCCACTTCATCCATCCAGAAATTTTTGATTGTGTCTCTGGAATCTCGTGATCGCTTGTACAATCTCTTACCCAACATAGCTGTTCGGATTCTGGAGTGATTGAGAATAATTCTCCTCTGAAAAGTAATTCTTCGTCTTTATTTTGTTCAGGTCTTTTATCCTCAACAAAGCAGTGAACTAGGCTACGAGGATAGTGACGCATAACACCTAATTCTGGGGAGCAAAATAGTAGAGAGGATTTGAGAAATACAAGAGAATCTCCTGAGGTTTCATCAACTTCGTGTCCTTGGATTTGACAGTCATTCAATACCGCAGATACATCGACCTGATACCAGTCTGAATATTTCTTAGGAATATCTAGTGCCAAAACTTCGTCAAGGAAGGCTTGAACTTCAGCGTGTGAAACTGTCTCTGCAGTGTTCATCGAATTATCTGACACAGAGCCCCCATTTAAGTAAATGGATTCTTACTTTGATGCAAAAATAAATCAAAAAAAATAAAAAAAATGTAAAAATAAAATAAAAAATAAAAATTATTTCGGAAAATTAATTTCCATATTTTTACAGAAAATGACCTAAACTTTACCGTTTATAATAAAAATCAGACACTTTCATAAACATAAACCGG
>DAGO01000054.1:8958-13128 GCA_002498185.1 Euryarchaeota archaeon UBA10 | reverse complement strand
GTATATTGCTCGTCAGGCATGTCTTGAGCCAATGCCATTGCACCAGTTGCGACCTTCTCAATAGGGTCATCAACACAAGTTACTGTAACATCTCCGATATCTGCGATATCATTTGCAATTGCATCTGCAATTCCATCGATTAGAGAACCTCCACCCGATAGGATGATGTTGTTTCTAAGAATTGGTTGGTATTCTGGGTCAGCGGTTGCAACAATTGACTTAATTGCTGCACCTACCTTTCCAACAACCATTGAACATGCGGATTTAATCAAGTCACCAATGTCGACAACTTGCTTCTTACCTTCAACAGACAATTCAACCATCTGCTCACGGTCATCACCGTTAACATAGGAGAATTCTTCCTTCCACTTGCGAACCATGTCCTTTGTAACTTGAGCACCAGTGTACTTCTTTTGAACTAGTTCCATAAGTTGCAAATCGATCCAATCTCCAGCTTCCTGGATGGTCAATTGGTCTTCTTCGGTTGGGAAGATTCCGTAAAGGCGTGCAATATCTGTTGTACCTGCTCCGATATCGACGCAAATTGAACCAGAAATTTCCCCAATTCCGTATGCTGTAGCGAATGGCTCGGTAACAACCATGATTGCGTTTACTTGGCCACGTAGGGTAGCGACCAAATTACTCTTATCGGTAAAAGAAACGTGTGATGGAGAACAAATAACTCCGAAAACCTCGTCGTAATCTTCAGGTCCAACGGTCTCGATCAGGTGAGTTACGAAAGCCTTAGCAGCAGCCAGATTTGCCTCATCATCTTGAGCAACACCAGCAGCCATAGGGCGGTATAGGTTGCAAGCAAGTTTGTTCTTTAGAGCGTCGTTACCAAATAGAACATCGCGACCTAGGAAATTCCTAGCAACCGGGTCCTTTGGTCTTCCTACAACAGTCTCAATTGTTTCTAATGAACCTGCGCTGCTTGCAATAGTTGATTGGTATGTTCCCAAATCAATTCCAACATAGAGTCTTTCTCCCATTTTGTCTCACCTTTGTCCTTCGGACATCACGCCCACGGTGTTACTAGTCTTAATGTTCACTCGCGCAATTAGGAGTCATTCTTCCTCTCTAAAGGGTGCAGGAACATCATCCAAAACATGTTTTTCAAACCCTCTAAACATCATACCAGCAGCCACAATAACTCCAAAAATAACACCAACGATACCCCAAACAAAAGCACGATTTTGCTTCACCACATCATCTTGCTCGATAATAGGCTCATCTTCATCAATATCAACCATAGGAGAGGTCCAATATATGGAGAAATTATTCCCTAAATAAACAGACATTTCTGGTTTTGTCCAAATAGAATCATTGTCATCTACAACAATTACCTCAAAACGCCAATCTTCTCTGTTTACCGGTCTGGGAATCAAATCTCTTGAGATATCAATTTCACATAAAATCTCAGACTCAACATCCATAACCATTCCACAATCACTCAAGTCGACCGAATAGTTCGAATTGTTCAAACGGATAGCTAACACATAACTATCATTTTCTCTATCAAAGACATTCATCTTAATTGAAAAATTATCAGTATAATTTTCTCCTTCGCCTGGTGCCTCAATTATCGTAATTTCTGGCGGCATGTTCTGTGTAAAATTTTGCAATCCAGTTGCAACTAAACCAAACCCAACCCTTGTCCCTTCAAGGCCGAGGTAACCGTCATTCATACCATCAAAAATGTCATTTGCAACAACCTCGACACTAACCCATTCAACACCTTCTAATTGTGTTGAAGGGATTCTAATCATCACAGTGGTTTCATTACTGGAATTCATTTGTAATGGGTTTGTGAACGATTCATAATACAATTGACTATATCCTGAATTACTCATTTCATCATCTACTGCAAATCTTCCATCAGACGTTTTTATGATCAGCCTCAAATCATCAATCGGATATCCACCGGGCCTAGCATTGTAAGACATAACAACCTCTACGTCTTCTCCTGAAACAGGTTGATACAATTGAGCCCAACTCTCATTTTCTGCTAAGAACGGACCGGCAGCTCCAGTACCATTCCATGGATTTGATTTGAACGATTCAAGTGTACCACCGCGCGATTCGATTAATGCTACCCAATCATCTGTTTTGTAGGAATCATAGACTATGAAATCATTTTCAAAACTCTCTAAGGAAGGCCTGCCAAATCCTTGCATAGGATCAGGATCTCCACCAATCAAACCTTCACCAGACGCTGCCAACATAGCTCTCAACAACGGCGCCGAAGGCGTGTAATCGTATTCGTTTTGGACCAATTCTTGTAATAATGCAGTAAATGATGCCGCCATTGGCGTTGCCATCGATGTACCAGTCATTGCGTAAGAATCGTTATTCATCCCCATTCTAGTTCCATCAGCTTTAGCAGAAACTATACTCACCCCTGGGGCGGCTATGAATACACCGCGCCTATCATTTACATCTGGGCCATGCGAATTCCCAGACCATAAACTTCCATTTTCGTTAGAATCGCTGGCTACAACAGCAACAGCGTTGTAGGCATTAGATGGTTCCAACATTGTGTTACCTGTATTTCCAGGTGCTACAAATACAAGAGACCAAGGATTCTCTACAGTCCATTCATCAATCATACTACTTCTTTCAGTATAATTTACAGTATTATCTCCCCACGACCAAGAATTGATTATTGCACCGTGTCGAGATGATTCGGCTAACAAAGACGTAACATCATTTGGAACTGACCAGCCACTGGAATCTACGATATCCTGAACGACTAATTTAGCACCCGACGATAGTGAGCGCATACTATTGTCTCCTTCTAATTGGTCACAGGCCAAAATTCCGGCAATATGCGTCCCATGTCTGAATTGTTGATGTCCCTGAGTATCCCAATCATCTATCGTATCATTAAGATGGATAATTTTCCTATGTTCTGGACCGGGCGTGCCAACTTCGTTGGTTGAGTTACGAAAACAAGAATGGTCTAAATCTATACCAGTGTCTGCTACAGTGATTACAACTCCACTTCCATCAAGGACCCACAGTGCCGATTCCTCATCAACATCCATGATATTACCTGAAGCAAAAACGGGCGATACAGAGCAAATTGCCAATGACAATACTAGTAGTACTAAAGCCCGCACAAAACATCTGAAATCTTCCTTACGATTGAAGATTTAGACTCATAGTGTCGCGCCAGCGCGTTTAAGACACATTCACAGGTCGGCGGAAATATGCAAGCCTTCCGCGTATCCGGCACAGCCCCATATGGTAGCCAGAGACAGAAGTTCAGTATGGACCTCGTAGCTAGTTCTTCAGACGATGCAGAACACCGCTGCTACTCCATCATTGGCTCCCGCCATAAAGCGAACCGAAGAGCAATCAAGATAGAATCAGTTTCTGAAATCGACCCGAGAACCTCTTCTGAACCTATGGTTCTCAATGCGTTTAGAGACCAAATTGCTGCAGCAGGCGGACCAATTGCTCCTGCCGCCGAAGAAGAGTAACCCATCGTCGGGTTCTTCATAGAGGGGCTTCTCCCAATGGTTGAGCGTCATGGTCGATTCTAGTGAACTTCAGAGAATGGCTCGTCTTGTCGATATGAATCGACAACGCCTCGAAGAAATCAATCAACAAATTGAGCGAATAGAGGCGGTTCAATTAGAGCACGACGATACTAGAAGAGCACTCAAATCACTTTGCGATGGTTTGAATGGACATATCCCACTAGGCGCTGGAGTGATGGTACCAATTCCAAAGAGTTCCACAACAATAGTGGACTTAGGTAGTGGTGTTTTTGGAGAAAGAAGTCCCGAAGACGCTGAACAACTAGTTAGTAAGAGGCTTGAAGATTTGACTGAATTGAAATCACAATTCGAGGCAGAAGCAGCAATGCTTACTCATAGAATTGAAGAATTGGCTACTGCTTTTGAGACAGCGGCCCAACAAATGACACAATCACAAGAAGCCGAAGAAACACCTGTCGAAAAATCCGAAGAGAAAGCAACACGTCGTCGCAGAAGAGGGGTTGGTGGAGAACTGACATTAGATGATTAGGTGATGCGCTATGGGGTTGTTCGACAAATTTCGTAAAAAGGTCCGTAAAGCAGCTTCAGAAGTTGACTCGAATTCACTTTCTGCAGAAGAAGGAAGCGACGAAGCTCTCGAAGCCCTTTCACATCAAGAACAACT
>DAGO01000054.1:2257-8562 GCA_002498185.1 Euryarchaeota archaeon UBA10 | reverse complement strand
GACTGGGAAGATTTCGATGAAGAAGAAGAATTACAACTTCCCTCGACTAAAGACGATGAGTGGGATGATTGGGATGACGAAGAAGAATATACTCTTCCAACCAAATTAACTCGTAAAGAGAAGAAACTTCTTGCTAAAGAAGCAAAAAAAGAAGCCTCCAGAAAGAAAGCCAAAGAAAAGGAAATGAAAAAGCGCGGCGCTAAAGCTGTGAAAAGATTGGCCGGCTCAAACGTAGACTTACACATGATGAGAACCACAACTGGACGCCAACTAGTGGAGGTAAAATCTGCACCTACTGGTGGAATCGGCTCCGTTGAAGAAGACGGAATTACAATCGATCTTGGTGGTGGAGTTGTAGAATCTGGCGGTCGTGTTATCAAAGATAGCGAAGCGCTCGGCAATCTAATGGAGGAATTAGAATGGATTATGTTAGAATCCGATATTTCATCAGATGCAGTTTCTGCTGTAATGGGAGCCCTAGAGCGAAACCTAATCGGACAAAGATTACGTAAAGGTGCGGATTTATCTAAAGTTCTTGAAGCAAGTTTGAAGAGGGCATTGAGAGGCATTTTGAATGCTGGTTATTGGGACTTTTACGCATCAATTCAGAGTTTTATCGAAAAAGAAGATACCCCGGTTGTGATTATGTTTGTAGGTGTAAATGGCACTGGAAAAACAACTACTGTAGCGAAGGTTGCTCACAATTTACAGCAACGCGGACTGTCCGTTATTGCTGCAGCAGGAGACACATTCAGGGCAGGAGCAATCGAACAATTGGAAACCCATTGTGAACGTCTCAATATCAGATGTGTTTCATCCCAGAGAGGAGGAGATTCGGCTGCGATCGCTAGAGATGCGGTAGATTCTGCCAGGGCTAAAGGAATCGACGTTGTCCTAGTCGATACAGCAGGCCGAATGCAAAATAAATCCAATCTAATGGCCGAATTAGAAAAGGTTAGACGCGTTGCAAATCCACACTTGACCCTATTCGTTGGTGATGCTCTTGCAGGAAATGATGCAGTAGACCAAGCAAGAAATTTCCAGCAGATGCTGAAATTTGACGGCGCGGTTCTAACCAAATTAGATACTGATGCTAAAGGCGGCGCCGGACTTTCGATCGCCCATGCAACTGGACAGCCTATTGTTTTGTGCGGAGTTGGACAAGAATATGACGATTTGATACAATTCGATCCGGATTGGCTTTTGGAACAATTGTTCGAGTGAGGGGAGAAAATGTCACAGGAATTCTTCGACGACGAGAACAGTGCCCACCTTTTCCAGTTAGTTCACATGTTGCAGAGAAGCGCAATGATGCACATGGGACTAATCCAAGATAGCGAAGGCAGAGTTCACTACAATCTAGGAGAAACTAAAGCCGCAATAGACACACTATCGATGTTAAAAACAAAAATGGACGGCAATCTTACTTCTAAAGAATCTACAATGCTCAACGGCATAATCTCTGAATTACAACTTCAATTCGTTAAGGCCCCTGCCAGACAAAGAGCCTTAGAAGACCAAGTAGCAGAGTCAGAAGCAGTTCGTGAAACATTCACAAATCCACAAGATGCACCATCGGAAATCATCGCAGATGAAGAAGAATGACTTGTTTGGACTTATTTGAGCGGTTGATTCATTTGTGTGAAGTCTATCACACACATGTTAGCCATGGTTCGTGTCACCGATGTTAAAGACGAAGAAGCACCGACGGTACTTCTTGTTGACAACAACCAAATGTCATTACACAGACTAACCAATATTTTCCGCCAGAGAGAATTCAATGTCGTAACTTGTGAAGATGGAGACAAAGCTGTGGATGAATATATCCGCATCGACCCGGAACTCGTCGTTTTAGCCCTCGACATACCTTCAATGGATGGCCATCTTGCTGCATTAGAGATGCGAGAGCATGGTAAAGATTGCAGAATACTATTCTCGGCACCAAAACGCCAGGCACAACTCGCTAATGATGCGACACACTCAGCAGGTGCTATTGGATGGGTAGAGAAACCAATTACAGCATCGTCAATAGATTCGATATGGAGTCTAGTGTTGGGTCCAATTCCCGAAGCACCAGGTTTGCAAGATTTAGATACAATTCACCCGGTTGAGGAAATGATACAAGTCGAAAAAGACGAGGGCCCAATGCCACTTCCTTTACCAGAAATTGCACCTCTTCCAATAAACCCTCTTCCCATCGAAGAAAGAGCGCCACAGAAGAAAAAATCAAGCAAAGCCAAACGCCTACTAATCGTCTTAGTAATGTTCACTGGAATGGGGGCTGCTGGTTGGTATGCGTGGTCGAATGGACTGATCTGACCTCTTGATTCATTGCAACCGGGACCAATGCAACTCTCCCATCAGGCAATGTCTGCCTTACATATCCAGACATGTCAATATTCATAGGTTGGAAAGCAACTTTTTCTACTCTACTTCCCGCAGGAGCACGTATGACTTCGGTTACTTTGTAACTTGTTGAATCTAGTAATTCTAAATCACCATTAGCTAATCTGGCATCTAGCAGGCGGTTATTGTTCCAGACATACCAAACTAGCCACCCAATTCCAACCATCATTGGAATACCAACAACTAATGCAACAATCGAACTCATGACTCTCTCTCAATAAGCGCATTCCATGATACTGAAGCATATTTTTTTGCAGATTCTCCGGGATTTTCTGCTCGATGTATTCCACTTCCGACTATGATACAGTCAGAACCTGCAAGGACGGCTTCTCTAGGGTCTCCATACCTCTGCCCCATCTCTCCATCTCCAGTTGAGAGATTTACACCGGGCGTCCAAATCATTTTTTCATTGCCCACTTTCTTGCGTAATTCACTTAATTCTTCAGGCCTAGAACCATTGCCGATGAATCCGAACACACCAGGATGTTCACGACCTTTGTTTACCACTTGGTCAGTGTAATCTGGATTCAATAAATTTCCACGGCTCGACATTTGTGCCAATAACAGAACACCACCACTTCGGCCTACATCTTTCCACCCTGCTTGCAAACCATCTACTACATCCGGCCCGCTAATCAGGTGAGAGGTTACCAAGTCTGCCCAAGAGCGGATATCGTATATTCCTGCCATTTGAGACCTACTTATTTTTCCAATATCGGCAAATTTCCTATCCTCAAAGATGAGCAAATCCGCCTCTTCAGCGGCTTTACAAAATTCAGACCAAGCTTCAGGACTCCAATCATCGACTAAGTCCACATGAGTTTTCAACGCAGCAATATAAGGGCCAACCGCACTGATCAAATCAAATAATCCAGACATTGTATTTCGGTCGGCTGCTAAGCATACTAGAGATTGCTTTCGAGTTGCAACCTCCATATATTTACGAGCAATATCTGAAGTCGAATTGGACCAACGCTCGCCCCATGCCTCACTCGCCATTACACTGGGCATTGCGAGGTTGTGTGTCAATCTTGCGCCTTTACAGAGTTCACAGAATCAATCAGAGTAGTCTTTACATCATAGTCTGGTAATTCTAACGATTCAAAAGAACCCCCAACATCGTAACCGACATGAGTTCCTAGCGTTTTCTTTAGTTGGTTCACCGAGAGTTTAGGATGGAACATTGCAAGAATGTATGCTAAGAATCTTGGCAATCTGCGCGTAGCATATTTTTCTTCCAGTGAAGAATTCAATATTTCACCGATCTCCTTCATCCATAATCCTTCTTTGTGGATAATGTGCCTGTAGCCATTTTCTCCTTTTTCTAGAGCGTTAACATGAGCGATTGCAACATCTCTAACATCTACAAAATTAATGTGAACATCTAGGACGAAAGGCGGCCCCTTTACGAAGTGCTTCAGGTATGACATGGACCCTTCAAGGTGCCTTTTGTGCATAATTGGTCCGAACACAATAGATGGATGAATGGTAACTAATCTAACCTCTTTGTCAGATGCCCAATCCCGCATTAGTTTCTCGGCTTCAGCTTTAGCGAATCCGTAAGCATTGGAGGTTTCTGAAGCATCTTCACACCAATCCTTATTGGTGAAAATTTGTCCATTTTCAAATTTAGATGAACGTATTGCAGCAACCGATGAGGTGTGAATAATTCTCTTTACACCATCCATCACGCTGCATAGATTCTTAACTCCAATAACTGAAGGGTCAACAACATCTCTCTTGACATCTTTTGCCCCAACATATAGTGCCGCAGCACAATGAATAACATCTTCACAACCCTCTACCGCATTCTTTAGCGAATCCACATCAAAAAGGTCGGCCTTAACAATCTCTAATTTGTCGCTATTTGGGAAAATACTCGCTAGTTTTGTGTCGCGCAACATTGCCCTAACAGAATAACCTCTAGCCAACAATTCACAAACCACATGAGCGCCTATGAATCCACTAGCTCCCGTAACCAAGACTGGCATGAACCTCGCATACACAACAGGGTCATCTTCTTGCCGCATGGGTGCTACGCACCCAATGATGCGAATCGCCATCTTCCTGTGCGCGTTGGTCCTAATCGGGCCATTAGCAGGCTGTTTTGGCGATGAAGAAATAATCGAAAACCAAGCAATGGAACCATATTATCCTGATATTTTAGACCGACAATATCTCGACTGGGACTGGAATGGAACATATGCAATGGTTCTCGAACAAGGGCCTTACTCCGCCCTTGATGTCCAAGAAGCAATGATCGAGGTAGATACATCAGATATTTGGGAAACAGGCCCACCGACATCTAATGTACACCTATCATATTGGTTACCTTCGAACACATTGGATGGGGAAAAAGTCCCCGTTATTGCAATCATTAGTCCATACTATTCCTATGGGCAACCTGGTTCTGAATCTGGAGCAACGAACGTTGTTGCCGCAGGACGAGGAGAATTCATTTTCGACAATTTCGTCCCTCACGGATATGCGCTAGCACAGGTTTCAGTATTTGGAACAGAGGAATCCAGCGGCTGTTTTGACTATCGTGGAGCAGGTGAAGGACTGGGTATTCACCACGCCGTAGAATGGCTAGGTCAACAAAACTGGTCGAACGGAAATGTAGGTCTGTATGGTAAATCCTACGAAGGTGCAACTCAATGGGAAGCCGCAGCTCTTGCTAGTGAGCATCTGAAAACAATTGTTCCAATTTCAGGAACCACAGCACTTCACCCCTTACTATACAAAAATGGTAGTGCAGAGGCTAGAAGCCAGGTCATGCACATGAATTATTTCGGCAGCACTGTAGATTACAATGGTGATGATTTAGACAACATTTGTCCCGATATAGTCGAGGGAATTTTTGCAGGCCCGGTGACCTATGGCATGGGGGAATTAGACCCTTACATGGAGAATTACTACAATGAAAGAAGCCATATCGACAAAGCGTTTCAAAATTGGAACGGGTCAATTTATTGGATTCAAGGAATGCAGGATTGGAATGTAGACCCTCACCAAGTATTCGGCGGACCAATCGGCGTTAATTGGTATCTTGATTATTCAGCAGCAGGTTATGATGTTCGGGGAATGTTAGGGCAATGGGAGCACAATTATCCTGACCAATGGACAAAACACAACAACCAGGAATCAGGTTACGGCGGCGAAGCAATTCACAACATGACTCGCTGGGATTGGGGGCAAGATTTGTTTGAATGGTTCGAGTATTATCTCAAAGGAGTAGGGCCGAAACCGGATAATCATGCACAGATCCAGAGAAACGACGGCCAATGGAGAATCGAAGAGTTGTGGCCGCCTCAAGATGCAACTTGGGAATCTATCGATATAGCGTCATGCGATCAGCAAGGCAGCAATGTTGGTGGAGTTTCAGTAATTGGTGGAGGAACTCAATCAGTAACAATTACCTGTGGTGGATTCGACCAAGATATGCATATTGCAGGCCTGCCAACATTACATTTGGATGTAACAGCATCATTCGATGGGGGTCAAATTTTCGCAGAACTACAGGATGCTGAAACAGGGTTAAGATTAGGCCATGCAACAATGGACATACGATATCACGCAGGCGGTTACGATCCACAAACGGTCTTCCCCGGACAAAATCTTGTAATGCTAATGGAATTCCAAGGAATGGATGTTATATTACCTGCGGGGCACGGAATAAAGCTTGTACTTACTGAAACTGGTGAGGACTATCTCGCACCTGCTTGTGGTAATTCTTGCCCAGTCTCTGTTAACGGTGGGACCTTTAGTTTCCCACAAATTGAACGTGATGGCAGCACAGTTTTCGTCACTCCGCAGAGTGAAGAAGCAGCTAACAACTGAAAATCACTCAGATGTTCAAATATTCAGTCACGCGCGAATAACGCGAGCATTTGCACACC
>DAGO01000054.1:558-1849 GCA_002498185.1 Euryarchaeota archaeon UBA10 | reverse complement strand
ATAGGTAAAAAATGAGCGATTGTATAATATACCGTACTCATAACGGGCGCTTTGATACCCATGTGGGCAAAACTAGAGTACATTTGGCTTGATGGAAAAGAGCCAACGCAGAGCATGAGAAGTAAGACAATGGTAAGGAGAGATTTCCAAGGCACCCTCGAAGAGTGCCCTCTATGGAATTTCGACGGCTCCTCAACAAACCAGGCTGACGGCAGCTCATCTGACTGCGTATTGAAGCCAGTAGCAATTTATCCAGACCCAGACCGAAACTCGGGATACTTGGTCATGTGTGAAGTAATGAACCCAGACGGAACGCCACATGCAACTAATGGACGCGCAACAATCGAAGAAGACGATGATGACTTTTGGTTTGGATTCGAACAGGAATACTTCCTATGGGATCCTGAAACAAACCTACCTTTCGGATTCCCTCGCGACCAAACACCTCAAGGACAGTTTTACTGCTCTGTGGGCGCGAAGAATGCTTACGGTAGAGATTGCATTGAAGACCACTTAGACCAGTGCTTGGAAGCAGGATTGAACGTTGAAGGAATTAACGCCGAAGTAGCCTGTGGGCAATGGGAGTACCAAATCTTCGCAAAGGGCGCAAAGGATGCAGGCGACCAAATTTGGGTCTCTCGCTATTTAGCTGAGCGCAACGCAGAGAAGTACGGGCTGCACATCGAATGGCACCCTAAACCACTTGGGGCAACCGACTGGAATGGTAGTGGAATGCACGCGAACTTCTCAGACACTAGGATGAGAGAAGAAGGCGGAGAAGAGTTGATGACAAAGATATGTGAAGCGTTCGGAAAGAACATTGAGAAGCACATTTCAGTTTATGGCGCACATAACGAACAGCGATTGACTGGACTTCACGAAACACAATCCATCCACGAGTTCTCATACGGAGTCTCTGACCGAGGAGCATCAATCAGAATCCCAGTGACAACCAAGGAAGATGGTTGGATTGGTAGATTGGAAGACCGCAGACCAGCATCTAATGGAGATCCATACAAGATTGCTGCTGCAATTATTACCACTACCAAGTCAGCTTACTGATTTGATTCGGCCTTTCGAAGGCGCACAACGCCTAAGATTACAGCAAATATGACGCTAAGCGTCATTATGTTTGCAACAATCATCGATACAGATTCGATCAGAACACCGTATAGTAACCAAAGTCCTAGAGCTATTGTTACTACACTAAAGGTTGCAAGAGAGATACCTTCGTGACGTTTGTTAACCCAAACTTCCCGAATTTGAGGGATCCAGGCGATAATGCCAAGGA
>DAGO01000054.1:0-178 GCA_002498185.1 Euryarchaeota archaeon UBA10 | reverse complement strand
CAATTGCGTTTGAAACTTTCAATTTACGAGTTTTTGGAAACTGTTTTCCCCTGTTTGGTTGTGCAGAGGGTATGGCCAATAACAGTGCACTCGAGAAATTGAAGAATGTAATGAATGACGCAGGGAAGTCTGTAGAGGAGCTATTTGCAGAGATGGATGCTGATGGCGATGGAACGAT
>DAGO01000003.1:15651-19967 GCA_002498185.1 Euryarchaeota archaeon UBA10 | reverse complement strand
CTTGTGGTGCGAGAGCCGGGACTCGAACCCGGGTTCAAGCGTTGGCAACGCTCGGTGATAACCACTACACTACTCTCGCAAGTGTAACCCTCGGATTGGACAGGGGTATAAACCGTTGTCGATTAGAAAAAGGCCTTGTTCAAGCGTCTCCAAACCCGCCTAGTCCACCTTCTCTGTCAGACCCGCGCATCACGTACACTGTAGCGCCGGCTATTGCAAGGATTAGCAGCCCTCCAATAGCCACATAGGTCAGCGTATCACTAGGTGAACCGGAGGCAACCTCGCCTGCAGGTTCTTTCAACATGATTGGAAGTGATTCCTCTGCACTTTGAGAGCCATAGGAATCCATCGCCTTGACAAGTAATTCATGTGTCCCAAGAGCGATATATGTCTTGACAGTGATTTCTTTGGAATAAGTGCCATCTCCATTTGATGTCATTGTGAACCAAGTATTGGATTGACCAGGAGGTGCCAAGATCCCCAGTTTCACCTTTACCCAATTCAACCCATCATAATCATCGACTCTTATTGTAAGGACATAATCGACATCCTCGTCTCCAATTTCAATTATTCTTAATTCACCGATATCAATCACAGGAGGCTCGTTCATCACATTAACAACGATATCCTCATCCATTGTACTCTCTATGTGGTGTTGTCCGGAGGTAATTGTTCTTTGAACTGTGATTGAAGAATCAAAATTGTCAACCATTCTGACTTTCAGCATGTGTTCTCCTGGACTCATGCCAGATGGAATTTCGACTTGTCCAGCCCATATTTCTCCAAGCATGTTCAATTCTGTTAGGTTGCCACCGTATTCTCTCATGTCAATCGAAACAGAAGCGACACCATGACCGTCGATGACTTCAGCATTAACTAGCAAAATCTCACCACGATTCACTATTGAAGGGACGATTTCCATAGAAGTGAGCCGAGGTGGTTGATTTAGAACACTAATGTTAGCCGAATCTGAGTCGGTTGCATCGAACACATCGGTAACTGTAACTGTGATTGGTAATTCGCCATATTCTAATCCAGGAACTGATAATTCCACAGTCCAAATGTCATCTCCAATCACTCTATCGCCACTTAGACCCTTGTCGTTCAATTCAATCGATGCTGGGCCACCGATAGAAGTAGTATCTGCGGTAACACTGACTATGTTGAAATCAATATCTGAAACTGTAACTTCGAGGTAGCCAGGGGCGCCACCTTCGCCAGTTACTACTCCTTGTGCTAGTGTGATCAAATCGATACTTGGGTCACTGTTATCATGAACAGAAATGATTGATGGTGATAATACTCGATTAACGGACTGATTTTCAGTTAGATTGACCAGTTGTTCATCCTCTCCAAACTCAATTTGGAAGGCACGCTGAATGGCTACATTTAGTCCAGAAAGCGGACCATCGATGATTAGGTTGCCATTGGCAGTCCCAATAACTTCGGTGGAATAGATGCCAGTCCAAGCAACAGTATCCACTAGGTGTCCATCCATAGCAACCGTTTCCGGTTGTCCTGCGGTCACGGTTAGTGACATTCCGCTTTGTTGGTCTAGAGTGAACACGTCGCCAGTCATTGCATCAATCGGAGCAAATCCGGATTCACGGCTAACGGTGACATCTCCAATTCCCTCTTCTACGGATGGAGCTTCAGGAGAGGTTTGTATTGGTGAATTAGAGTGAATAATGTCACCGCTGCTTGGGTCAGGTCCAGTCTGACTCCAGACTGTGCGTATTGTTCGGTTTTCCCATTCTGATTGTTTAGCGTCATAGGACCAAGACTCGTTGTGGTGTGCACCTGCTCCTAAATCCGAATTTGGTAATGCTGAAATTCCTGTAATGTTGAACCAATCTTCTTGATGCACAATGATTACATCATACATTACACCTGTTTCGTTTGCTTGAGATACAGCGCCTTCAATTGTGCGAACAACTCCAAATGTGCCTTGAGCATCTCCTGTAATTATTCCATCAACGTGAAGGTCGTCAACTGTCACGATTCCATCTTCTTGTTCTTGATGGAAATCATGTATTGTACCGTTTATTTGCACGCTTGCATTCTCATCTTCTCCAGAGAATCCGAAACTTCCTTGTCCAATCATTTTGTTTAGATGGTCAACACGTACGCCATCTTCCCAGCGTTCAAGTGATTCGAAACTATCTAGAGAAATATCCATTCTAGTATCATTATTTTCTACAATCAAGTCTGCAGTCGCTTCAAATTGTGTGTGTGAAAGCCTTCTGGTGCCGTTAGAATCCCAAGTCTCAATCAATAATACGGCCAATTCTCCACTCAGGTCCATCATTTCTCCATCATTATCAGCATCGACTGAAATTGAGCCGTTTGCTTCTATTCTGAACCTTTCATCCACGATACCGTTCAAGGTCGTTCTGTTAATCCAAGCGTCGCTGATTGTTCCTTCAATTTGAACAGCACCTTCGTCACCATCATTACCAACCCCGATAGTTCCACTTCCTCGTGCATCGAATATTTGTCCGGTCATAACCCCATCAACAGTGGTTTCATTCTTCCATACTGAATCAAGGTCAATCATCATTGAGATGCTGCTATCAGCTGTATTTGAGACAATCAAAAGTGAGCCATTACCCATTTCCCAGGATTCTAGGCTGTTACCGATTCTTTGCTGCCATCCTTGACCATCGAATAGTAGAATGTATTTCTGGGTGCCATTTTCATTTTCCCATTGCTGGTCCATTGTCCATTCAGAATTCAAAGTGACTTCGTGGTCTGCGATAGGCTGACCCCATAATCCAACATTGATTATTCTAGTAACATCACCAGCCTGTATTGTTATGACGTCGCCGTTAGAAACAGAAGTGTTCAGTATAATTCGAAGATCTTCGCCAGTTGTATCGTAAATGATTCCAACATCGAGCATTTGTGCATCGTGTTCGTGTGTGACGTTGATTTGCGAGAGTTCTACATTACCAACGATAATGTAAGCGTGGTCATCAGTCCAGTCAACATTGATAGTGACAGTATCGACTTCATCAGCATTGGCAATCGGCAAAACCGAGGCCAAAAAGAGCACAACTAGCAGACCTGCTCTTACCTTCATGGTACAATGGTGTACCCGCTACTCTTCAAGACTTTGGGGGAGATGATTAGCCCCAGTGGTCGGAAGTGAATGCGTTTGGATTGACTGGTTTGTCTCCTTCACGCATCCAGATATTTCCTGCATCGCCATAAACATCGCCGAATGGGTCGACTTCTACGACCTCAACTTCACGGTTCATGTAAGCTTCAACACGCTCACGTAGTTCTGGCTTAAAGCGCCAGTAGTGGATTCTCCATTCACGGCCATCCCAAAGAGTGGTTTCTTCCGATTCGGTTGTGAGAAGGTCATAGTCTTGGAACATGTAGAACAAGTTACGGTCTGTAGGCTCTAGGGCATTGTCAATGATTCTGTCATAAAATCCAAAGAAACCAAGAGCGTGCTCAGCCATACCACAAGCGACCTCAGGGTCCATTTCCATGTCTATGTGCTGTCTAATTGCCTCAGTAAGTTCCATCATTGTCATTCCCATGTAATCACCTCGCGCTGGAGTATAAGCCGCCGCACTTTGCTCCGCTGCGCAGTAATATGTATAGGTCGAAGTCCCTAATTAACCCAGCGATGATTTTGGCCCAATCGAGCAGTTCAAAGGGGAAATCGAACCCGCAAGTGCATGGATGAGCAGTTCGCGGAAGGTAATTTCCTCGGCTTGCCGGACCAAGACGGTCCAGCCGATGTAGTAATTGCATCCATCCCATATGAACTAACCACTTCTTATGGACAAGGGACTGCACAAGGCCCTGCTGCATGTATTGAGGCATCAGGACAAGTAGAATTGTTTGATGATTTACTCGGTGAAGAGTTGCCTGCAGGTAAGATTATTCGCACAGTTGAGCCGTGGAATGGAGAGGGTGCGTCTCTCCAAGAGCAGCTCGACGGAATAGGTGCATACGCTGCTGAACAGTATTCTAGCGGAGCGTTTCCAATATTCTTAGGAGGCGAACACGGAATCCTTCCAGGGATTCTCAGAGGGTGCCCACAGAAGGTCACACTGATTCAGATAGATGCTCACGCAGACCTTCGTGATGAACTAGATGGTGAGCCATATTCGCATGCTTGTGCAATCGCTCGCTCGCTCGACGAAGGTGCTTTGGAGGTACATCAGGTAGGCATTAGGGCATACTGTAGACAGGAATTGGATTTGATCAACTCCGATGAGAGAATCCATACTTGGTTTGCTAAAGACGTGATGAGTCCCTGCACAGGAGCTAAAGCGTGGGCTGAGTGGCTCGACTCA
>DAGO01000003.1:5502-15227 GCA_002498185.1 Euryarchaeota archaeon UBA10 | reverse complement strand
TGGCATGTTGTACAGACGATTGAAACAGTATTCGCAAATTGTGAGGTAGTTAGCGCTGATGTTAACGAAATAGTCTCACAGAATGACACTCCGTTGACAGAATTTACAGCAGCTATGATTGCAACAAAGGTTGCGGCAGCCCATATTGCTGGTTTGAGGTGATACTTTGGCACACGGTTCACACATTATGCTAGACTGCACTGGTGCGGTTGGAGTAGAAGGCTCGTGGATGCTATCACTGATGGAAAAGGCAGTGGATGCTTCTGGAGCACGCCGAGTTCACTCACACAACGAAGATTTCGATGGCAGCGTTTCACCACCTGGTTTTGCATCGGTCGTATTACTCGATGAAAGTCATGTAAGCGCGCATTGTTATTCGGAAACCGGACTGCTTGCAGTTGATGCATTCTCTTGTGGAGGGACCGACCCTGCAAGAATTATGGAAGTAATAGAGAAAGAGTTGCAATCACGATTTCCAGACATGAAAATCAATCGACGTAAGCGTGTTGAGAGATTCCTCTCAGAGCCAGTAAATGGAGGAGTAAGGGGGTTTGTTGACCGCCATTTCCATCATTTCAACGCAGGAGCATTGCGTGATTGTGCACAATCGCTTGATCAGTTCCTAAACGATGGTGGGCGATTGATGGTTACATTAGCTGGGGCAATGAGCACGGCTGAAATCGGGCGCTCATTAGCACCAATGATTAGAGCAGGAAAAATCCATGCAATTACTTGCACAGGAGCCAATTTAGAAGAGGATGTCTTCAATTTAGTAGCCCATTCAAAGTATCAAAGAATTCCTAACTGGCGTAATTTGAGTGAGGAGGATGAAGCGCAGTTGCACAGTCAAGGATTCAACAGGGTCACAGATACCTGCATCCCAGAGGAAGAAGCAATTCGCCACATAGAAGGTAAGATCCTCACTCAATGGATGTCTAATTCAGCATTCCCTCATGAACATTTGATGGCAATTCTGGACGATTTAGATGCTGAAATCCCCCGAACTGATTCTTGGTTGATTGCAGCCAGAGATGCAGGAATCCCAGTTTATGTCCCTGGTTGGGAAGATTCGACTTTGGGCAACATCTTTGCAGCACACTGCATCAAGGGGGATGTAGAACGTACTGCAGTAAAGACAGGTATAGATTACATGATGCATTTGGCTGATTGGTACAGGAATGCAGAACACCCAATCGGCTTCTTACAAATTGGAGGTGGAATTGCAGGCGATTTCCCAATTTGTGTAGTCCCTATGCTTCGCCAAGATATGCAAGAGAATGCACCGCTGTGGGGATGGTTTGCTCAGATATCAGAATCTACAACCTCGTATGGCGGTTATTCAGGAGCGCCACCTAGTGAGAAAATCACATGGGGCAAATTAGCTCCAGGCACTCCTATGCACATAATTGAATCAGATGCAACAATCGTGGCTCCAATCTTATTCTCGTATATTTTGAACTAATATTTTCCAATTGAAAAATTGATTTTTCAATTGATATTTTTCCTTTGGCTAGATTGTTTATTTCTATCAAAAAGAGCATCGAATAATAGTCATATTGATGATAGGTAGGCTTGTGGAAGTTCCATGCGCGGGCTTGCAGTTTTCCTTGCGGTTCTAATTGTAGCCCCAACGCTAGCTACGGCTGAACCAAATTGGCCGGGTGAACCAGTAGACAATCACATCTACATGTCATGGGCTGCACTAACCCAAGAAGTCAATGATTGGTCAATTGATAATCCAGATATTGTACAGTTGTCCAGTATTGGTCAATCTTACCTTGGAAAAGAACTGTGGATGGTTGTACTTTCAGATTGGGCTATGGAGACTAAGAGTGATGGTACTGCTAAGGAGATAATTTACATTGATGGTGGCCATCATGGAAATGAATACCTAGGAACTGCATTGGCTTGGTTAACGGCTAAGTGGTACATCAACGGATGGAATGCCCAAAACGAAGAGGCAATGAATGTTCTACAGTCCACTGAATTACACATCATGATAATGCTTAATCCAGACGGAAATGATGCTGATACAAGACATAATCTAAACCTAACTACAGCAGCAAATCCATTCGTTAGCGAACCGGTTCCCACAGGAATTGACCTAAACAGAAACTACGACCATTTCTGGGATGATTGCTCCCCAAGCGACCCTTTTGCACCTGGAGGGAGTGCATTTAGTGAACCAGAAACTCGGGCGAATGCGAACTACATGAACAACGTAGTACAGGATGCTGATTTGTACGTAACCATGCATACAGGGGTTTGGATTATGCTATACCCTTGGGGTAAATGGCCAGAACAACCTCCAGATTGGGAGTTGTTCCACGGAATTCGAGAAGATGTGCACGCAGGCATTTCTGACATCCCAATCCAAAATGCAAACCAAGGTCTCTATCCAAATTGTGGAACCAGTAGAGATTACGGATACGGAGTAATGGGATTCCCAACCTTCACCTTCGAAACAGATGACGACCAATTCCTTCCAGGAACATTCGAAGATGTCAACGAAAGGCTTGATGAAGAGCTAGATGTAATGAGGTATCTAATCAACAACATATGGTATTGGAGAGCACGTCTTGTTGTCGAATCATTTAGCATCGATGATGAAGTTGTAACCTTCACAGTCAACAACATGGGTCGAGCAAGTACCCAAAACGCAACATTGCAGTACATAGATGGGGACAAGGTTCTATGGGAATCAGATAATTTCACAGCAAATGCAACTAGTAAAACTACTGTGAAAACCGGCGGCTTCGATTACGAAGGTGGAGAGTGGCGCCTATCCTACCAAAAGCGAGTAGTTCATTCATCACAATGGGTGAACGAGAGCGTAAGCATTAGCCCATCAACCACCAGTTTCTTCTCTCAATCGGTTGAAACGTTGGTATGGGTGCTTCAAGCGGGTGCCGTTCCTTTGTTCGTTGTAGCATTCGCATTTTGGTGGTCTCGGGAAGAAAAACCGTTTGATTTGGAAGATGAATCACCTTTGGAAGCAGAACTCCTCGAATGAGCCGAATCATGCGCATCTTCAAGTGCCATGTACTGCTGGAATGATTAGGTGAGCCAATGCAGGTATCAGTAAACACCAACGACAACATCAACGGAACACTCGTTCTTCCTTTGTGGCAAGATAGCGATTCAATGGCAGAAGGCAGTGAAGCAGGGGTTCCTAGAAGCCTAAAAAATCAGATTGAAACAATCCTGGCTGCTGGAGATTTCAAAGCAAAGTCCGGAACAGCAATGACACTAGCTGGAACCGATGGTGGAAAGGCAATGCTAATCGGTTTAGGAAAGGCAGATGATGCGACTTTACAGTCGATGAGAGAAGCGGGTGCAAAGGTTACTGCAAGCCTCTCAAAGATCCATGGCAAAACTATCACAGTCAAGTTCTCCGGCATGGAGGGTGATCATATGGGGGCCTTCGTAGAAGGTATGATTCTCAGAGATTACTCATATGACAAGTACAAGTCAAAGGATGACGATGACGACTCTGACGATAGTGAAATTCATGCACACGTTACTTGTGAAGCAGACAAGATTGAGGATTTGCACAAGTCCGCAAACCTGTCTCTGGCAGTGGCATCCGGTGTTTATCTGGCTAGAGATTTAGGAAATGCTCCACCAAATGACCTGTATCCAATGGCATTCGCTGAGCAGGCAATCGAGTTCGGCAAAGAGCATGACAATGTTAAGGTCACAATCATCAACTACGAACAGGCACTTTCCATGGGAATGGGCGGTCTTGTTGGAGTCGGTATGGGTTCAGCAAGAAAGCCATGTATGGTAATCTTCGAAATCAACCCAGACATGCCTGGTCCAAGCCCATGCATCGTTGGAAAGGGAATCACATTCGACACTGGTGGTATCTCACTAAAGCCACCGCCCTCAATGGACGAAATGAAGTACGACATGCACGGCTCTGCAACAACCTTCGGTGTAATGCAAGCACTAGTCGCTAGCGGCCACAAGGAGAGAGTAATCGGAGTTACATGCATGGCAGAAAACATGCCATCTTCCAACGCTCAACGCCCGGGTGATGTAATCAAGACATACTCTGGCAAGACTGTTGAAGTTCTGAACACAGATGCAGAAGGAAGACTCGTTCTATCTGATGGACTGTGGTACACAGGAACTCATCTGAATCCTTCTTACATTATTGACTTGGCAACCCTAACTGGAGCATGTGTCGTTGCACTAGGACACGAAGCAAGCGGCCTATGGTCTAATGATGACGATTTGCGAAACAAGATCAAGGAAGCAGGAGAGCACTGTGGAGAGATCGCATGGCCTATGCCTTTGTTCAAGGCATTCGAGAAGGAAATGACCGATTCAAAGATTGCAGACGTTCGCAACCTTGGTGCTGGTCGCTGGGGTGGCTCAAACACCGCTGCAGCTTTCCTAAAGCAATTCATTCCTAACAAGGACGGAACCGATGAACAGATTCCTTGGGCTCACCTAGACATTGCTGGAACAGCATGGGGTGCAAAGACAAACAAGTTGGTCAAGACCGGTGCAACAGGAATCCATGTAAGGACCCTACACCATTTGATTACTGGTCAGTAATTATTGGCTAAAGTGCTTGATTGCATCACGAGTGATGTCGATTACAAGATCGACTTCTTCGCTTGTAATGTTGAAGTGAGGCGTGTATCTTAGAGCGTTTATTCCTCCGTGGATTACTCCAAGACCTTTCTTTCTGCACCATACTTCGACATCATCAAATCCAACGACTTTCATCTTTTCAGGGTCTAGTTCGGCAGATAAAAGCAATCCAGTTCCCTGAACTTGGGTGATTGTACCCGGCAATTCTTCTGCCAAGGCCTTCAGCTTGTCAACGAACTCACGACCGCGGTCACGAATGTTCTGTCTTAACTCGGGAGTGATTCTCTCAAGAACCGCAACAGCGGTCTCCAACGCTCTCGGATTAGTTGTCATGGTGTTACCATATATTCCTACAACGTACAACTCAGCAGCCCTGTCGTTTAGTCCCAAGACCGATAGTGGATACTGCCCTGCGTTCAATGCCTTGGACCAGGTTTCTAGATCCGGCCCTTCCGCATCCTGGAATCCTTCGTAGTCCACAACTGATAGAGTGCCTTGTCCTCTGATTCCTGCCTGGATTGAATCTACGATTAGCATAGAACCGTGTTCATTTGTTAATCTCCTCGCTTCATCGTAGAAATCCCTGTCAATACATTGGCCTGGGTTTCCTTCACCTTGTACTGGCTCTATCGACATCGACTCGATGAAGTAGCCTTCTTCGTCGGCCTTTGCAAAGGCTGCCTGAAGCGCTTCAACGTTATTTGAAGGAACTAAGATTAGGTTATCTCTTTCTGCGAATGTCTTCAGAACCTTGTCGTATTTTCCTTTGCAGGAATGAGAAATTTGTGCAGGTCTGTCAGTTCTTCCGTGGAATGCTCTTTCAATTGCTAATAGTTTGACAGGCTTACCTTCATGCTTGCCACCAGGTCCAGTCATTATCTTCGAGTTAACGTCACATATTCTCATGGCAACAGTCATCGACTCTGAACCTGAGTTCATACAGATGAACTTGGAGAATGGGCAGTTTCCTCTTGAATGCCCTAATTCTTTTTTCAGGGCAGCAGCAAGTCTCGCTTGTGAAATGGAGGGAGTCATTACATTGGCCATGACGTGATTTTTGCTCATCGCATCGATGATTTCCTCGGGTCCATGTCCGCCACCCAGCATACCATATCCGCCGTTATCGTGAACTACGGCACCGTGTGAAGTTACAATCCAAGGCCCTCTTGCTGCGACCGCAACATAGGGATTGATAGTAGCAGGAGCGTAAAAGTTGACAAAATCTTCCTGTAAATGAGACACTAGGTCATGTTCTGCCATCATTAGCAATTCACTGGTGAACTCACCTTGTCGAATACCTGCTTCCTCAATAGCTTGGACTAGAGTGTTGTCTCTTGAAGCGAAATCTAGGATTACATCGTCAGTTAATCCGATAGTTTCAGCATGACCACTCGATGCGCGCATCTGCTCTAGAATAGCGATTACATCTGCCATGAATAAAAGGCGTTACAGGCGTATATTCAATATTGTCCTATATTGGTGTAATTTTACACTCTTGCAGGCGATTTTATCTTAATCCGACAAAGTTTGGTAACTACATGGCAGAGGGTAAGCAGTCCATCGACCACACCTCCCTGCAGCACGGGTTTTTCCAATTCACATTCCCTCATACCTGGAAGGGAATTGTCCCTTGGGCTATTGCAGCAATATTGTTCCTTGGGGCTGGAGTCTTCCTAATAGTAAGCCTCGACGTACCAGATGTGCCGCCTGTTTCCGAAAGTCAGTATGTCGATTCTTTGGATGATATCGATGATGAAGATACTGTGATTCTAGGCGCTGGTTGGCAGGACTCTGGCGATGAGGCTATATTTGCTGTAATCGATGTGGTAATCCAAGAAGGAACATTGGTTCATGGATATTGGACACTTGATTCAGACGGTGAGAATTGTACAGACCATGTTGATGTTTTTGATGACGTCATTTTGACAGTAGTACCGACTTCTGGAGGCGAATCATTCGAGATTGCTTGGTCAGATGAAGTCAGCACTGAAGTATCGACAGATAGCCGTAATTGCCCTGGGTATGCCGATTGGTATGTTGGAGCGGGTGATGAGATTGAGATGTTCATCATCGGTATAGAGGGAGAATATTCCATGCTGTCTGTTGGTGCTGAAGGCAATGAGCCGGGCGAGAGAACAGAGAGGGAAGATGCCCAGAGAGTCGCCTTGGCAATTGTTATCCTAGCTGCTGGTTTGATGATGGTTACAACTCCTACATCACTTTCAGATGATATTAAGAATCTAAAAACTAGGTGGGGAAACAAACCTTTCGTGCACGGTTCTCCGGGTGATATGAATGATGCCAATGGACCGATTAGAGAAGTAGACGAGCACGATTGGGTCTTACCTCCGCCCGGGTATGAAACATGGCCTGAGAACCCGTATGCGCCAAATGATGAAGGCTCGCTAATTGAGGAGCATCCTGATGTTGTCGGAACACCAACTCCTGCAACTTTCACTCTGTACTCAATAAATGGCATAATTTTCATCACCGCTGCGTTATGGCTGGCTGCCGATTTGACAGCAAGACACAGCGATGAAACGCGACAAATAATCGGTTACTGGTTACGCATTGGTATCGTTTTGTTTTCTATCCTTTGGTCGATTTTTGCATTCCGAAAATGGAAATTGATGCACAATATAATCGATACTCCTTCCAGCAGAGTCAGAAGTGTTGCAGCAGGGCCTGCTGAATTGGTTGGCCAAGTTAGACCTGGGCCTCAAGGCACTATGTCAGTTGATGTTGGCGGTAGCTCTTCTATGAGAGTAGAGGGCGTAGTCAACTACAGATGGAAAGAAGAAGAATATGTTTGTACAAAGGACTCTGATGGGAAGGAATCGTGCAGTTGGACAACGAGAAGAACCGATTCAGGGGGAACAGAATTCATACTTCACGATGGAACTGGCGGAATACTTGTTGACCCAAATTCTTGGGACAAAGTCGAGATGGGAGGACGATTATATTGTTGGGAGAGTAGTAATTGGAGATGGACTGTTTGGGTTTTAGCTGCCGGTGACCCAGTATACTGTCTTGGCAGAGTAGAAACTAGAACTCACGAAGAGAGAGAAGAAGGAATCGATACTACAATTCCTAACTCATTGCTTGTTGTGCGTGGTAACAAAGACATTGGAATGCAAGTGCACCTTCACAGAGGAACTGAGTTGTCATTAATCGCCGGCTTGCGCTCCACTACTGAATCAATCGTTGTGCCGATAGTCATGCTGATATTCAGCGCTTTACCGTTCATTTGGTGATCAGTCTTCGTCTTCTTCGACTACTTCGAAGTCAGCGTCCACCACACCGTCATCCGATGCATCAGCACCAGCCTCTTCCTGCTCAGCCATTTCAGCCGCAGCAGCCTCATACAGTTTAGCGGAAATTGCGTGCATACCTTCCTCGATTTCTTTGACCTTAGCCTGTACAGCAGCCTCATCGATTTCATCAAGTTCCTTAGCAGCACCTTCTTCATTCTGTAGAAGAGCCTCAAGTTCGTCGACCTTTGAAAGAACAGGTTCCTTGTCCTCATCACTGAGTTTTTCGCCAGCCTCGTCGATTGTTCTGCGAGTTTGGTAGACGATTTGGTCAGCCATATTTCTCATTTCGACTTGAGCCTTCAAGCGCTTGTCAGCCTCTGCGAATTCTTCAGCTTCAGCAATCTTTGCTTGGATTTCATCTTCTGTCAGAGAAGTGTCTGATTCAATCTTGATAGATTGCTCCTTTCCAGTACCTTTGTCCTTAGCGGACACATTGACGATACCGTTTGCATCGATGTCGAATGTGACTTCAATCTGGGGTACGCCACGAGGCGCAGGTGGAATGCCCATCAAGTGGAATTGTCCTAGGCTTACATTGTCCTTAGCGAACTCTCTCTCACCTTGCAGTACGTGGATTTCTACCGCAGGCTGGTTGTCACTTGCGGTTGAGAACACCTCTGAGCGGCGACTTGGGATAGTCGTGTTTCGCTCGATCATTGTTGTAGTAACTCCACCAAGCGTTTCGATACCCAGGGTTAGAGGTGTAACGTCCAGCAATAGAATGTCAGAGACTCCTTCGTCTCCAGCGATAATACCTGCTTGTAGTGCAGCACCCATTGCCACAGCTTCATCAGGGTTGATTCCCTTGAACGGAGACTTTCCGGTTTCCTTCTCGATTGCGGTTTGAACTGCAGGAACACGAGTAGAACCACCGACTAGAATCACTTTGTCGACTTCACCCTTTGATAGTCCAGCATCCTTCATTGCTTGCCTGGTAGGCTTCATTGTCTTCTCAACAAGTGGAGCAATCAATTCCTCGAACTTAGCACGAGATACGGTGATGTCTAGGTGTTCTGGTTGACCATCCTTCATTGTGATGAACGGAAGGTTGACTTGAGATTGTCCGGTTCCAGACAACTCGATCTTCGCTTTTTCTGCGCCTTCCTTTAGTCTGCTCATCGCTTGAACATCTTTTGCTAGGTCGATACCAGAGGATTTCTTGTACTCTGCAACTAGATAGTCAATCAGTACCTCATCGAAATCATCGCCACCAAGCTTGTTGTTTCCTGCAGTGGCCTTTACTTCGATTTGAGGCTGGCCATCAACATCGTAAATCTCGAGAACTGACACATCGAAAGTCCCTCCTCCGAGGTCGTAAACAAGGATGGTTTGGTCTTCTTCTTTGTCTACACCATATGCCAGAGCAGCGGCAGTTGGCTCGTTGATGATTCTCAAAACCTCAAGCCCAGCAATACGTCCTGCATCCTTAGTTGCCTTTCTTTGAGCATCTGTGAAGTATGCAGGACAGGTGATTACAGCCTGCTTTACTGTTGTACCAAGATACGCCTCAGCATCGGCTTTTAGTTTCTGCAAAATGAATGCAGATACCTCTTGGGGGGTGTATTCTGAATCGTCGACCTTTGTCTTCCAATCAGTACCCATGTGTCTCTTTACAGAAATCATGGTTCTCTCGTGATTGGTTACCGCTTGGCGCTTTGCGGTGACACCCACCATGCGCTCTCCACCATCTTTGGCGAATGCTACAACTGATGGAGTTGTTCTTGCTCCTTCTGCGTTCGCAATAACTACTGCTTCGCCATTTTCAATTGTTGCAACACAAGAGTTTGTTGTTCCTAAGTCTATTCC
>DAGO01000003.1:0-5201 GCA_002498185.1 Euryarchaeota archaeon UBA10 | reverse complement strand
GTTGTTCCTAAGTCTATTCCAATTACGCTGTTTTTAGCCATATTTTCACTTCCGTAATATATCCGATTTCAGAAAATCGGAATTCCTCCATCATCTTCGTCATCATCGTCGTCTGCAAGGTCTACGCTTACATCTGATGAGACTGGAGCAAGATCATCTTCGATATCATCATCGATATCCTCAGATTCGGTTTCCAAAGCAGAACCTTGAGGTGTTAGCTTCAAAGTTATGTCAAGGATTCCATTGTTAATTGACCAATCGACTACATCGTCGCATTGATGCGGTAATTCGATTTGAGCCAGAGGGGGCTCAGTTGGGTCAGAGAGAATTTCGAGCATTTCCCCACCGCTAGATAGCGCGATTTCAATTTCTTCAATGTCTGTGCGCATTGAGAAATCGACAGTTATTGACATATTCCAGCCCGAGAGATAGATATCATCAGAAGGTAGTCTGAGAACTTCATTACTTGGTTCAGATTCTTCGATATCAACTTCAACAGGGGCGGCATCAACCTTGACATCGACGCCTAGGTTTGAGAGCATGTCATTAATTGGCATCCCTGACTGGAATAATTTGGATATGTCAGACATATCGAAGTTGAAGTTCACATCTCCCTTTGCAAGTCTTTCCGGGTCGATTCCCATTGCTTCGAATTTGGATTGGAACTGCTTCATCATGGCTTTTAGTTGATTGATATCAACGGTCATTCCCATCTTTTGGAACATCTCAGCCATCTGCTCTAGCATCTTTTCTTCCCAGTCTTCAGCCATCGTTCTCACCCCACTAGGTAACCATCGGTTGTATAGTCGGAGCAGTAGCCCATATATGAACTCGCCGATTACAATCTCGCAACATGTTCAAGGCAGGTTGTTGGGTCGGAAGGTCGATGGCGGAGGAAACTATTCTCGAATCTACAGAGAGAACAAGTGGCCGTGAGGCGTTACGCAAAAACGTCCAAGCCGCAATCGCATTGGCAGGTGCAGTTCGCTCTACTCTAGGGCCAAAGGGCCTAGACAAGTTACTGGTGGACGACCAAGGCGAGACTCTGGTTACCAATGACGGAGTAACAGTCCTTGAGACCGCTAGAGTTGAGCACCCTGTTGCTAAAATGATAATCAGTTCATCATCCACTCAAGATAGAGTTGCAAGAGATGGTACAACCACTACAGTGGTTATTTGTGCTGAAATGTTGAGAAATGCCTGGCAATTAGTCAGGCAAGGTGTACATCCTACAATTATCGCAAGAGGATATGCACTAGCAGAAAAGTTCGCTCTATCCTCACTAGATGAGTTAGCAATCGAAGCAAGCACTGAACAAATTGAATCTGCTATCGAAACATCACTCGCTGGTAAGTTAGACAAGGGAATGGAAAAACACCTTGCTGCGCTTTCTTTACAAGCAGGGCAGACGGTATTGTCTGAAGGAAGAGCAGACCCTACCAGAGTCAAAATCATCAAACAGACCGGTGGAGGCATGCAAGAATCCACTTTGATAACTGGATTAGCTCTTGCAAAGAGCCGCATCCACCCTGAAATGAAAGAAAGAGGAGGACCTGGTTCAATTCTAATTCTGGATGGAGGGATCGAGCGTAGAAAGCCTCAGTTTGAAACAAAATTGAACATCACATCTGCTGGAATGGTAGATGCATTCCGTAGTGCAGAATCAAAATCATTACTCAAACAAGTAGAGAATCTAGTCGAAATCGGCTGTGATTTATTGGTTTGCAAAGAAGGAGTTGATGATGAGGCACGCCAAGCGCTCTCTAAGCATGGCATTCTTACATATCGCAGAGTTGAGAAGAGGGATTTGGACCTACTATCACGTGCATGTGGAGCCAACCTAGTTCCAGATGCTGGAAGAGCAACAAAGCAAGACCTTGGGGCATTCATCAAGACTAGAGAAGAATTGCGAGGCGGAGTAAATCACTGGATCTTAGATGCAGAAGATAGCGGTGCAACCTTAATTGCAAGAGGTAGCACTCAAAGTGTCTTAGATGAGGTAGAGCGTTGCTTCGCTGATGGTTTAGGAGTTGCTTGTCAGCTATTGGAAGAGCCAGTACTTCTACCCGGAGCAGGTGCAACTCAAGTAGCACTTGGTCGACGTCTACGGAGATATGCAGAAACCGTTCCTGGCCGTGAGCAACTTGCTATCGAAGCATGGGCAGATGCACTTGAATCAATACCTAGAGCATTGGCTGCAAACGCGGGATATGACGGAATTGACTCTCTGCTAAAGTTAACAGCAGCCCATAACGAATCGGGGGATTTCATGGGATTAGACCTGACTGACGGTGAAGCAAAAGACACAATTTCGAGAGGCGTGTTAGAGCCAAAGAGCATTACTAGGCAGGCAATTTCTGGAGCTACAGAAGCAGCAATTAGCATTCTCAGAATTGATGATGTGCTATGGGCACAAATGGATGCTCAGATTCCCGACGAGGTGCAAGAACGCATCCAAGGGTTTGGCGCAGAATGAGAAATCTTCTCAGATATCGTAAGTTACTGCAACCGGATTAGTACCTTTAGGTTCAAGTATCGACTCTAGTGTAGGTCGTTTATGGGCGAGTCCGGAAACAGACGCATTCTGATTACCGGAGCCCTCGGTCAGATCGGAATGGAGTTACTGGACGCCTTGCAAACCAAGTTTGGCGCTGAAAATGTGATTGCATCTGATATCAGAGAGTCTGAGGATGTAGACAATTCTGGGTTCAGATATGAAAAACTCGATGTCCTCGATTCAGAGCGAATGGAGAGCATCATTCGTGACAACAATATCAACGAAGTGTACCATTTAGCAGCCTTGTTATCAGCAACTGGAGAAAAAAATCCACAACTATGTTGGACAATTAACATGGATGGTCTGATGAACGTTCTTGAGTTGGCTAGAAAATACAAATTCAGAATTTTCGCACCTTCATCAATCGCAGTTTTTGGCGCTGACGTAGGCAAGATTGCTAAACAAGATTCACCCCTCAACCCTGCAACAATGTATGGAATAACCAAAGTGGCTGGAGAATTAATGGCTGACTACTATCATTCAGCCCATGGAGTGGATATCAGGGGATTGCGTTATCCTGGTTTGATTTCATGGAAAGTTATGCCTGGTGGTGGAACGACAGACTACGCGGTTGAAATTTTCTACAAAGCAGTCGCTTCAGAGAATTATTCTTGCTTTGTAAATCGGCAAACTCGGTTACCGATGATGTACATGGATGATGCGATCAAAGCAACCTTACAGTTGATGGACGCACCAAGCGAGAGCCTCTCAGTTCGTGGAGGTTACAATCTTCCTAGTCTGAATTTTACCGCCGAAGAGTTGTACCACAAAATCCGTGAAAAGATACCGGGCTTCGAATGCGAATTTGTTCCTGACCACCGTCAAGAATATGCAGACTCATGGCCAGATGAAACCGATGGCACACTGGCAAAACAGGAATGGGGATTCAATTTGGAATACGACTTAGATTCGATGTGCGACGTGATGATTCAGTCGCTGAGCAAGTAGATTTTGATTTTTCTAACGCGACCCAATGTTGAAAGGGGAGGCGCGACCGCCTAAAAGCCCGTTGAAGGGCATGAAGTATGTCGTAGTCTCCGGAGGCGTCCTCAGCGGACTTGGTAAAGGTGTGACTGCTTCAAGCATCGGTGTTCTTCTCAAAAGCGCAGGACTAAGAGTCACTGCGGTCAAAATTGATCCTTACCTTAACAGCGATGCTGGGACAATGTCTCCATTCGAACACGGCGAAGTTTTCGTTCTCGACGATGGCGGCGAAGCAGATTTGGACTTAGGTAACTACGAAAGATTCTGCGACTTGAATCTCTATCGTGACAATAATATCACAACTGGAAAAATATACTCCAAAGTAATCGAAGCAGAGCGAAGAGGAGACTACCTTGGCAAGACCGTTCAGGTTATTCCACACATCACAGATTCGGTTCAAGATTGGATTGAAACGATTTCCTCAGTTTCAGCTGATGGAAGCGGCGAGGCACCGGAAGCATGTGTTATCGAATTAGGCGGAACTGTTGGTGATATCGAATCCTCTCCATTCATCGAAGCATTGAGACAATTCCAATTTAGAGTTGGAAGAGAAAACATCTGCTTCGTTCATGTTTCACTTGTTCCAGTAATGGGGCCAGTTGGTGAGCAGAAGACCAAACCAACACAGCACACTGTGAAGGAATTGAGGGGTCTAGGAATCAATCCAGATGTACTAGTCTGCAGAGCAGAGACGCCGCTTACACAAGAAGTGAGAGAAAAATTAGCCGCATTTTGCCACGTTTCTCCAAATGCTGTCATGAGCGCGCATGATGTATCCAACATCTACCGTGTTCCGTTATTATTGAGAGACCAAGGTATGTGTGAAGCATTGGGTATCGACTGCGATGCAACCGACATGATGTCTAGGTGGGAAGCAATGGCTGACCGCGTTGACAATCTTGGAGATGATGTTCACATCGCCATGGTTGGAAAGTACACAGGACTTACCGATTCTTATCTCTCAGTCATTAAGGGTCTAGAACACGCATCATATGCAGTAAACCGCACTCTCGTCATTGACTGGATTGAGGCTAGCAACCTCGAGGATAAATCACATTCAGATTGGGATGTTCTAAGAGCAGCTCATGGGATATTGGTTCCTGGAGGATTCGGTGACAGAGGCATTGAGGGTAAGATCCTCGCTGCAAATTATGCTAGAACCAACAATGTGCCATACCTTGGAATCTGCTTAGGTCTTCAAATTGCAACCATTGAGTTCTGTAGGAACGTGCTTGGTATGGAAGGTGCAAACTCAACAGAATTCGATGAGAATACACCTCATCCAGCGGTAGTATTCATGCCAGAAATTTCGAAAACACACCTTGGAGGGACTATGAGATTAGGTAGCCGGCCAACGATTTTCCAAGTTGATGATTGTATGACTCGCCGTCTTTACGGCGGTGCTGCACAAGTCGATGAGCGTCATCGCCATCGTTACGAAGTAAATCCAGATTTAATCGAGAGAATTGAGGCTGAAGGCCTCGTTTACGTTGGGAAAGACGAGACAGGTCAACGTTGTGAAATCTTCGAACTCCAAGGCCATCCATACTATGTTGGCGTCCAGTACCACCCTGAATTCAAGAGCAGGCCAGAGAAGCCAAGCCCTCCATTCCTAGGATTGTTGAAAGCTGCTTCTGGAGAAACTGTTTGAACCAATCAG
>DAGO01000027.1 GCA_002498185.1 Euryarchaeota archaeon UBA10 | reverse complement strand
TACCCTTTGATTTGAAGAAAAATCGGTGAGCTTAGCGTCTGCTGATTTCTTTTTCGTAATCGGTATTCCCATATCCATCTGGAATACCCCATTTATTGATGTAGAAATCAATTGGAATTGCACCATTTCCTCTGTCTACGCCGTAATTTTGCTCATAGATACCCTCAACTATAGGCGCTGGGCCTTCGTATGTCAAATACCAATTCTCGGATACATTTGGACCAGTTTCGACACCATCTGGGCCAATCCAATTGCCATCATTTTTTTTCTCCACATTTATTCTAGCAGTATTGCCAAAAATGTTCGAAAAGAAATTCATTAACCACGCGAACATAATTCTCCCACATTGTTTGTTTTATGCAATATCAGCCTAAGGTCAGATCATTTCACTAGCTTCTAGAACCGGTCTCTTTAGACTCGGGGAGAAGTCAACTAACTTGGCCCAAACTTGGATTTCGTCCCCTGCTTTGTGCTCGAGGATCTTCTCATCAAATGATACTGGAATCTTGATGACTCCGACATATGGGCCTCCATCAATCAAAGCGTGGACAGATTGCCCTCCTCGATAAAGCGGGTCGCCAATCAGAGTTCTCTCCATCTTTTCAATCCTCAAGTTCACTAGGAATTCCGCTGTTTGCTTTTCCATCAACGTCTTTCGCTCGCTAGAGAATCTAGCACCTTCCATCTCAAGAACCAGCCTTTCGAATTCTGTGTCAATACCTTCGGTTAACTCGCCACTGCCGTCATGAACTTCCGGAGCGGACTCTTGCTCGGCGGTATGCTCTGCAGCCTCTTCTTCCAATCTGGCTGCTTCGAGTTCAGATTGGACTCTTGCTTCTTCTTCAGCCTGCCTAGCGGCTTCTTGTTCTGCAAGCAATCGTGCTTCTTGTTCTGCGATTAACTGCTCTTGCGATGCAGTATCATTCTCAACTGAATCAACTTCTTCTAGCACAGCATCGATTTCTTCGTCGCTAAATTCGTTATCAGTTTCTGGTTCAAAGCCCAGTTTCTCCCAGAGTTTGTTTACTTCTGAAAGGTCGAGTTTGCCGTCCTTGTCCAAGTCGAAATCATTCATTGCATCGCTTACAATGAATACTGGAACTGCGAAGCCTGTAGCAGCAGTCATCGCACCTGTAATTTCGTTGGCATCTAGTTTGCCATCCTTGTTCATGTCAGCAATTTGGAACAACATTTCTGGAGTCAAACCTCTTTGTTCAATTTGCTTTCTTAATTGGTCGAGAACTATGTTGTGTGCAACTTCAGTAGCTTCCTCACCACTTTCTGATGTAGGTAATCTAGAGTTGATATTGTACTTTCCAGCATCAATATTTTCTTGTAATTTCTCTCGACCTTGTTCTCGCAGTTCCTCTGCACGTGCAATGGCTCTCTCCCTGCCGGATTTGATGATGCGAGATGCGCCTACTGCGCCAACTCCAGCAGCAACCCCTATCGCTCCAAGTTTGAGGCCGGATTTCGCTAAAACGGAGTTGTGTAGTGCCTCAATTTTCTGCTGTTTAGAGCCACTGTTAACGCCGTATGTATTTGCAACAATTGACAATTCATTGTCATCCAAATCCTGAAGAGTTCTTCCGCCTCTGATTTCAGATACCAATCGAGACATAATCTGAGTGTTTTGGTCGTTATAGTTGGCCGCAGGGTCATTGACTACAGGTTCAGGAATGTTTGAGTTAGGCATCCATTCCCATTGCCCGGTAGAATTTTGTTTCAAAACCATGGCGCCATCCGAACTTAAAGCCGCACCGGAGTTAGATACCATTGCACCAGCAATTAGGCCAAATATTCCCAAGCAGCAGAAACTTGTTCCTATTACTGACTCTCCAATAAACGCTGACTCCAGCCCCATTGTAACAAAACCGATTCCTACAGCCCAACCGCCTGCGGTCGATACCCAGTTATTGGGTTCAGTCATCTCGGACATGGTATTCCTAGCAGGAATATGGTGATGAACTTGGTGCCGTCATGGCCATGAAGGCCGAGGCCATTCTTTCGGGTCACCATTAGCCCATGGAATGGTGCATAGAGCAGTCTCCATTTGTGACAAATCAGTGTAACCTCTCTCGATTTGAATACGGAATAACCAATCTTTCAATCTACCCAATTTAATTCCAGGCTCAAGACCAGTTCTCTCCATAATCCATTCTCCATTTACCAAGCATTCGATTCCGGTTGGATATTGCAATGATTTATTGATTAAATCAGTATTTCCTCCAAGAGTTTCTACGAGGATTGAATGCGTCTTAACTTCCGTTGAAAGAGTGTTTCTATAGAGCCGCAAATCGGTTTGTTTTGGAGAGTTCTGAGTAAGGAAATGAAGGAATTTAACTCGAGAAAAAACCGCTTTTGGAACCTTCAATCTATCCAGAATTACGGTTATATCATCATCTTTTAGTCCTGAAAATAATATTGTCATTCTAGCTTCTAAATCAGCCGGTAGTTTTGCCAGTTTGGCGAAGGTCTCTTTGGGCAATGGGAAGCCAATAATCGCAGGTAGAACTCCATCATCATTCATTCTTGAAAGAACTATACTTGCGTTTGCACCATTGATTATTCTAACCAATTCATTCCAAACTCTTTCAATCGAGACCATAGCCAGCATTGCGCGATTATCAATTAGAGCTGAAGATAACTCACTATCCGGTAACCAAATACCCTTTTTTTGTCGGTCCATGAATCGATAGGCACGCATAATTCGCAATCCATCTTCTGAAAGACGTTGACTAGGATCTCCTACAGCCTTTAGGAAACCATTCTCTAAGTCTGACTTTCCTCCGAAGGGGTCATGCAATAATCCTCTTGCATAGTCATATGCCATGGCATTCATTGTGAAATCTCGCCTAGAAAGGTCAATTCTTAGGCTCGAGCCCCATTTCACTTCATCAGGCCTTCTGCCGTCCCCGTAGCCAGTTTCAGTCCTTAGAGTGGTTACTTCAAACATCGAATCTCCGCTCTTTACGGTAATAGTGCCGTACTTTATTCCCGTAGGAATCGTGTCTTCAAACGACTCAACGACTTGTTCCGGAGTAGCAGTAGTGCATATGTCATATTCTTTGGGCAATTCTCCCAGTATACAATCTCTAACCGCACCGCCTACGACCCACGCGCCGTATCCTGTGGCGCACAGTACGTCCAAAACATGTGCTAAATCCTCATTTTCGGGGATCAGAGAAGGGATGCTTACTCCTGGAACATCTGCAAGTAACCCTTCCTCCATGATAGGGTGTCAGGCTCACCCTTTCCAAAGCATTATCCCATCAATCGGCTTGGAATGTGTTATGTCGTGGGAAGCAGAAGATGTTTCACTAGTTGATTTGGACTGGTTGAAACCTCACGAAGAAATCAAAGTCAAAAATCGTGACAAGCTTCTCGAGATGACAAAAAAATGGGGTGGATTTACCAAACCATTGCTGGTAGATTCCCAAACCGGTTCTATTTTGGATGGACACCATCGCCATTCAGTGGCCATTTGTTTGAGCCTAAAGCGAGTACCTGTAATCCTAATCGATTATTTGAGCGACGACCAGATTACCGTCGATGTTTGGCCTGGAAGTGGGCTTGAAAGTATAACAAAAGAAGAGGTAATCGAAATGTGTTTGAGCGATACCTTGTATCCTCCAAAAACAAGCAAGCACACTATCTCTAATCACCTACCTCCAATTCACGTTTTACTAGAAGTTCTAGCTAAATCAGAATGATCAGCGCATTGTTGCCTTGATTGCTTGCCAAAGTTTGTTGCCTTTGCCTTCTACGATAGTCAAGTGATTTGGATTCGCAATAGGTGTAATCTTTACTTCATGCAATACGCCTTCCCTAGCAATTGTAAATGTGGTCTCAACGCCTTCACTGTCATAAATAGAGGCGGTAATGTCGCTTGAAGACTTCACGCGCAAGCCATCGATTGCAATAATCTCATCACCAGTATGGACGGATTCTCTGCAAGGTGATCCAGTTAGATGTGTTCGCACCTTGACACAGTTGGGATTGTTTGCTAAATTCAGGCCAATCCAAGCACCTTTGGCTTTCTTGTCAGCAACCATTTCTAGGCCGAGTGTTTTCATTGCTGAAATCACATCAGGAGCCTTTCTTTCACTAACTAAGGAATCTAGCATAACACCGAGTCTTCTGCCACCGGGAGTATTCACTAATGCTTTCTTGATGTCTGAATGGGTAATTCCTGGATTGTTTGAATCGAGTTTGTGATTATGATACAAAGTTGCCATTACATCATCCATTCCGTGTTTGCCTTTCGAACGCTTTCTCAATTCAGCATCGAGACAGAATACAGCCATCTCTCCTTCCAAATAATATGAGATTTGTACTTCTCTGCTGTAGGAGTTCGGCCTGTACAGATGTATCCATGCGTCGTGACTGCTTTCTTGTAGTGACTCATGGCTCATTCCATTTCTATCGGTATGTCTTTTCATCTTACGAGTCCAATCTTTGCGCCAGTCTTCTTCGCTCCAAGCTCCACTTCGTAAACACAAAATGTCTCCAAGCCAAGATGTAAGGCCTTCAAACCACCACAATAGGTCAGAGTGTTCTTCTTTTTGCAGTTCGTATTCTAAGAAATTCTTCGGTCGCAATTGCTTGACATTCCATTGGTGTAGGAATTCGTGGCTGAACAGGGAAACAAGGTCTCTCCACTGTTCTTCATTACCTTCTTGCAAGCACTTTCTGGGCATCATTGATGTCTGACTACGAAGATGTTCTAAGCCACCTCTTCCAGATTCGGTCAAGTGTAGAACGGTCCAGTAATCCTTCCATTCAGGAACTCCAAATAATGCAAAGTGTTCTTCGATTACTAGTTTCATTGCTTCAATGAAACGGTCCAGACCTTTCTTTGGAATTGGCATGCCTCCTGAATCCCACAATTTGAGGTATTGAGTAGTTCCCATCACATCGAAAGAAATCATTGGATTAGCATTCGATTCCATAATTGCATCAAGGAACTCGTCTCTGCCATCTGCATACCATTCACCTTCTTTACCAGCCAGTTGTGTTGCAGTGGTCCATCCTTTTGGCGCCGCCAAAGTAACTTTGTGAGTTTGGTCCATTCTAGAATTATCTATTCCTCTGGTTGGCATCATCCAAGTGTATGGGGGCATTATGTGCACATGAGATTGATCCAAATGATTAGCTCTGCATGTCATTTCAGCAGCGAGAAGTCTGTAAGTAATCACTATCTTACTCGCTTCACTAACGCCTGTAACTCTCGCTCCATCAACATCGATTCGCTTGATTTTAATTTCCTCTCCATCACAAGTTGCAGAAAGGTCTGACATATGCTGTATTGGCTCTCGAATAAAGTATGAACCAGGAACCCAGCGTGGGAATCTCAATTCCAAAATGTTCCCATCGAAGGGGCCTTCAATCTCTATTTTGACACCAAGTCTCCTACTCGAGCCATTGGTAGCATCTACGTGATATGAGATTCCAGAATTCATTTTATCCCTCCAGTTCATTCAAAGATTCAGATAGATTATCTGCAGCAATCTTGACGAGAGTTGAAACATCCTCAGAAATGATGGCTAGTCTTTGCCTGTCCACATCATTTCTACCATCCATCTGCTCAATTAACTTTGAGCGTATTCTTGAATTGAGAGATGTATTCTCGATCATAGTCCAACGAAGTGATGATGATTTTGGGTCGTGCTTTGAACGCAACCAGCGCAAAATTATCTCAGGATTTATTCCAGCAATCAAATCTATTCTTTCATCTACTTCAGTTACTTCCAGTCGTAATGTTTCGGCAATAGATTTGCGCACTTTGGGATTGCTGTCTTTGCATGCTTTCTCTAAAACATCACCTCCAGCGGTTACAGCTAATGAGGCAACCAAAGAGCGTAGAGCGGGATCGCTAGATGAAAGACCAGATTCAAGCGTCTGTGAACTTAGTTTCAATTTATTCTTAGCAGCACTGGATATGGCCATTCTTCGAACCGAAGAATGTTTATCCTCTATAAGTGATGAAATCAAATTTTCATCTACTGAATTTTCAGCAGCAATAATTCTCACTGAATGGTGCTCGTCCTCTGCGAATTTGAGGTGTAAGTCCTCATTTTTTGCCAAACTTTGTGCTGCGAAACTCCTTGTGATGTAATCATCTTCCTTGAGCAATTCTATGGCAATTTCAGGAGCGTCTATTCGTTGTAGTAACTCTGCAGCCAATCTTTTGTGGTTCTCTAGTAATGGTACCAAGTCTTGTGCAGAGTTGGCCCATTTGCGATGAGCATCAAGAGATTTATTTCGAAACCAGAAATCCGAATCTTCGAGTAACTTGACAAAACCTTTGAGTGCCCGAGGGTTGTTCTCCTCGAACAGCATTCTAACGGCCCTTCTACGGATTTTTACATCCTTATTGGATAATCGAGAAATTTCACCATCTATGTTTGTCAATTTCTCACCTCAAGGAATAAAATCTGAGTGACTACTACCTTCTTCAAAGTCACTAGGAGAATCATATGAAGCAATCCTTGTTTGCACAATGGATTGTATTATTGGCCACAATCGAACAAACCACTCGCCTTTTTCGACCATCAATTTGAGTAATGGATGATCTTCAGGGTCATCCACCTCTTCTGGAGGAGGAAGGTCGTCTGGTAACTGCCTTAATTCAGCTACCAAATCATACAATTTTGTCTTATCTTCTTCTTCGATAATTTGAGCGTCTTTCATCAACTCAATCACCTGTTCAATCAATTCAGCCATCTCTGAAGGAGATGGTGTTTCAACAACAGAGTCAGCAATATCTAGAGGCCCAAAAACAACGCTACCTAGGTCTGTATCGAATAATTCTTCACTCTGTTTCTCAATTTTTAGTAGACGTTGCGAGTTCTTATCGCCAATCGGAGCTATAGCAAAACCTCCTTCCTCCAAGCCTTCATTCAACCATTCAGGTAATTTTTCAATTTGTCCTGTTACTAAAACACGATTCAATTTCGGTAGTGACATTTTGTCCAAATCAGAAATTTTCTGGCAGTTAACGGTAGGATATCCTCGCAAATTGTTGGATATATGCTCAATAACATCAATGGACGGGTCTAGAACAGTAATTCTCCCATCTTCACCAATGATGTGCGCAATTAAGGCGCTGAGATAACCGCCCTTTGCTCCATAAATTACGATATGTTGCCCCTCTTCTAATTCGAGATTGTGAAGTAATGTAACAATCATGTGCGGAGCAGATATTGTCTTAACTCCGCCTTCTGGAGTTTCCAAAAAAACCACCGGTCTATCATAATAAAAACCAGACGAGTCGTGTTCTGTAAAGTCTTCAATGTCAACTTTGTACATTGCCTTTTCAACTTCTGCTGGGACAACAATTCCCGAACCCTTGAGGTTGCTGAGTAGGTTGTCTAGGTTGCTCATGTTGACCACTCATATCCCGACTAATGTAAAGGTGACAATTATTCGTTTTCATAATCGTCATCTTCTGGAACTCCTTCATGTTCCATGTTATCATGCATGTTTTGGAGCAACTTTTTGAATTGTTCATCTTCTCCAAATCCTAGATTTTTCGAATCTTCAACAGCCATGTCTTTGAACAGTTCGAATTCATCAGGACTAATTCTAAAATTCGTAAACGACCCAAGAAGATCGTCCATAATTATGCTTTCAATTCTGGATAAATGTTCAGCTAAAGTTGCTCTAGCAATTTTCAATTCTTCAGCCATTTCTGATATTCTGATTCGCTTGTTGATGTCATACCAGCCCTTGTCATATGCAAATTTTGCTAGTTTCAATTGCTTGGCGTTTAGGGGCCCGGTTTCAAAAGAAGATGACAAATCAAGGCTACGTGCCGAGATGCGGTCTGGTTTTGCCATCAGTCTGGCCATAGCAGCAACTAGTCTTAGTCGCATGTTTCCTCCTTGGATGATGTAGGTCATCCCTTCACTGTCTAATTTGCAACCAGGTGCTGCTGTAGTTCCGCCCGTTCTAGCATTGAAATTGGATAATGGATGAGAAAGTTTCAGATTAATCACATAACTTTCATCACTGCTCTCTGGAGTGTGGTGGATGTCCATCAATTCAAGGAAATATAACGAATTCAAGTCTTCAGGAGTTTTGCCAGATTTGAAGTTGATTTTAACCAAGATCCGAATGTCCCTAGGTGTCCGTTTGATGTAAGCAAGAAATTCTATTGAACTAACAATATCCAAGAGAGGTGAAATATCGGTCTCCTCTAAGCGATTCCTCCTCCAAAATAGAGAGATTTCTCGCATATCCTAGACTATTTAGTGATTTTATTTAAAACTGATATGGGGTAGTCTCAATGGCCTTACCTGCCTTTATTTGTGACAATCATCATTCCAAGTATTGCTCCTGCTAGGGCGCCAAGGATTGTCAGGAAAGGTTGGTCAGGTGAAACTGAGTAGAATGCAATTGAACCTGCTACCATAAGTGGTGGACACAGCATCATCATGCGAGTAATTATTACAGAACGGTCAATTATTACTTCAGGAACGACAGTTAGCGATTTAGTCCTCCTTTGTATTCTAGAAGTACCCACCTTTTCTTCCAAAATGGGGAGCGTTCTATCACGGAGAGAAGGGTCACTCTTTGGAAATCTGAAAATCAATTTGCAATCTGTGGTTAACTTCAACGCCTTTTCGATTATAGTAAGTGGGTTCGAAGCATGGGATAGTGAAACAGAAGCGCCCATGCCTTCTCCTCTTACATGAGAGAGGGCTCTCCATCCACCGACTCCTTCATTGAATTCGCTAAGACCTTCGCGCAGCATTTTCACAGTGGCATCGGTTTCAGGCAATCCTCTTTTCCTGCCAAGTGCCAAGAAAGGAGTCAGAATCAAAGCACACACGACGATGGTTAGGCCCCACAAGAAAGCAGCTGTCATCAAACCATCATTGCCCAGTACCATTGCTATTGCAACGGCTAGCATAAAGCCGGAATAAAGGCCAAGAACAATCGCGGCGGAGAGGCCCTTTCGGAATCCGACCTTCTCCTCCATGCTATAGCCAGAGCAATTCAGGCGAAAACATATGCGTCTATTCCTACTGCATCAAAATATGCAGAAGAATGGTTTGGAGGATCGTTCTCGTGAAAAGAAAGTAGGCTATTGGGTGGGTGGCGTATCTACCTTCTTCCTTGTGTCTTTTTTCTTGGTTCCATTCTATTTGCCAGAGGGTACAGTTCCAGAATTATCGGGTCGAGCAAATGCCTTTGATTATCAATCCGATTCGGCATGGGGTAACGTACAAACCGATTCTAGTGGACAAGTCGGTCATAATCAAAGTGAACATGGAATATTTGTGTGGAGTGATCTAGACCCTTATGCTGCTTTCATCTATGCTTTCGGAGACTTAAATTGTCATACTAAAGCAGAAAGATCTTGGAAGATTAATGATAATCAAATGCCAGTTTGTGTCAGGGATGTAGGAATATTCTTTGGTTTGGCCGTTGGAGGTTTCCTGTTTTCACGTAGAGGATATAATCGCTGGACCATCAAAGATACATTCCTCTCTATGCTTCCTGACAACAAGCTTCTGTCAGTCTACAGAAACGACCGCAGGTTGCTAGCAATGCTTGCAATTGCAGCAATAGCAGCAGTTCCTATGGCGATAGATGGTTTTACTCAGATGTTGACATCATACGAGTCAAATGCAATGATGAGATTGCTGACAGGTGCGCCTTTTGGTATTCTAATTGGAGCATTTTTATCGGCCTCATTTTGTGCTAGGCCAGCACATTTCGAACTTGACCCTTCGAGAGTGGTTCTGCCATCTGGAAGTAGGTTTAGCATGAAAGCAGAAGAAGAGTAACTACTCTGGTGGCTCTGTAGACCACCAAACAATCAACTCTTGTTCGTTTTGAGGGACTGGACATTCAGCATGACCACTGGAGATTAACTGCAGCCTTTGAATAACGTTTTGAACCGCTTTACGTACCTGCAGCGGGACTTTCTTCTCATCAGTATCAAGAATAATATCTCTCAGACAATTTTCCCATTCTTCGTCAGGATTTCCCCTTCTCCAACTCGATAAAGCAGCCCTTAACGGCCACATCGCTAAACACAGGCGCCCATACCCTAACCTGCTATTCCTCAACTTGAACATCTGAGCCTCTGCAAAAGGAACATGGCTTTGTTGCCTGTGAATCCATCTCTCTTGTTCCAGCCATTTCACTAGTCTTTGAGTGTGCCTTTTAGTTACAGATCTAACCGGCCCCAATTGTTTGTGAAGAGTTGGAACATCTGTAGTATCGGTCAGTGATAATGTACCCAAGATGGCCCAAGAGGAATGGGCTATTGGCCTAGCTGGAACGTCAGAATCTTTAGCACGCTCTTCATCCCATTCTTGCTCTGCAATACGCATCCATTGTGATGGAGATTTACCATCTAACCAGTCCTCAAGTAGAGAAAAATGTTGTATTGGAGCTCCTGGTAATCTTTGTTGGGTCTGCACTCCTGTTGTTAGGGTTTTGAGAAGGTGCCTGTCTACTTCGTCTCTGCTGACATTCAGTGGGTCAGGTCTCCGATTGAAGAATGTGCTAAGCACCTGCGAAAGTTGTTTTTCTAAATCGTCGAGTCCGCTTTCATTCAGCACTGGACCCATGATTAGGCACTTGCTAAATGGATAGGGTGTCTCAATTTCTCCCGACAGAATACCGCTAAATCCAGCACGAATCTTGGTTTGGATTTCCGTTGTTTCGAAATATTCGTGCTTCTCTCCTGCCATCCTCAATGTGCCCGAGTTTATCCTTTTCATGGCCTTACTGGGGTCGCAATCAATCCAGATTACTAAATCTGGAACCATTGCAGCCGCATTCATTTTTGCTACCTGCTCGAGTCCTAAATCCCCTACAACGCCTTGATAGACTAAACTGGAATGTATATTCCTGTCTGAAATAACTAGGTCCCCTTTGAGAAGGCGTGGACGAATCCAAGTGTGGGAATGGTCTACTCTATCTGCAGCAAAAAGCCCGGCCTCTTCAAGAGGTGTATGCTCTCCCTTACTTACTGCATTGAGCGCTAGTTTGCCCAGTTGACTATGCCTTCTAGGCTCGTGAGTTACATGTACATTTGGAAATGCCATTCTGTTTGCAAGTGAAGCTAAAATCCTTACTGCTTCACCTTTCCCTGAACCGTCGCCACCCTCGACGGTGATGAGGTACATTTCACAATCCCTCCGAGAATTGTTGGTCTTCGAATTCATCTTTGTTTAGCATGATCAAAATCATGCCAGTTAAGATAAGTGTTGGACCAAAAATAATCATCCCTCTGCTGAAAAGACCGACCCAGCACAGGGCTTGAGTCCTTCGATAACGCTTCTTTCTCTTGATTTCAAATGAAGCATGTATTCCAACTAATGCACAACCTAATGTGAATAATCCTTCGAAGGTTGCGAGTGCTACCGCATTTTCCAATGACCAACCTTGAGTCTTGGTGTAGTCGTCTATGTACCTCTCACCTTCTCCTTCAACCATTGTTATCGGCGATATTCCAATAGGTTCAGGAACGAAAGATAAAATCACAGTTTCATACCCTTCTTTGGCTAAATGCAGTTCGTATTCCTTGGCCAATACAGAATTCATCACATATCTGCCATTCTCGTCCGATATGGTATCTTTTACTGTGCCCGATTCTAAGTCGACCAATTCAATTGTCACATTGGCCACAGGATACCCACCTTCGTCTAAAACAAACCCGTGAATATCAAGAGAATCTGTTGATTTGAAAATCGATGAATTAAGCAATCCTGAAGGGTTACCTTGCAGAATAAGTGTACCGGATAGTACTCCCATCAAAGCTCCAATCATTACCAGTGCAGAAGCAAGCCTTCTGCGCTTTTCCCCTTCGGTTAATTCTTGGTCATCCAATTCTAGGAATCCCACTTCTTCCACCTTAGGTGCTTTTACTACAATTTCTTGTTCGGCTTGTTGTTCTCTCTTACGAGATGCCACTCTTGAATCAATTAATTTGGAACGCACCCTTTGGCGCAATGCTGCAAGCCGATTTTGTTTATCGTCGCTGATATTAGCACCTCCGGATAATCAACCCGAGGCCGTGCGCGGATTTCACCCCTCCCCTCTATTATCCGCGGAAACTAGCCAAGCCAAGTTGGCCCAAACTAGTATGATACATAGTGCTAACAAAACTCCAACAATCATGTCGTCTGCGTCTTGAGTACCGCTTTCTTCAGCCGAATCTAATGAACATTCAGAGTTCCTATCGTTTGAATCCTGCAGACATGGGTCAAGTATGTCTTCTTCTGTTTCAATATTCGATTCACGAACATCTAACCATGCCCCGTTGATTAGGCCTAGCTCTAGAATCAGACCTACCTTTTGAAGCGATTCTGCACTGACTTTGTCGGCTGTATCATTATGAGTGTGCCAATGCCCTCCCAAGAAAGTGGCATTTTCGCCATATCTTGTATCGATTATATCGATAGCAGGTATTCCTAATTCATGTGCAGGCACGTGGTCATCATATATCCCATCGATTCTCTCGAAATCGAAGTACGATGAATCATTTATGTCACAAACATCATCTATGTATTTGATGATGTCTTCAGTTCGATTCCATAATTCCTCATTTCCAGGAGTCGTTTTTCTCAGTGTCAAGTACGAATCCCCAACCATATCAACCAATATGAAGGATTCAATACTGTCTGCTTCAGACTGTGTTAGGTTGTCAGCCCAGGCCTTTGCTCCTAAGACGTAAGTCGAGTGATTATCTCCTTGATCTTCACCATCTGTGAAGAATAGAGTTACTTCGTGTGTCAGATTTAGGGCAGGTATGAGGCGAGCCATTTCGAGTAGAACTGCGACACCGCTGGCACCATCATTGGCGCCATCAATTGGCTCGTCTCTTCGACTTTCGTTCCAATCTTGGTCGCCCTTGTGGCGCGTATCATAGTGTGCGGCGAGAATAACATTCGAACCAGCACCTTTGTTCCAAGTAGCAAATAGATTTGTCAGAGTCATACCGTGTGAATGATGCGTAGTCTCGGTAATATGCCATCCTGTAAGGTTACTCTTGATTGAATCGCGAAGAGCGGAACTAGCTGCAGAACCGGGCGTTCTAGGTCCTAAATCAGTCTGGAATTGGACAGACTGATTTGCGAGTTCTCCATCGAAATTCAACAAGCAATTAGCAGGTGTCTCGTCAGTATCTTGTCCTACTACTGAAACGGTTGAATGCATGAGGAAAAGAATGGCAAAAACTGCAACAATTCCCTTGCGCATTGATGATGCCACACTCGCTGAGTATTAAATACCTCATTTGAACTCGCTGATTTGGAGTGCAGTACTGCATTCTGTGGAGGTTACGCAAATGTCTGAACGATGCACTACTCGCGCATGCACCTTATTGCTAATTTTCCTGGTTTCAATTATGTCTCCTTTGGCCTCCGCAGGGTCTGTTGAGAGTGAGGAAAGTCAGGAGTTTACATTCACTCCAGTTTTCGCGGATTTGGATGATTTCGTACCTTCAGATTCTCATCCGTACATGTTGCCTGATAGTGATGAAGCGCTTTACAGCGCAACTCGCATGATGAAAAATACATGGATTGATCATGGGATGCCAGGGGTGGATATCGCAACATCTCCTCAGTCTATGACCAGTGGGCGTGCTTGTACTCCATACAACGAAGGAGATACTGCAACGGTGCCAACATCTGGTGGTTCAATCGATGTTACCGTCGAGAAAACCACATCAACTGCAGCCTTCATGGTCCAAAGTGGAAGAACTCTATCCTCTACAGTTTTGAACAACTGGGCAAGTACATGGGATAGTACAGTCTATCCTACTCTGATGACTTACTTTGGAAAAGATTACTTCGATGGAAGAGGAATTGCGGCCCCTGATGTTGATAATAACTGCCAGATTGAAGTAATCATCTATGCAATTGATGGGGCGTACAACATTGGAGGATATTTCTCCCCAGGAATGTCTGCTTCCCGAGAAGCCATTTTCATCGATATTGATGATGCGCCTCTAACTTGGTCGAAGGTAATCTTAGCCCACGAGTTACAACACTTGATGCACAATGCACTAGATCCATATGAGAATCTGTGGATTGACGAAGGTGCAGCAGATATGGCGGCATTCCTTTGTTTCGGTGGTTCATCCACGCTCTACGGGCACGTTAACGCATGGACTACTGCCAGCCACTATTCTGTACGATGGTGGAACCAGAGAACTGCAGATTATGGCGGCGGATTCATTTTCCTACTCTACCTAGCAGACCACTTGGGAGGCGGCCCTGCAATCCGTAAACTGGCTCAGGATTCATCCACAGGAGCTGCAGGAATTGAGGATCTGGCAAGAAACCCTATTGGGGCAACTCCAGGAGTAATTGGTAGAGATTTCATTGACATTTACACTAACTTCACAATCGCTGCTACGCTTGATAGTGACCAGGGAATATACGGTATGTCGAACTTATTCTTGACGCCGGCATGTGGCTCCAGTGAATTCTGTAGAATACAGCCCGCTGATTCAAACAGTGATTGGCTAGGGCCATGGTCATCAACAGGGAATTCTGTCGAAGGTTGGGGTGTTCAAGTGTTCAAATTCACACCAGGATCAGCGGCACCTGCGCCACTTACAATGAGATTCACAGGAGATGTCCCAGGAATGGATGGAGTCATCATGAGCAGAGCATCCGCAGATGGCATATACACTCGTTCAGATATCAACTTCAATGGGGCGGTTGGAACTGCACTAGTGCCTGGTTTCGGCAATATCACAGATGAAATCTGGGCTATTACATGGTACGCATCAAATCAAGGCGATTGTGACTACACCTCTTGTGGAAGTTCATATCCCGAAGCGGTAATCGATGTAGAGGCGGCTAGAATAACCTCTCCAGCAACGTTGAGCCTAAACTCAACAGTACTGGCTGATAGAGATGGTGACTCCAATATCGATACAGCTGAAATTGAATTCAACGTACTTTCTAACGCATTCTTTGAGGATTTAGACGTGCTCGTGGAAGTCAAGAATGCTTCTGGAGTTGTTTTGGATACTCTTGAAACTAGAGTTCAAGCGGGTGGCGGAGTAAATGTACCCACCAAGTTCTGGTATACTGCGAAAACTAGTGAAGTACACACTTTCCATCTAACAATGACGGATATGCTAGGAGATGTAATAGACACAACTCAAACAGGAGCACAGTTCCTCGATAACATGAAGCCTGTAGCAAATTCAAGCGTTGAACCTTCAGATGTTCAAACTTGGGACAATGTGTTGTTTGTCGGAAATGGGTTTGACGCTTGGGGACTTTCATTAGCGAACAATACTTTGCCTTATTTGGACGACCCTGTAGCTTATGCTTGGACATTTGGAGACGGTAATACCTCCTCATTGAAGAGCCCAGTTAGGCCATATCTAGATGTGGGTCAGTACAATGTTTCACTTAAGATTCTAGACCAAGGAGGAACTTGGTCTGAGTCAGATGTAACATCAATTAACGTAACAGATGATTCTGCACCAAATCCAATTATTTCTGTCAACGGCCAAGTAATAACGGACAATCTTTCGATACTAACTGGACAAATCATACAATTCAGTGCTGAAAGAACCACAGATAACGTACCAATCAGCCATTTGGAGTTCACATGGGACTGGGGTGACGGTGACATAGAATCCGGCAAAGGTGTATCTCGAGCTTACCACCTTTGGCAAGATGGACTAACTGCGGTCACCGTCTACAATCTAACTCTAACCGTTAGCGATGGAGTAAATGTGGCATCAAAAGTAATCGAGATTATCGTAAATAACAGGGCTCCTGGCCAAATATTCTCTGACACGATAATCACAGAAACGTTCACAGCAACTATGTTGCCAGATATTTTCGATGATGTAGATGGAGAACTAGTAGGATGGAATTGGGATTTCACCGAAGGCGTAAACCTTGACGGCGGAGTTGTAGATCGAACCAATCTATTCGTAGACTTCCTTTCTACTGAACAAAATCCTATGGTTGCTTGGTCCACTCCTGGAGTCAAGTACGTAAATCTGACAGTGACCGATAACGATGGTGCTCAGTCCATTGCTCAAGTGATGGTCCAAGTATTGAATCAGTTGCCTGTGGCTCAATTCGAAGTCAGAGATTCCGGTTCAGCTGGTAGCCCAGTTATTGATTTCAGAGTCCAAGATGGGCAAGTGGACGTTCCTTACACTTTCAACGGAAGAACCAGTTATGACCCAGATGGTTTGGTTGGAGATTCTAGCGATTTAGAATTCCTCTGGACTTTCTCAGATGGCACTACTTCAAATGATTCTCTAGTGATTCACAACTTCTCAACCCCTGGCGAGCACTCAGTTTCACTCGTTGTAATCGACGAGAACGGAATGCAGAGTGAGGAAAGAACACTGTCAATAAGAATTCAAAACCCAAAGCCGATTATTTCTGTGAAAATCTTTGATATTTGGTACGATGGTGATTTAGTCACCACTTCTACGCCTATTGCTGAGGGAGCATCTTTCGATTATTCTCACACTTTCGATGATGACGGAAATGTGGTTACCACTCCGGGACAAATGCTCTATTTCGATTCCTTAGGTACCAGAGATGGCGATAGAACATACGAGGGAAGGTTCGTTCCACTAGAATCAAATCACTCTGATTGGAATGGAATTGTAGAATATTCGTGGGATTTCGGAGATGCAACTCCAATTTCGCATGAACCTATGCCATGGCACTCATTTGACCGACCGGGTACGTACAAGGTATCACTTACAGTCAGGGATTCTTATCTGACTGGAGATGTAACTAGGGCTACATTCCACATTGTAGTGAATGAGCCCCCTACCATTGGTGAATTTGATATTCCTGACACAATTTACGTTGGTGAATCTGTCGTATTAGATGCTAATGTTTCCGACTCTGAAGACCAAACTGAGTATGTTGTTTGGCGAGACTTGGATGTAAATGATGGATTACATACTGACAGAGACGAAAGGATTTCTTCAACCATTGTTGTACTTTGGGAAAGTGACCTTGACTTTGACTCAGATGGAAACGGTGATGCAAGAGATGATTGGATTACACCTTCAGGCGCAGATCGAATTAGAGTCGCTGCAAGTTGGGAAGATGTTGGCATTAAGTCAGTCCGTGTTTCAGTTTGCGATGGAATGGGAGTTTGTGTCTACAAAGATACCGAAGTTACAGTATTGGCTGAAAAGGTAGCAGATCCGAGCCTGTCTGATTTCTCACTTCAAGATTGGCAAGAATGGTTGGTAGATGCAAGTGGTGAATCTTTCTTGGTTCTGGCTCTTATTGTAGCAGTGCTAATTTTGGGCTGGGCAGTAATGAGAAGTCCGACTGAAATTGAGGAAGAAGCAGAACAAGCTGCAGCGACCTATGATGTCGATGAAGTTCAGTCATACGGTGGAGTTCTCGGTATGGACCAGCATACGCCACCTCCTGCACCAGGTATTCTTTCGAAAGACGAACGCAGAAGCGGTGCATCTGGCTATGTAAGGCCTCTTCGTAGAAGGCGCTGAAGGGAAAACCGATTAACCCCCTAGGATAGAACCACCCCCCATAGGGGGGTGTAAAATGGGTTTTAGGCTGAATCTTGTAGTCCTGACAGTTTTCTTGCTGCCATTAGTTGCACCTTCGAATATTACTCCTGTCCAACCTGCATCTGCAGAATCAAATTGCGACAATGGAGATTTTGTAACTCCTAGTTGGAATAAAACCGTAGAAAGGCTAGCTAAGGTTCCTAATGTTTACAACTATGATTTCATTTTCGATGAAGGCAGACAAGGTGACGAAGGAGGTCAAAACGAAATCAATGAAGATTACGATGGGCCTGAGGAAACTTGGATGACTTGGGAGCCCAATAATGATCTGAGATTGTTAAGAGAAGATTTCCAAACAACCATGCTAATTGGTAATGATGCTGTTGGAACTCTTCGTGTTAATCTCGACCATGAAAGACGAACTACAATTTGTGTGACTATCGAGACAACAAATAGTTCGTATGACCCTTCAGCGGACGTCTATTTGATGACCAACTCACAGTATGATAGATACACGCAAGCTTACGATATTGCTCATGGCGCATGGGGGCTAAAAGAGAACAGAGATGATGACGACCCAACGAGTGATGTACCGCCAGAATGGCGTAGTTTTACGGTAGTAGGTTGGCATTCATTCAGAGACTCGCACCAATATGAAGATGTGAAACAGGTTTCGTTTTCAGTATCTTTAGATGGTCCAGAAGTTAGTAGTGGTCTGTTTGGTGAGGAATCAAAGCAATATTTCAACATCGTAATTGACAATACGAACAATTCTCATCGTTATGATGCACAGCCTGAGACAACAATAGCTGCATACGTTTCCGTTGTTTCAGAACCTAGGTCAACAATACTCCCCAATTGGACCGTTTCCTTGGTATGTTGTGGATTGATGATGGGAATTTTGGTAGTTCCAATAATTATGAACAAACGTTACATGAATTCTGGACTAAGCCTAACATCTGAGAATAAGCAGTTACAGGAAGGAATGGTTCCTTCCTTGGAACAAGACCAAGCCGGTTAGTATTCTAGAAGAGACCAAGCGTCTCTTAGGTCGCGTACGTTGACCAATCCCTTGTCTGAAATCTTGAATTCGTTTCTCATTGTTGCATAAACCAAACTTTGGTCTAGCATTGGAGCGTGAAGTCTGGTCCAATCGCCACCGCTGTTAACTGCCATTAGGCTGTGACTCAGCCCTTCTCCAGTTAGTTCAGTTGCTGCCTCAATGATCTGTAGTGCATCATCATGGTTGTTTGCAGTTCCACAGAATTTCACAATGTCTCCAGCATCTTGGTTGTCTCTGACCATTGCTACAATAGTTTCAGCATCAGGGGTGCCGTTAATGTCATGTGAAGACGCAATAATTTGGCATCCGTTAGCGTTAGCAGCATCTTGAAGCGACTTTCTGGTCGAATCATCAATGGATAACTCTAGGTCGACCCAGGATACTTTCGAATCGATTGCTTTCTGCAGGATTTCGATTCTTTCTGACTCCACTCCTGGGAAGAAACCTCCTTCCGAAACAGGTCTTACTGTGAAGATAACTGGAAGTGGTAGGCCTTCTTTCAGTGCAGCGATTGATGCTTCGACATCTACATCTTCCATGTTCATGGTTTCCCAGTCATTCTCAGGCGGTAATTCTGGCTTTTCTCCTTCTTCTTCATCTGAAATAGTAGGGTCTGGCTTGACAAGGTATAGTCTATCGAATCTGACTTCGACCATGTCTGCGCCAGCGAGGTTCGCACGCGCAGCTTCATCAGTCATTTCTTCGACAGTCGTGCCATCGAGCGCAACACATACTTTCGGGTCAGCCATGCTGTCGGCGACCTTCCCTTCTTCATTAACGGTTGCGATTCTAAACACGAACCAAATTATCGCAATTTCATCAGATTTTGACATTATTCGCACACTTTTTCTTTCCCCAAATCGGCACTTTTTGGACAGGGTATTGAGTATGTTCATATACCCCCTTTGGTACCACTAAAAATGAGTAAAGAGGACTCGCTGTTAATCGCCAGACTGAAGCGGATTTTGTCTTGTTTTTATGAGTGAAATTTCACAGAAAAAACCTACATGATTCAAAGGCTCAAATATGGTAGTTTCCAAAGATTTTTCCTAACTCTTATTTTGTTAATTGAGGTGTATCGATGACGGATGACTACAGCGCACAGAGCATACAAGTGTTGGAAGGCCTCGAGGCGGTCCGAAAACGCCCCGGAATGTATCTTGGAGATCCTCATGATGGTTCTGCATTACACCACTGTATTTGGGAAGTTGTCGACAACTCGGTTGATGAACACTTAGCAGGCCATACAGACTTGGTCCAAGTTGGTCTTAATTTGGACGGCTCACTTTCAGTAAGAGATTTCGGAAGAGGAATTCCTGTCGATAAGCACGAAGAGTTCGGTATTTCGGCTGCTGAGGTTATCATGACTAAGCTGCACGCTGGCGGCAAATTCGACAACAGCTCATACAAGGTGTCCGGAGGTCTGCACGGCGTAGGAGTTTCTGCCGTAAACGCAGTCTCAGAATGGATGGAAGTCACAATTCATCGTGGTGGCACGATTTACAATCAAAGGTATGAAGCAGGTGTGCCTGTGAGTCCGCTAAATGAAATTGGCACTTGTGACGATACTGGGACTTTGATTGTGTTCAAACCGGATTTGGGTATTTTCACTAACATAACCGAGTTTGATTTCGAGCAAATAGATACCAGATTGAAGGAAACATCGTTCTTGAATGCGGGATTGAAGATTGAAATTACAGATTCTCGCTCCGAAGAACCACACGTTAGCGTACATCACTATGAAGGCGGATTGTCAGAGTATGTCTCACAAATCAATTCGGCCAGAGAAGTTTTGCATTCAGATGTAATTCAGATTTCAGGCGAGAAGGACGTAGAAAAAGGAACAGTTACCGTGGATTTGGCATTACAATGGTCCAACGCATTTAGCGAATCAATACGATGTTACACCAATATCATTCGAAATAAAGACGGAGGCACTCACATGTCAGGTCTGCGCACAGCGCTGACCAGTTG
>DAGO01000071.1:8748-27533 GCA_002498185.1 Euryarchaeota archaeon UBA10 | reverse complement strand
ATGCGAGACCTTGGTTGCACTGATTGGTCGCTAGAGCCAATCGAAAATGGACCTTGGTTAGCCGGAAGAGCCGCCAACATTGTCGTCAAAGGGACTGTTGTTGGAGAATGCGGGGAAATCGACCCACATGTCTCGGAGGCTTTCGAATTGAACGTTCCAATGAGCGGTGCTCAATTCGATGTTACAGCCCTATCCAGTGTACTGGAAGACCCTGTTCACTGACCAATCTCAAATTTCGATAAATCAGTTTCTACATCGACCGTCTCATACTTGATCTCTAACTCGATTATGCACACACCATCACAGAGGTTTTCTCCGTTTTCAATGAGATGAATAGTTTCGTTAGCATTCCAAAAATCCGCATCCGGATCATCTGTAACTATCTTGCACGGGGAAGGAATTACAAGTTCTGAATTATCCAGAGCTGGGAAAGAAGAGTTTCCAACAGAGGCAATCTTCATTGTAGGATATCGACTCTCATCGGCTTCATTGTAGTAAGTCAAGAATTTGACCTTGAATGACATTTCATCCTTAGCGAAGACATAGACACCATCATTTGGGTTCACTCTGTGAACTGACATGTCGTATTCATACCATTCGAGACGGTCTTCGGTTTGGTTCGACATTTCATCTGGGACTGTTTGAACGTCAGAAAAATCTGCACCATCAACAAATGCCCAGGTCACACCGCTATCGAGGTAAATGTCTGTGGAGGAGAACTTCATCCAAAACTCGGAGTCATTACTTTCCAATTGCTGTGCGACATCGAAGAAGGTGTAAGACTCTGAGTCGGTTGCATCTACCTTAGTAGTGAAGGTTTGACCGTCAGCACCTAGTTTGGGTACGACCTTACTTTCACCTAATTCTAAGTTAGATTGTGAGCCAAAAGAGCATCCGTATGATTGCTCACCTATCAGCAAACTGATCTCTAATGAGGACCATGAAAGGTCCTCCGCACCGTTGCTGAAATCTAAACTTACCAATTGGTTGTCTGTTCCGGAATCTGAAACTGAATCCGTCAAATCGATTTGTACGACATTAGAAGTCCCCAATTCGGACTCATATGTTACAACTAGATAGGACCAGAAGGCTGCTGCAATCACGACCAAAATCGCAACTGCAGCAGCCAACTTTTTCCAGTTCATTTGTCTTCACAGCTCGTCTTCTTGACGCATTCTTGCAAAGAGAACTGCTCCCAATGTTGCAAGGATGACTGTGACTCCTAAGAAGCCAGGTGTATTATTGTCTTCCTTGTCATCAGCATCGTTGGTTGTTGTTGGTTCGACTCCACCATCTCCAACTGTCACTTTTCCAAACATATCCATGGTGATGTGTGGCTCACATGCATAGTAGAAGATCGTGTCTTCTGTGAAGGTGTAGTGGAAGTCCACCGTTGTTGCAGCAGGACCTGAGTAGATTCCACCATCAACATAGGTAGTTGACTTCATTCCATCGACTTCTTTCACATTGTGACCCATCTCAGAATCAGTCCACTTCCAGCAGACTGTCTGTCCAACATCAATAGTTACTGCTGCTGGAGAGAATCCAAATCCGTCGGATGAGATTCCTACTGTTACATCACAAACAACTTCCACTGGAACTGGTTCATCAGATGGAGGCATAATCACCTTGTCAATAACGTGAATGACGCCGTTACTTGCTGGAACATCCGCAATTGTTACCGTAGCCATCTCTGAACCCACCATTACTCCGGCAGAAGTAACCTGGATTGTTAAATCGTCCCCGTTTGCTGCTGCTACAGTTGTAGTACCTTCAACTAAATCAGTTGACATCACGGTTCCTGGCACGACGTGGTATAGCAGAATATCAGCTAGCGCTGCAATCTCTTCATCAGTGTTGAAGTTGCTTAGATCAATTCCTGCAGCAGCGAATGCTTCGTCAGTTGGTGCAAATACAGTGTACTCGTCATCGCCTGACAATGTGTCAACTAGACCTGCAGCACCAAGTGCAGCAACCAATGAGGTGTGGATAGATGTTGCAGCTGCAGTTGTCGGTAGATTTACCGCAGCAGTCCACATGTATCCGCCACATACTTCTTCAGAAACTTGAGTAACTTGGTGGGTTACAGTGTTGTAACAACCAGTAATTGTTTGTCCGTTCATTTCGTAATCTGTAACATACATGAAAGCTTCACATTCTTCTTGCCCTACTCCTGGAGAGATAGTATGGGTTACAATGTTGTAGCAAATTTCACCCTCAGCGGCAGTTGGTGGCATAAGCACCTTATCGATGATGTGAATGATACCGTTACTTGCAACCACGTTAGCAGTAGTCACAGATGCGTCATTTACGGTTACTCCATCTGCTGTTACTCCGATTCTAACTTGTTCTTGGTTTAGCATTGAAACCATCATACCATCGCTCAGTGCATCAGATGTTACAGCACCCATTGTTACGTGATATGCAAGAACATTCGCTAGTGCAGCAGCGCCTTCCTCTCCTGCGAAGTCATCAAGGCTGATTCCAGCATCGACAAACGCTTGGTCGGTAGGTGCGAAGATAGTGTAAGGGCCCTCGCCTTGTAGAGTTTCTAGAAGGCCGGCTTGTACTACTGCATCAACTAGAACTGTGTGAATTCCTGTTCCTGATGCAATTGCTGGTATGTCGCTAGCTGGCTCTTCAACTACATCCGCCGGAGGCATCAGAACCTTGTCGATGACGTGTATTACACCATTGCTTGCAATCACATCTGGGGAAGTTACGGTAGCACCTTCAATCGACACTACACCATCTGCGACAGTGAAACTTGCGTTATCGCCGTTAACCATTGTCACTGTCAGGCCGTCAGTAACTGCGCTTGATTCAACCGCACCCGAGTAGACGTGGTACGTTAGAATGTCAGCCAAAGTAGCGTTTGATTCATCATCGTTGAAAGATGCTAGGTCGATTCCTGCATCGGTGAAAGCTTGGTCTGTTGGGGCGAATACGGTGAAAGGACCGTCTGCTTGTAGTACCTCGACCAATCCTGCCTGTGATAATGCTGCAACTAGAGCAGTGTGTACACCAGTTTCGCTAGCAATTGTTGGAATATCTTTCAGGTCTGCCGGAGGCATTAGTACCTTGTCGATGACGTGAATTACACCGTTGCTCGCAAGTACATCTGGAGAAGTTACGGTAGCATCTTGAATCAAGACATTGCCATCAGCAACAGTGAAAGAAGCATCGTCGCCGTTCATCATGGTGACAGTTAATCCGTCAGTCACATCTCCCGATAAAACTCTAGCATCAGCTAAAACGTGATAGAGTAGAATGTCGGTCAAAGTGGCATTCAGCTCAGGCGTGTTGAAGTTGGCCAGGTCTATGCCTGCATCAGCGAATGCTTGGTCTGTTGGAGCGAAGACAGTGAATGGCCCACTACCTTGCAGTGCGCCGACCAAGTCAGCGTGAGCAAGTGCTGCAACCAAGGAATCATGCATTCCTGTCGCTGCTGCGTTTGTGGGTATATCTTCGGTCTCGTCAGCACTTACCGATAGTGGTAGGGCTGAGAGCATCATTAAGGCTACGAATGCGGTTAGTAGTTTTCTCTGCATTGCGCCATAACGACCAGCGTTAGTATATACGATTTTGTTTCACTACGCACGATGAAATCGCATTACTGAGCATGTATTGCGGACTTTTCTTATGTAAGATGTCTTGGAGAGGCCATGCGCAGAATGGTTGCGGTACTTATCGTTACTATAATGCTACCAACTATTTCGGTTAGCGCAAATACAACTCCCTTTGATTTTTTCATCGATGAAGAAGTGGTGGTCCACCCTGATGAAACAGTTCAGTTCAGAATTGCATGGCATAATATCGTAGGCGATGAAAGGCATTTCGCAATAGCATTGAATAATTCAGACAGCAATTTGACAATTGAAGGATTACCTGAAGATTGGACCAGAGTTGGTTCTGGTAGGTTAGGAGAAATGACCATCAATGTAACAGTACTTCCGAATTCAAACTACGAGACTATTTCCTTTGGTTTGAACATTACATGCCAGGAAGTCCCGGAATGGAATCTTTTGCAGAGCGTAGATGTAATCGTATCTCGTTGGTCCAACTTAAAATTCGGTGCAAATGATGGCTCTTCCTTCTATGTCCAACAAAACGTTAACACAAGTCTTGCTGTAAACATCTCAAATAACGCTGGGTTTGATGATTTTGTTAAAGTGAAAATGGATACGGATTCAAGTTGGCATTACGGTTTCTTAGGCGATCAAAATGGTGACAATGAGGTACATTTAGACCTGAGCGATGGAGATGATGTTTTCATCAATTTCTGGATAATTACCCCTGCAATCATCGACGGAGCACCTCTTGCAGGAACTGGACCGACTTTCTCTCTCGAAGCTGAATCTAGTTTAGACAAAAGAATACAAAGTTGGACTTTCACATTAGAAATGCAAACATTCCACAACATGACAGTGGATATTGTTGGAGAAAATTTGAGTCTTGAACCAGATGATGATGGAAGGCTAGAGGTTACTATTCGCAATAATGGAAATATCGACACATATCTTGATGCGTCTCTCAAATTAGGCAATTTAATTGACGATAGAATCGAAGATGAAAATTGGACTGTAGCAATATTCAATGCCTTTGAATTCCAGTCTCTCGCTCCAAATGAATCTAGAATCATCGAGATAGGTTTTGATGCACCCAATGTTAATTCCGGAACATTTGATGTGGAATTAGTGATAATGCCGCAGTCATTCCCACAGCGTGCTAGTTCAGTCCTAATTTCCTCAGAAATAAACTGGCAACGCTCCGGGACTATTTCCACAGAAGGAGAAGATTGCAATTCCGTTGGATGGAATGAAACATGTCAAAAGATGTTGAAGGTTGAAAATACAGGAAATTTCTTCGAAACATTTTACCTCGAAATTGTAGATGATTCAGGTATGAATTTTGAGATTAGTTCACAGGCAATTGGCTTACCTAAGGGCGATGTAGCACAGATTCCGCTAAACATGACAACTCTTCTTGATGCAGAAGGATTACTCCCTGCCTCTGCAGAGGTACAGTTAAGACTTGAAAACGGAGATATTGTCGACTCTATTTCCATCACATCATCGACTGCACCAAGGGTCAATTGGATATGGGAGAATGCTGCGAGTTCTGTCAACTCTAATCGTTTAGAAGTACTCGTTACAATGCGTAATGATGGCAATACAGCAGATGGCCTAGTAGTGCGTATGAGTTCTTCTTACTTCACCGATATGAGTTTCATCCCGCCTAGTAATGCAATCGTAGAAGATGGTTCTACGAATATTCGTTCATTCGAAGTTGTGAACATAGAAAAGGGTTCTAACTTCACATTCCGTGCCTGGGCGGAGATTCCTGATGACCAAAACTCAGAGGATGAATTCTATCTAAACATAACTGCGCATAGTCGGTTGGCAGAAGAGAATCCATTCCGCTATTCTGCGAATACCAGTTTCGATGCCGCCGCAAAAACGGGAGATGGTGGGAATTCAGTAGTTGGTTCCCTCGCTGATTTTGTATCCACTTTATTCTCCGTAATCTGGGCCTGGAAATGGATTATACTAGCTACAATGGTTAGTGCCTTGATGATTAACAAATCACTACGGGATAGACAGACGAGGTTAGAGGAAGCAGCGCTACTACAACCAAACATAAGTACTCAGGAGCAGCCAGAAGATTGGATGGCTGAATTTGCTAGTAAGAAGCAACCTGTTCCTGAGATTGCAGAATCACCTCAAGTCCCTTCCGATGTGTTTACTGGTATGTTCCAAGCAGTCGGTGGTGAAAGAAAACCCAGTGCGCAACCTGTTGACGCACAATTAGTCGGTGCTGCAAGTACAGTTCTTGACCATCATGATACAGCGGTAATCAAATCCAAACTCGATTCTCTAGCAAGTGAAATAGCAGAAGGTGAAGTAAGTGTGCCACACAGCGCAAACGTTGCATTGCCTGATGACATTGTTCCTGTGACTTCACGAACTGTACCGTTACCTAAAGAACAACCAGAGGCCCCGGCTATGTTGGATCTAGATGACCTAGATTTGTGAGTGATAGTATGAACATAGGTGTCGATGAAGCGGGAAGAGGTTCAGTGATTGGCCCACTAGTGGTGTGTGCATTTGCCTCGATTTCGCAGACACACCTCAAAGAATTGGGGGTTAAGGATTCAAAGGATTTGACCAAGAAAAAGCGGGATGAACTCTATGAAATCCTTTGTGAAATGCCTCACAAAGTCGTGATTTGTCCACCTGATAGAATAGACAATTCGACTAATCTAAACGATTTGGAAGTTGAATTGTTTGCCGAGGCATTAACAGTGATGCCTGAAGGAGAAATAATGCTTGACGCCTGTGATGTGAATGCAGAACGCTTCGCTAGAAATGTGTCCCAAAAATCTAGTCGGAATTGTCTAGCAGAACACAAGGCTGATGAAAACCATCCAGAAGTTAGTGCTGCCAGCATCATTGCTAAAGTTACCAGAGACCGTGCCATTGAGCAACTGTCAAGGGACATGGGATTGGATTTGGGCAGTGGATATCCATCAGACCCAAAGACCAAATCAGCAGTTCAAGAATTAGTCAAAGGCGAGCGACCACATGATTGTTTGAGATGGTCATGGAAAACTGTTAGTGATGCGTGGGGCGGAACACCGCCACCACGTCCAAATGCACGCCAACGAACCTTGTTTTGAATAACTAAAAGCCCCACGCCCTAACATGGAGTGGCAGCCAGACCAGGTAACTTCTGACTTGATTCGTCACCTTGCTTTGCAAAATAGTTACCAATACGATGGCAAAGGCCAGGCAGGTTCTGTAATTAGCCGAATCATGGGCAGTCGAGCAGATTTACGTCAACACGGAAAGCATGTTGCACCCCTCGTTGCAAAGGAAGTTGCAAAGGCGAATTCATTGGCTCAATCCGAAGGATTAGAAGCAATTCGTGTTATTCTAGAGAACGAAGCTCCGGATTTACTCGAGCGCAAAGTCCAGACTCGCAGAGAGGGCTTGCCTGATTTGCCGAATCTGGACGGAAGGAAACCTGTTTTGCGTTTTGCTCCAAATCCCAACGGGCCTCTTTCTTTTGGCCACTCCCGTGGATTGGTAATTAATGGCCAATATGCAAAAGAACTCGATGGAGAATTAATTCTAAGATTTGACGACACTGATACTACAGTTAAGCCACCAATGATGGAAGCATACGATTCAATTCCTGTCCAACAAGAATGGCTTTGTGGATTCCCTGCGCACAGGATTGTCGTTGCTAGCGAAAGGATGCAAGAATACCATGAACATGCTGAGTTAATGATAGAAGGTGGATTTGGCTATGTTTGCACTTGCTCCGCTGAAGATTTTAGAGAGTTCAGAGTATCTATGACGGAATGCCCATGTCGTAACAATGATATTTCGGAAAATCTCGAGAAATGGAATCTTATGAACGACCCGGAAGGATTCCAACCGGGAGAAGCCGTTCTTAGAGTAAAGACCGATATGACATTGAAGAATCCGGCCTTGCGCGATTGGCCTGCCGCAAGAATACAAACAAACGCACATCCACGAGTTGGTAACAAATGGAGAGTGTGGCCTCTACTTGACTTCCAGTCTGCAGTTGAGGATTATCTCCAAGGGGTAACTCATATTATCAGAGGTAAGGATTTGATGGATTCTACTAGAAAGCAGACCCTACTGTACGAGCATTTCGGATGGACATACCCTGAAACGATTTATTGGGGCCGAGTAAAAGTTCACGAATTCGGAGCATTCTCAACTTCACAAATGAAAAAAGACATTGCCCAAGGCACATTTGATGGCTGGGATGACCCAAGATTGCCGACATTATCTGCTCTTTCTCGCAGAGGAATTAAGCCGGAATCTCTGAGGGCATTTTGGATTGAGTTGGGATTGACTCAGAAAGATATCGCAGTTCCACTCTCAACCTTGTATTCGCACAATACAAAAGCGATTGACCCCAAGGCTCCAAGACTAGCATTTGTCAGAAATGCATTTCCAATTTCACTGAAAGGTGATTACCCTAAGAATGGCTCAATTTCTTCCCATTCCGATACAGAAATGCCGCCTAGAACTTACTCGATTGACGAAGGTGTTTGGATTGAGCAGGAAGATTCTGGTAAGCCAATTCGCTTGAAAGACCTATGCGATATTGATACAGAAGGAAATGTCGAGAGCATAGACCGCAGCGATAAGAGAAGTGTTGTGCATTGGGTAGCAGGAGGAAAGCCATCCTCATTGACCATCGCAGAAGGTCAGGATTTAATCACAGTCGAAGGAATCCTAGAGGATCACGAATATCCAGTGGGAACAATTGTACAACTCGAGAGAATAGGTTATGCAATCATAGAGCAAAATGGTTTACTCATGGTCCATGACTGAGCATTACCGGCTCTCCATCATCGGTTGTAATTATGAACTTAGGACGCCAAATCATGTTTTGCTCCACTGAAGGGTCTACTAGTATGTCCAGTTCGCACGCACTACCACAATTACCACCCCTTTCTAAATGCTCATCGGTTAATACTCCCAAGATTATATCATCGCCCCAAACAATCAACGCATCGACTGATTCCAACCGCATTTTTGCTTCGTCGAGCGAATCTTCAGCACCAATTGTAGAGAAATCCATAGCACAAACTTGCGGGCTCGGTTCATCAATTATGCGATAGATGGGTTGAAAATGGTTGACCTGTAGGACCAAACATGGCAATCGAACGTTTGCTCACCGGAAATCTCGGTTCGCAAGTAAAAGAATTGATGGCTACTGAAGATATTCTTCTGGAAGCAGTTCGTGACTTAGTGAAGGATGAAATCAAGACTTACATCCGTCAAAAAGTCGATGCAGATGAAGAACTGAAAGAAGAATTGAAAGAAGCAATTTCCTATTATTTCAACGCAAAAGCACGTTCGGTGTACGCTGAACTGAAAGCTAGCCGTGCCGCTGCGAGGCTTGGCCTACGCATTCTTCCTGATGAACTCCAAGGCGAAGTTGGAGAAGCGTTGGTCGGTTTATTCGAGAAGGAACTCGGTAACTTGCTAGAGAAGGCACTTTGAGCCCCTAAGGGGCTCATGTGTCCATAGTGTTGAATAGGGTAATGTTTGCAGAGCATGCTGGTGGTTGAAGCGTGCGTACAATGAAACCGCTATTTCTGTGCGCAATTTTGCTAGTATCTTTCCTTCCACTAGCGAATGTATCTGCAACCAGCGAAGAAGTATGTTGTGACTCAACAACCGTCGAACTGTATCTTCTAGGACCAGCCTCTTCCGGAGAACTTTCACCGTTCGAAGCCGAACTATCAGACGAATCAGAAGAAAAGAAAATCTCAGATGCAATCGCTCAACAAGAGGAAATTGGCACTTGGGAAATCGACCCATCGTGGCCCGGTTCCTATCCATCATCAACATGGGAGTTTTCAATCGATTATGAAGTTGCAAACGCTGGTGGTGCGCAAATCAATGCTTCTGTAGAGGTCGCAATAGGCGGCGACACATACACCGGAACCACAGACCAGTCCAACTCATTTCTGGCAGCAGGTAGTGGCCAACTAACAATCAATGTAAACGTCGATGCTGGTTCAATTCCTTCATCAACTGCAGTTACTGTAACCCTATCCGCACAGACCGTGGTTTTCAGCGTCCCAGGTACAGATGCTGGTCTCACTTTTTCTTGGGGAGGTGTAGATGATGAATCATCAGTTACCGCTGACCTGCCAATCGTTAGCTTACGTTTGGATGAACCGATTACAGACGGCATGGAAGTATACCTCTCAATGATTGTCGCATCTCCATTTGGTCAAATGACAGCTGCACATGCAAACACACTAGAATTACGAGTCAATGGAGGAATGGTTTCCGGTGACCCAATAGTAACCAGCAGCGGTGATTTTGTCCGATTAACTTGGACATGGATTGCCACCACTTCAGGCGAGCAACAGATTTCTGTCGAAGCGAGCATACAGATTCAATCCGGAACACCGATACAGTCTGGAATGGCTACTTTCACAATTGAACCGGTTGATGATGGTAATGATGGAAGTGGCGGTGGTTTCTATCCTACTGAAGAGCCATTGCGTTCCAACGGTGCTGGATCTCATCTCATAATGAACATGGAGATGAAATTGGATTCGACTGAGGGATTCCTGACTTTGGAGAGAAACATCGACCTTGTCATCGATGGGGAGCTTGCTTATTGGATGAGGTGGGGAATGGACAACATTGGAAATGAAGACCCAGGATTGTCACTGCCATTACGTATATTCAACTCCGGCATGATTAGCGAAGAAGACCGAAGAAATCGAGTCATCGATAACATCGAAAAAAGTGAATTCGAAAATCAAATGGTTAACCTTGCACCTACTTACATGAACGATGGGATGGCCATTGAACTAGAAGAGTTGATTGGAAGTAATACTCAAGATTTGGAAAGAATTTCATTCGGTGTTGACCTTCAAGGTCAGAAAAAGGTAACACCACACCCAATAACGCTCAGCATCTCTACGCTTGAAATTGTTAACTCCAATGAGAAAAAGGTGCTGTTTAGAAATTTCGTAAGTGTTCAACCAACTCCAATTTGGGCAAGTTATGACATGAGTGTTACAGTAGACACAGGAATGATGGCTAGTTTGACCGGGGCTACAATCAAAGGCGAAGATTCAATCGACTTTTCCAAAAGACGAACCCCATTTGGTGAATCAATAGAAATCAGTGCTGAAAATCTAAAACCTGCTACAACATTTTACTTTGAAGGGATGCCTAGTGGAGATTATCTTAATGCTCCATTGAGCTTGTCTGCAATAACCGTTTTACTGATTGCAGTTGGCATTTTCTTCTCTTTGAAATTAACCAGCAACAAAAGACGAGGGGCTCTTTGGATTGAGATGGCACTGATTCCAGCAATAGTGCTTGCACTATTCCTGGGATACCCACCTTACACAGTCGGTGTCATAACTGGGATTTCAATATCTATTTGGTTAATTACTGCTGTTGCTAGCCCCAAACGAAAAGGAATCGCTGCCACTGTAAATCAGCCAATTTATCCTGTAATTGAATGCCCAGCCTGCAGTACTCCGAACCCAATAACAACTGACCAAAGGCCGTTCAGACTGCCGTGCGGCGGATGCGGCAGAGTACTGAAGATAGTGGATTAATCATAGATGCCCATTAGAGATTAAACCATCTAAGATACTACTAGCGTGAAGCTTGGCTTGGTCTAAATCATCAGGCCACAGCAAGTTTGCGTTGTGCAACTGACTTGCCAAATCAACATCGTTACCCGGGATCATGACCCTGTGCCAAACTAACTCTTCAAGTCTCATCGTAGAGATTCCTTCCATCCTCAAGGCTGGCAAAACTAACTCGCTAATCGCTGAACTTCTTTGTTCAACATCCATTGTTGGCCAGCCCTTGGACAATCGCTTTAGCATCATTTTTGAAAGGCCAGGAATCATGTCTATTTCTGGAAGCGGAACTTCAGGAAGTGGGCAGATGTCAATCGAGCCTTCAGTGTCAAGATGGTCACGCATCAACGATAGAACTGGGTCATAATCAGAATCTGCACCACCTCTCAACCAACTACCACTAATTGCCATGGAACGTTGTTTTCGAACCCTAGCACCTTCAGGGGCAAGCAAAGATGCAATTGCAGCGCATAAGGCCACACATTCCACGGCACCATTGTGCTCTTTAGATGAGGCACCAAATTTTACTGAAACCGACAATGGAAATATGTGAACATAGTTTTCTTTGGTTTCTAGAGAGGATTGTGTGTCATGAAAAGGGTCGATGTGAATAATCAATCCATCGACTGCTGGTAAATCTGGGATGTGGTCTCTGCTAACGTGTCTTCTTGGAGCTAAAACTCTTCTTCGATAATGCTGTGAATTATCGAGCAGCGCCGATTCTAACTGTGCCAAAGCGAGCACGCCTTCGATATCTGCAGGGGCCATGAGTTGGACAACTTTAGCAGAAGAAATCATTGATGCTACATCACTCAATTCTTCTTCCAATGAAGAAAAAACCGAAGTTTGTAGCAGGCTATTCATTGACTCACCTAAATGATACATCAAGTAGGTGGTTATGAAGTTGAGTGTAACATCACTCAACCATCAAACGTAGTTGGTCACGCTTGTACTTCCAATCTGCGGAGAGACGTCCCTCTCTGATGTAGTACTTTGCTAAACGTCGAATCTTTGCTTCGGTTAGTTCCAAAGCACGCTTGTTGTGAATGTCCTTGTGGTTTCCAGAACCAATGTGTTCGATGATTCCAACAGCCTTGCGCATCAAGTTCATCATATCTTCAGGATATGTGCCACCGATGTCATTTTCCGCCAATACAGCGGAAATTCGCTTTCCTAAAACTGACCTGACATCAGGCACTGCATGCTGATCGCGCAGAATTGTGCCAATAGATGCGGATGAATGACCTGCCTTGCCCAATTCAACAATCAATTCAGTAACAGCAGCTGAGTCTGTGTTTGACCACTCTGGTGCTGATTCGTTGTGTGGCTTTGTGGAACCGGATTTACCTTTCCTCTTAGCGTACATTCGTGCCATGATTGAACCTCCGAGCATTCCGCCGACCTATCACCCATTCTTAACCACTACGCATGGAGAAAATGGTGTATTTCACAGCCTTTGGTGCATTTTTGCCAGTCTACCGGGCGTGCCAGACCACTCCCAGGCTGGTGCTGATGCCCTAGCAGAACCGACGCACTGCTCGCCTTGCATGACTAGAATATCTTCACCTGCCTTAATCGTAGAATCAAATGATTCTAGATTAGCGAGATTCACATCCCCCTTCCACTTGATATTTTCTTTCAATGCTATCCGTTTGAGCGAATTACATTTGTCGAGGATTGCAACACCTAACTTCGCAATTGAAAAACCACCACGTTCGGGAGCCCACATAGCGATTTGTTCACCATCTTTGAGAATCTTCCATCTAGGGAATCTCCCACGAACTTGGACTCCATCCAACCACTCAGAATTTAAGTGATGGAATCGAGAAACTGAACAAAAATTGTCAAGGTTGATTTTCTCGCCACTTCGCTTTTTTGATTGCATATTTTCTGCAACAGCTTTTTCCAAGCGCTGTAAGGATTCGTGATTAGTTGCAGAAGCACCCTGTCGAGTATCGATGATAGGGATGTCACAATTGTATTCGAATCCTGAATGATTGATGATGACGCGATACTGGTTCTTTGCTAATAATGCGTCAAGCATTTTGGTTACACGGTCAATCTCATCTAAGGTCCAGTCTCCCGTTACTGGGATGTCATAGTGGCCTGCAGGCCATACCTCTTCCAAATCCCTTGGTACTAAACCCAAAGGCGACGTAACCATTACCTCGTGGCCAGCATTATGCTTCATTGCATTTCTAAATGACTTATGACTTCTGGATGAGGAGTATGGTTTTCTTGCCGAGCAAGGAAGTAGAATTAGGACATCGTCTAGCCCTTCTGGAGATTGATACTCGTTTGTAATGTAATCGACCCAATCCAAAATTATTGGATCATCATGCGACTCAACACTGTGGACTCGTAAGGCGGTTTCTTCGCTTACAATCTGTGATAATATTCCTTCTGATTTAGAAATGAGTTTGTCATGATTCCTCATGTGTTCAACCAATCTAGGACTGTTTAGGGATTGGGATTGGGCCAACTCTCTCAAGGAGTTGGACAAAATTGCGGACCGTACCTCTGCGATGGCACTGCGCCAATGACTGTTCGCGGACTCCCCTTCAATTGCAATTCTAGGACCATTCCATGTCAATACAGCACCATGCGCTTCAGCTTGCTTGGTCCTAGTTGTGTCAAACAAGTCAACACCAAACCAAGACAGAACTGCACAATTATCTGGGCCGCCGATTCCCGGTGCCCAAAGTAGTGCACCAGGAAAGCGCTTCTTTACCACTAGGATTGCTTCAACCAATCTCCCCGGACGATTGGCCAATTGTAACGCATCAGTAAGTACTACAACGTGTGGATTCAGATTTTCGTCCATCAATTCTTCATCATGGTTTAATGCCTGCCAAGAGAGAGGCAGCAACTGTCCCTTCGATGCGATTTCTCCAGCATCTGCTTCATCCAAAGACGGTGGTAAAACATGACCGATTGACGCACTCATCATTGGGCCGTTACTGTCACTTTCCCAAGGAGCAAAGGCTGCTCTTGAATCAAGGTTCAAAGTTCGAGGTATTCCACCATCACTCGATGTACTAAATGGAGCCCAAGTGACTTCGATTTCCTCGTCTGTCACAACCAAACCAGGTGTCTTTGAAACAGGATTTGAACGGTCTCCCAAAGCCCACATCCTCGCCATGCGGTGGCGAGCAATTACAGTACGTCCCAGCCCCGCCATGAAACGGGCTGGAAGTACGCTGGTCTTGAATCATTTGAAGGAGTATGAGTGTACCGCCCCAATCATGGGAAGACGAGTGTTCTGGCTTGTCGCTATACTGGTGCTTCTCCCATTTACCGCATCTGCCAATTCAGAAACTAGGATGACCGTAGAAGGAATGACATGGTTTGATTGTGATGCATCTTGGGCTACTATCCATGACTCGCAGGGTAACGAAATCGCTAATGGTAGCGAATTTACTGCAAGTCTAGATTCTGGTAATCACACTTTTTTTGTTGAAAATAATTCAAGGTGCCAGAGTGTAATCCCTGTTACGAATGATTTGCCGAACCTTAGACCTGCACCTTCGGACTCATTTGATACAATCAGCGTGTTAACATGCAAACAGCCGCAAATTGGGGAATATTGCCAAGGAACCTATGTCTCAGGGGATTTAATCGATGATGATTCAGATATTTTCGCTGTAGAGGTTGATGAAAATCAAGTTGTCTTTTTGGAGTTACTAGCTGCATCATCTGCAATAGATATCGACTTACATTTCCAAAACTCAAATGATGAAACCAGTATAGACGAATCGATTTCACTAGCACTTAACACATCGATTGATATGAGTTATCAAATCGTGTTACCTATTGATGAAGCTGGCAGATTAATCGTAACAGTTCAAAGCCCTAATCCAAGTGCAATTTGGGCATTGAATGTTGAAAAATATTCAACTGAAGAGATAATTCAAGTTACAGATATTGGAGAGATTAGAGGAATTGGCTCATCCTCATTTGCTGTTTCAAGCGGAGGAGATGAGTCATTGGTTGTCACTGATTCAATTAATAGTAATGGCACACAAGTCGATTTTAGATATCGATATGTATACACCTCTACCAGTATCTCGGAATGGAGTAATGGCAGTGTAGGTGACAGATTAAGTGGAATCGCTAATATCGATTATATCGAATTCAAATGGGATTGCGATTGCGAATGGTCTGCAAGCATGGAAAGACAAACACATTACGATGCAAGTTGGGGTATGGATGCACCAGGTTTCAAACCACTATCCGCTACTAGTAATAATTCGTCATATCCATTGATTGTAATGGACGGACATTCAGAGAATGGCGAACTGACTTTACACATGGGAGATTATCAAGACATTCTGCGAGTTGAGACCACCGGGTGGAACGAATCTGTGCACCTAGTGGATGTTATTGTTGAAGGGGACATATACGACCTCCAAGTTACAATTTGGAATATGGACCAAGATACATGGGACATAGTTGATTCAGCAACTGCGACCTATTCTATGGACAAGATAACCCTATCATTGGATGTTGGATTAGGTACTCATTTCATTCGTATTCAACATCTTAACGGTAGTGATTCAGTTGATGGAAATGCAGATTCCGTAGAATGGAATATTCGAGTTTCAACTGCGGTTCTCGATGAGGGTGATGAGCCATGGTTCCCTGCATCGGATGCAGTGAAAGAAGCTGCTGATGTCTTTTACTGGCTGATGGGTTTGATTCTAATTCTACCCTTCGTAATTTTCTACATCAACATAAGGAGAACTCGTGCATTTGCTGAAGAGTTTGCTCGCAAGAAGAACCGACTGCAGTGGCTAAGTACCAAGTTAGATGATGGAAGTTTTTCACCTACTGATTTGTCTAGAGCGTTAAGGTCTGTCTCAACCCTAGATTGGGAAGAAGCGCTGGAAGTTTGGGGTCAAGAAGAAGTTCGCCACTTTACAACAGGTATTGATTTGGCAGTATGGACACTGGACAGTAGATTGTCAGATGATGGTTCTTGGCCACTTCTAATCGGTTTGCGGCCTCACGATTGCGAGTGGAGTGTAGCCGCTTTGAAATTCGAATCACCTGAAGGTGATTCGTGGACTGTTTCGAGAGTCGAGCCTAAATTACTGAAGAGGGCCCACGAAATATTCCTTGACACTATTCATGACAATACCCGTGTTTTCATCAGAGTTGACCTCCAAGGTAACGCTGATTCGGTTGACATCCACCTATCTGGAATGGTGGATGGTGAGCCAATGGCTGCGAAGCCAGCCAACACAATTTATCGAGAACTAGACGATAGTGAAGAATAATCAGCGTCTTCTCTCCTCTGCGTCATCGATTACTCGATCTATTAAGTCACCATTTCCACTCAATGATTCACGTAATTCTTCAAGCGATTTTTTAGTAGACTTGTCAAATTTCTTCGGCATGTGCAATTTACACAAAACCACGACGTCACCTCTGCCAATACCTCGGCTAGAGGGCACACCTCTAGATGAAATTGTAATTGTATCTCCTGAATTGGTCCCTGCTGGAACCTTAATCACCAAATCTTTGTCATCGATGTGCGGTAGAGTAACAGATGTCCCTAAAGCTAGGTCACTAAATCCAAGCGGAAGAGACATGATCAAATCCATCCCATTTCTTTCAAACCATGGATGTTCTTCAATAATTAATTCGATGAACAAATCACCAGGAATTCCTTTTCCAAATGGGGCCGGTTGACCCTTTCCTCTCATGCGCAATCTGGTTCCATCTTGAGCACCAGGAGGAACATTGAATCTGAGTACTTGCGATTCTGTTATGATACCGTCTCCTGCACATGTTTTGCATCTTGATGTGAAGATACGACCTGAACCCCTGCATTGAGGACAGGGTCTGACTGAATCTTGAACGAATGGTCCGATCTGCTGGCGTATTCTTACTTGGCCTGCACCATCACATTCAGGGCACTCAGTAGTAATACCGTCTTTTGCGCCAGTTCCTTCACAGTCATTGCAAATTGTAGGCAAGTCAATTTCAATTTCATCCTTGCCACCTGTCAGAACATCCTTCAGAGAAATTTCGTGACGCACTAAGATGTCATTGCCTTGACTTTGAGTTGAACGTCTCCTTCCCCCACCGAAAATATTCGAGAAAAAATCTCCTCCTAAGATGTCGTCAAGGTTGATATTGAATCCTTGGAATCCACCGGGGCCAAATGGTGAACCCCCTGGAGAATTATGTCCGAACCGGTCGTAATTACGACGCTTTTCTGAATCAGAAAGAACAGCATATGCCTCTTGAATTTCCTTGAATTTCTCATCAGCATCTGGTGCATCGTTTTTGTCTGGGTGATACTTTCTTGCAAGAGACCTGAAGGCTTTTTTCAGTTCCTTATCATCAGCGTCCTTAGAAACTCCAAGGACCTCATAATAATCTCTCTTATCAGACAAGAAAGCACCTCAGTTGTTTTACGGGGAGTGGTAGGGGTTATTCAGTACAGCGCTAAAGATTACTTCCACAGTTTGAACAAAATCTCTCTCCTACAGGGTTAATTGTTGAACACACGCCACATATTATCTGAGATGCTAAACCTGCATTTGGTCGTGTTGTTGAGCCTCTGCGAGATGATTTTCCATATGCCATCTCCTCTATTGATAATTCTCGATTTACCGGAGCGCTGATCTCATTTGTTTCCTCATCAATAATCACTGACTCAGCACCGGTATCTGTAACTGAAACCATTTCCATAGGAACATGACGTTTTTCTTCTGATTGAATTGGTTGAAGTGGTGCTATTGGACGTTGTGCAATGACCGGTGCCTCACTACTACGGGCGGTTAGTGCAGCGTTTTTCTTAGCATCTCTCTCGACTTTACGGTCTCTGCCTCTTAGTGATGCAATCCAATCGAGGAAACTGTCCATCGGAGATGGCTTCCTGACTGCACCTATGGTTGAATTGAGTCCTACTCCATCGAATTGCTCATCCCCTGATACTCTGGCTTGAGCTCTGCGTACATGCTCAGCATCAACCAGCATTTCTACTTCAACTTCAGTCTCTACCTCTGAACTTCCTAGTGTGGAAATTCCTCTTATTGCTCCACCAACTTGTCCTTTCAAGTTGGCTTCTGCTTCAACAGAAAGTTGCGTATCCATTGCAATGTCTTTCTCCCAAACCCCACTATCCTCTGCCTTGAAATGACCACTTACAGATTTTACAGCTTGGCTTCTTCTCCACTCATGGTCTCTAACCACACGAGTTCTTCGAAACAAAATGTATCCAACACCAAAAGCACCCACATGCAGCCCAATATCAAGCATTGGCGAAATTGACATCATGTCTCCCAAAGGTGTCACAATGAATCGCAAAGCATTGAGAACCAAAGCGGGTGTAAACAATAACACCGTTGAGGTCAATTGCCTTGCCATCAATCTGCTGATTTACTTTTCACCAATGAAGGTTTGCGCATTATGTACGGTCGCTCGGAGGTCTTCCACTTCGAGTAAATCCGTCGAACAAACCAATAGTAAATGCTGTGTGCAAAATAATCAGACAGATAGGGATGCCGAAGATTGGTGTCAATCCTGATTTCTTTGGACGATAGATTACACCTACAAGCAATAGTGTGGAGAGATATGCTGCGGGTGCATACCACCATTC
>DAGO01000071.1:0-8348 GCA_002498185.1 Euryarchaeota archaeon UBA10 | reverse complement strand
ACCTTTGTTCTCCAAAAACCATAACGATGACACATTTTCCACCATTTACCGATAGTTGACCTCTTATGCATGTAAACACATGAAACGTCTGAACGCCACAAACTCCAACCATTTCTCAATAAACGCATTGAGAGATCACTATCTTGGCTGGTGATGAACCTGTTATCCCATCCTCCCACTGACCTAAGAGCCTCAACATTATGCAAACAGAAAGCAGGAACTTTAGTTTCGTGACGACCGGTGAATTGTTTGAATTGACCTCCACCAGAACCGATTGGTGAAGATAATGCACCCTCAATCCAATTTGAAACAATTCCAGGTGTGGAACCAGACTTGGTTAGGCAACCTATTGCACCGACTCTTATTCCTAAACTCGACTCTAGGTCAATGAGGTCATTCACCCTCTTCGCAACATGGTCTTTGTCTACCCATGAGTGACCGATGATTTCCAAACAGTGCGTAATGTCATCTCCAATATGTTCTAAAGCAAGGTTTCTGGCATTCGAAACTCGCTTGCCCGGGTTGTCGATTACTTTGATTGAGTCACCAAATCCTGCTAATATTTTCTTGGTGTTATCATCAGAGCCACCCTCCATTACAAGGATATCGACGGGCATTGTTTGAGCCAGTAAACTCTCTATGCACCTAGCAATGAATTTCTCTTCGTTTAACACGGGTATAACTGCACATACCCGTACTTCCATATCTAGCCCTGTAATGCTTCTAAATGTCAAGGTTGGCCTGTCAACTTCATTGACTATGCCGTTATGGGCACACCATGCCGAGACTGAGGTTAACAGCAATCGATGAAGGATATTCGGTTCTTGTTTCCACAAAATTAACCGGCGCTGATAGTCCAAGTATTGTGTTGGATGCATTGTTGAAATTATTTCCTGGCTTTACTTGTGGACTGCCAGATGAGCCAGCTTTTCCCTCTGACCAAGAAGATGTTCTTGCTGCAGAAGGAGTAAGTCTCTCGACATTTTTGGACGCAATTCACAAACAATCCATATTGGATACATCACTCGATTTTATGTCAGCAAATTTAGATGCTAGTGGAACTATATTTCACATTTCAAGGCAAGCAGCAATGGCCGGAAAAGTGGCCTTTCCTCTCCCAGACGATAATCCTCTAGGCGGAGTGATAACAATCGAAATCGGCGGAGAAAATCTCGGTGATTGGTTAGAAGCTGCTACATGGCATAGTGGAAGGGAGAACATCCCTCGGAGAATTGGTGATGAATTTACTATGGATGCTGACGGTGAAGCTGTAACCTGGCACTGATGGCAGCAGCGATATCACGGTCCGGACCTAGCCAATCAACCTCATCCGGTCCATCGCACCACTGCACTCTATCGTGGACATGCAGTTTCATTGTGCCTCCATTTACGAAGCATTCCATTACATGTAATCTAACGACAACATCACCGTGGTCGAAAATCCATTCTCCTATTGGTTCACCTGTAGAAATATCCAACTCTAACTCTTCACGTATTTCGCGAACTAAGCATTCTGAAGCTCCTTCGCCTTCCTCAAATTTACCGCCAGGGAATTCCCACCAACCTGCGTGTTTTTCGCTTGGAGCACGTCTTGCAGCCAGGAATTTACCATCATGAATAATCGCTCCTGCGCCCACATCTATACATGGAGGCCTCAACATCCTGTCAATGCATTGCAAAACCAAACCTTTTGCATCACTTTGTTGTAAGGGTAAATGCAAGAAGAAACATGGAGTATTGTCATCGATTTTCATTAATGTACGGTAAAGCGTCTCATTGCAGAGATATTCTCCTGCATCATCACTGACGACTGGTGAATCAATCATGGTGTCAATATCCCAATCTACGGGTTTAATTGTCGAAAACAAATCCCCTTTACCGCTAATATGTGTCTCTCTAACTTGGCGACCAGAATTATCTGGAATCCTGAAATCAAGAATATCTTTGGCCCTGATTTCAATACGTGGGAATGGGGCATTCTCTGCGAGCCCCAAATGGATGATTGCTGCAAAACTCGATTCATCTAGCAGTTGAGAAGTGAGCATTGAACCCTCATAATCAACTGACAAAACATGCGATTGAATGTTATGGCCACGTATTTCATGACCATCCAATTCTCTGGCAATTTCGCCTGAAATGTTCACTGAATGATTCCCGAACGGCTCAAATCCGGTAACTAGAACTGGCTTGGCCATATTCCCCTTGAGTAACACCACTTCAATGAGCATTTGCGTCGCCACATTGACAAATGAAACCGATTTGGTCACCATATGCAGGATGACGATTCAGAGATTGAAGTCGTCGTCCCTGTTGAAGAAACTGATATTGATTCTCTTGAATTAGGGAAGACAATTTGGAATGAGATAACTGCTGGAGTGGGTATATGGGGAGCATTTCGTCCAGTATTCGCAGTTGTCTTATCATTGGTTCCATTCTTGTACTTAGGCCAACATTTCAATCGCAGACATCAGAGAGGTTTCGATTGGTTCCTTTTACAGATACCACTAGCTTTCACATTGGTTCTATGGGTTCTACTGTATGTGTGGTCGGTATTTGATGCATGGAGAGATGCTAGCGTAATTGTTGCGAAGTCTCACGACCAGAGTTGATCACTGCACTTTAGTTCGCCACTAGCCATTCCGGCTAAATCTGATTTATCATCAGCATCAAATTCATCAGGAATACTACCTGAGAATATGTTCCCAATGCTACTGCTTTCAATTGCCCAGTACATTACAGAGTCTTCATTATTCGAGTGTCCTGGGTGGTCTGGGTCCTCATGGTCAATTGGTGATTGATACACTAAATTTACCAGCCCAAGTAGGTGGCCCGCTTCGTGAACGGTTACTGCTCTCTCTATCTCATCCGCAGATGGTCTTCCAAGGAAGTTTACTGAGTCTGAGATTGTATCTTGGAATACGGCCACTGTCGATGCATCAACGGCCACCCCTAGAACTGAATCATCACTGTGAGCACCTTTAGGGAATAAGAAGTACCAGTGGAGTGTATCCGAACCCATTGCATCTCCACCATGCTTCCATCTTGCATCTCTTACGTCATCAGAACTCCAGGTGGTTTTCTCTGAGAAATCAATTTCATTCGCTACAATTTGAATCCCACCAGGTTTGTCACAGACTTGCTGTAATCTGGTCTTCACCAAATCCATTGCAACAGGGTCATACCCTTTTTCGTACAAGAAATGGATTTTCATTTTCTCAAACTTATCATCCTGTAAGCAGGCAAGCGCAAGTCCGCCAGGAATACCACGCTTTTCTTCAAAGAATTCCTCGGTGCCAAAACAACCAGCCATACCAGATGACAAAACGATCATGATGACAAAAAATACACGCATATTACTCACCTAAAAATCCTCAGGAATTTCTGTTGGGCTAAACAACTGACCTGGACCTGCTGCCTGAGATAGCTGGCCTCGAACAAGATGTTCCCACGAACGCATTACCCCTAGAGCATCACTTACCAACATTTGTTCTTCTTCCAGTGTTACTCTAATCAGTGTGTCCAAAATATCCATTCTATCTCTGTCAACCAATGACAGAGCTTTTTCCAATTCAAATGAAGAATCACTTTCAACGGGTTCAACATCTAGTGGCCAAGGCTCTAAAAGATTCTCTGGAATGTCGTTGGTGTGCTGTTTCAGCTGGTTTAACAAACGATTAGTCCATCTCGAAACAACCATGCTAGTCTCCAGGATTGGCATGTTCAATTGATTGATCAGATTGACTAACCTCTCTTGTAAAGTTACCATAGAATCGGCGCCACTCATGCGGTTGCCTCCATCATTTTTGGTTCTCTAAGTACTGTTGACCGTAATGAGACCATTGTTCCATGGTCCAGCCTACTGGTAATCCAGTAGGTGGAAGTGGAGGTCCTGCTGGTGCTTGACTTACTGGCTGAGGCACGGGCTGCTGTACCTGTTGTACTGGTTGCACATCGGATGCGATTTCTGGTACCGCCTTAGATTGCATATTCTCTACAACTTCTGCTGTTTGGTCGGACTCGTCAACTTCATCGCCTCGCTTTATCCTACGCATCTGAACCATTGTCCACACCGCATATGACATTGAGCCCAAGGCAATCAAGTACATGATCACAGACAATTGTGAATCAGCGACTTGATTTGCTAATGCAGTTCCATCTCTGTCAACTTCTTCTTTAACAAGTAAAGGCGATATCGAGATTCTCTCTTTTTCAACACCAGAGTCGAGCAGAAGGATTCTGTGCTCGAGAGTGTCCCCTGCAATACCATCTGCGGTCGCATCTAACCTGACTTGGGCCATCTTACCACTCGAAATTTCAATGGTGGACGAAGACAAAGTTTGCCAATCATCTCCTGAAACTAGTCTCTGCAAGACGAAGGTTACGCTACCGGAAGTACCGCTGTTTCTTGCTTTAAGTGATAGTGAAACCGATTCACCCGGGTTAGGTGTTGGGTTAGACCATTCCCAAGTGGTTTCAGCATCTCTCAGACTTACATCTGGACCTGTTAGGGCTAATGGCCACGACGCCAAAGGTTCAGAAATCGTATTGCCTTGACTGTCGTACGGGTTTCCTGATTCGTCTGAACCTGTGACCCAAACATCGATTGTGTATGATGGAAGAAGCATTGTTGCTCCACCATCTGTCAAATCTAGATAACCAGTCCAAAAGAATTGGTCTTCGAATGGAGTCGTATCGGGTAATGGTGAGGAACCTCTGCTGATTTCTGCTTCTCCCGCTCTGACCAAATAATGTAGTACAGCGGGATCCTCAATGGAGAACCCTTGGTCATCCCTAGTCTCGAGCATAACTTGCAAATTATCTGCGAGAGAAATCGGAATCTCTTCACCCGGCTCAATGCCAGCTAGATGTACTGCATGAATTGTTGGACGCTCACTATCAACTGCCAATCGCAGACGAGGTTTAAATTCAGATTCGTCCTCTGCAAGACCTGGCAAATCAACTAATTTCGCTCGGAGATCCAAGTGCCCACTTCGAACATCAGGAACGAGCAAATCGATACTGAAATAGCCTCCTTCTCGGCTAGTAGTAGTCCACTCGTTATCGTAATCACCAAGGGAAATTGTGAATGAACCCGCTGGAGCAGGAGTTTCGTCCTCTGCGAAGAGAACTCTACCGCTGAATCTCAAGGCCTGACCTGCACCAATCAGTGTTTCATCAAACTCCGGATTGTAGTGATTGGTACCGTCACGTAACTCGATAGCCAAAATATGGCCTGGCTGAGTATCAAATCTCAAATCATTATCAAGACTCCACAAATCGTTGCCCAATCCAGCTTTGTGAATATTACATGGAATATCGGCTTCTAAGCCACACGACTTATCCTCAATCCAGACCTTTGGAATGAAGTGTGATTCACCGTTAGTATCCCAGACCTCAGGGAAGTTCCAAGTCAACTGGAATTTGATTGCTACAATCATCCTTGATTCATTCTCAGGGTCCAAAATTATGGAGGAATATAGGTTTGATACAGCCAAACCTGGTCCGCCACTTTCTAGGTGCATTTCCGGCGTTCCATCGTGATCTTGTGAAATGTGGGCATAGATTGAGGTTTCATCATCATCGAAGTCTCCTGCGAGTGCGAGATGAACGAATTCAATGTCCCACCATCCGTTGATATCTGATACCATGAAATTAGCAGTGTAGGAAATTCCAGGGTGCAAAGGTGCCAAGTCATCATGCCCAGTTATTGTTGAGTTGTCAATATCCATTTCTGGCTCAAACTCTTCTCTAATCACATACCATGAAAGTGAATCATCCCATTCTGGCTGAATATCTCCAGGTCTATCCCCACAGTATTGATTCGATTGGATATCACAAACCGGAGATCCACCCATTGCGATTACATTTCCTTGACCATCTTGGCCGGTAACGTAGAATGCAACCTTGTCACCATGAACTAGCATTGAATCATCAATTAACCCGTTGAATATATTCAATCCTCCGGGAAGGATTTCAGGGGTTGTCAATGTCTTGGAACGATACTCAATTGGCTCTGGTAATCCATTGAAGTTAGAATCGTCACATCGCTCGTGCTCTCCTGCTTCGCATCCAACCCAATAGTGCAAATCAACTGTCTGAGGCGGGTCAACCGAATCTTGAATCACAACTTCAATCGCTTGACCCCCTGGTGAAGGAGGACCTTTGTGCATTTCAGCAGACATCTCAGGGCTAGCGAACAGTACAAGTGGAGCATTTCCGTCAAAAATCAGTTTGATGGTGTTATAACCTGGGTTGACATATGTTGAACCATTTGCTAAATTGATAGCTTCAACATACAATACCATTCCACCTGGAGTGGATTCAATTGGAGATGTGAAAGTCATGTTATACTGCCCGAAAGCAGGATTTCCTTCCGTGTGCAATACTGTTGGTTCTCCTATCGGGTCACCGTCATAGGTTACATTTTGACCTAAGACACGCAAATCAAACTCACCTGCCATAGGAGAGAATGCAGAACCTTCGAAATTGATTCCCCCGCTAATTGAGAGATTGAATCCTCCTCTGACCCAATCTCCGGGGTACAATTCACGTCCTGTTTCTTCCCATACTCGCATACCATCTAGTTGGATGTCATTCTCTACATTCAGGGAGAGAGTATCAGTAGTCCAGGCATTAACTTGGGGGCCAAGGTCATCATTCATGGAAACAACTGCCTCCATCTTTCTCTCGTCATCCCAAGTCCAGTTCACCTTCATTGGCATATTCACTGTAAGGATTCCTTCGCTATCAATAGACGATGTGCAATTTCCAACATCGAACATGACAATACCACTTGCATCATCAACGACACTGCATGAATCCCCTCTTAGCCACTTGAAAGCAGGGTTAGGGCCATGTGAATTATTCAGGCCAATTGTCGCTTCGGTAACACGATCTACCAAATCGCCATGAGCCATTCTAACCACAAGGTTCCGATAAACTCCATCTGGTGCAATCAGTCCACCTTCTAAGCTAGCATCTAAGACGCGTGTGTTCAAACGGTATTCAATATCTAAATCTGTGAGTTTGACTCTCCCGGGAGTATTTGCTTTGACTGCTATTGGAATTTCTACCATGCCTACCCCATTAGCTGGAATGTGGTCGTTGAAAGCATCAACCAGACTCGGAGATTCTGAAACCACAGTTCCAACTGGTGAATCGTCTGAAGCAACTACTGAACTTTCGTTCAAGAATAAGATCGATTTCCAATCCCATTCACCGTCATCACCTACATCCAACTGAGGTGCATCAGGATAGCCTTCTTCATACCACAAAATGAATGAATCCACTACTGCAGTAACAGAATCATCGGTGCTTGACATCATTATCGAGTAAAGCAATTCATTGCCTGCACCTTGAGTTGAGAAGGAAACTTCAACGTTATTTTCTGCGCCTTCCCATGTCGAACCATTGTCATTGGAAACCATGACTTCGATTGAAGTTGAACTAGGCTCATCTCCACTCCACACAGCCCTTACTTTACCAACGTTGGTTCCTGTCGAAACTTTTTGACTTGTCCAATCTCCACTTGATTGATACGATGTTGCATACTCAAGCGATACCCACCAAGATACCGCTGAAGAACCAATGAGTTGCATTTTCCAAACTAGTTGATTTCCTGGATGAGCGAAATGAATTGTCTGATTTTTCTCTACAGATTCCCAATGTGTTCCATTGTCTGCACTAACCCAATAGTCAACACGGTCTCCTTGGCTAGGTGCTGACCAATGGTTTTGCACATTTACAGCGAGTACATCGTCTTCAGTAACTATGGTGTCACCAATCCAAGTCGTTGTCCCCGGTGCAGGAGTTGTAGGATAGGATATCCCCATTCCAAACTCTCTGTAATACAGAGTCTTAGCATTCCATGTTGAGTAACCTGTGTCCACGGTAATCAATCTCTCACCGTCATAGAACAATCCTAATCCCTTAGCAGTGATATCACGAGTTCCGGTTTGTGGAACGAGTGAAGAGGATGAACCGGAAATTGCCCATACGCTTAGCTGGTCAGTGTCTTGATAGTAGTATCCCTTCATGCAGCGCATGTAGAAGAACCCAGAGTGTACTACTAAGCCGTGCACATTGCTGCTTGTCTTACCGCATTCGGTAGCAGATGACGTACCTGATGAGAATGAATACTGACTTTCACCACGAGTAAATTGTCCGTTGTCTCCGAAATCATAGGATACGATTCGTCTTTGCTGGGAGTGTACTACCCAAATTTGGTCGCTTTCCCTGTCGTAAGAGATTCCACTATATTCTCCGAATTGTGCAGAAATATCGTATGAATCAACACACTTCCAAACCCAATCGTCTGAAACATCGATTGCTAATACTCTGAGGTATTG
>DAGO01000048.1:18559-18694 GCA_002498185.1 Euryarchaeota archaeon UBA10 | reverse complement strand
TTGATCTTACAAGACACGAGTTTGCAGATTCCTGAATTTGCAACTCTAACTGTCAATAGCTACGGAGACTTTGAAGGAATAGATTCACAATTCCACGGAGACATAATTTCACATTCAGGATTATTCAGTGATTCA
>DAGO01000048.1:0-18210 GCA_002498185.1 Euryarchaeota archaeon UBA10 | reverse complement strand
GGAGACGTGCTATGGACTTCTTGTCAAAGCGACCTAATGTTGTACAACTTACACATTTCTGGCGACACACAACTCGATAATTCCTGTAGAGTAACTATCAATTCTGGAAGCGTTTCACAAAATGTTAGCGTCGGAGTTGGTGCATCTTTGGAAATCGTGAACACTCTACACGTTTCAGTTCTTGACAAAGGCGAAGGCGTTCAGGGCGCAACAGTCACAATAGATGGTCAGAGTGTTGCAACCGATTCTAATGGCGAGGCTAGCAAATCAACCACATCTCTATTGGTCGATTCTAGCGGAACAGTCACAACTGGATTGATGCAAGTTGAGATGCAGTGGGGCCAAATTTCGGATTTGATGGCTTGGGATACCTCCAATTCAATGGAGCACACATTCATTGCATCAACGATTGAAGCAGGAACTCTGGACGAATGGCTAATTCTTGAAAAACTGTGGAGCCCTTATCATTTGACTGGCAATCTGGTTGTACCTCAAGGACAAACCATGACGATTAATGACGGCGCATACTTGCGAATTGCAGACCAAGTAACAATTACAGTCGAAGGAACATTCACCTCAGGATTTTCCACAATTTCTTCAATGGGCGGAGGTGCTCGATGGGGCGGTTTGCTAGTTGGTGATAATGCGGAAACTTCGGTTCAGATACTAGGTTCTAGTTTGGTCGAAGGTTCTCCACTGATGACGGTTAATGGCGATGCGGATGTAATATTCAGTCATGCATCATTAGCACGCTCAAGCGGCGCAGAACCGCTACTAAGAACAACAAACTCTGCACAAGGGACTCTGCATCTGTCATCCACCACTTTCACAGATTCTGCATCACACTGCTTTGAATCTCAAGGTTCAGTTTCAATTACAATGGAAAATGTCGACATGCAAAATTGCCAATCAGACGCAATTTGGGCTCAGTCGGTTGAGATGATGGCAGATGGCCTAACAGTAACTGACACAGTCAGTTTGGGAGCGGTTGAAGGACACTTGTCCAACTTTGATGGAGCTGATTTGGTCGTTAACAACTTAGATGGTTTTGAAATGGTCAATCTGAATATTACATCCGTTAGCGGCGTGGATAATCGGGATATAATCATCGATGTAGCAAGTATAGCGGGCGCTCCTGCAGTCGATTTAGACAACACTGCAGGCACATTGTCAAATTTAGACATTGATTGCGGAGGTAGTGGAACTGCCATAACTGCCCATCATGGCAGGGCTTCAGCATCTCTGGAAGTTTCTGATTCGACGATTACATCCTGTACTAAGGGAATAGATTTGCACACTGATGGAGAATCTGCTCCGATGATCCTGATGAATGTACATATTGAATCGATGATTGCAATTTCGAGTGATGGAGCCGACATTATGGTACACGACGGTGTGTTAAACGGCACAGTCGATGTAGACTCTGCAATCGCTAATCTTTACGATGTATCTCCAACATCTGAATCTACATCCTTTGGAGAAATTAGAACATGGGCAACTCATATTTTCGATGTTAGACTAAATGGCAACTCTCAGAATGCAGATATTGTCTTCGAAGTAGAAGATTACTGGTCTGGAGATGCACAAGGTAGCAGTGTTCAGGTTTCTCTGCCTGCAAAAATCGTTGACGATTCGGGTACAAGAGATTATTCTACAGTTAGAGTAATTGCCTCAGCGAGTGGCTTACCTGATACAGATGCCAATTTCTCGTTCGGAATTAGTGTAGATGAAATCATACAAGTTGATATGATTGAGAATCAGGCACCTGAAGTCGAGATAATTATTCCAGACGATGGATTCAGGATTATGGAAAGCCTACCTATTGAGATTAGAGCGATAATCAGTGATGATTTAGATGTTAATTCGGATTTGGAAATAGTCTGGACAGTAGTCGTTGGACAGACCGAAATGATGCAACTTTCCGGAGAATGGAACAACATTACAGATTTACCAGCCGGATTCTATGTTTTATCACTAGATGTCACTGACAGTCAGGGCAAAACTGCTAGCGATTCATTGAGCTTTGAAATCACATTACTAGATTCGGATGAGGATTGGAGTTTGACTTGCAATTCTGAAACATGGTTCGACAAAGAAGAGAATCTGTATTGCGGTCCAGACATTTACGATACCGATGATGATAACGACGGTTCACTCGATGTTCGAGACGCATGGCCTAATGATGCATGTGCAAGCATCGATACCGACAGTGATGGCCAGCCAGATGACTTGCATTGCCCACCAGGGGTAACTACTTGGCTAACCGTAGACCCAGATGATGACGGCGATGGAATCCCTGACATTTCAGAAGGAGCGGAGTCAGGCGAAGACTCTGAGAGTAGTTCTGTTGGAACCGTGATATTTGTTCTAATATTCCTTGGAGCAGCAGCTTACATGTTGATGCGCAGGAAGCAGGGCGTGGAGTGATGGCAGAATTTACCAGCGCATTACCTGATCCAGAAACAATGGCTCAGTTTTGTGTTGCAGTATTAGCAGTCATTGTTGCTTGGGACGCTTGGTGGTTGGGACGTCAGCGAATAGACATCCCAGAACTTGGCAATTTATCCAATGGAGGATTTGCTTGGGAATCAAATCAATCTCAGGAAGTATCACGCCAATGGGCTAATTTGATGACTATGGGTGCAATGATGGTCCTCCCCTGGATGTTGGCGGAGTTATCCAACACCCCGATTATATGGGTTTGGATTTGGGATATATTGCTTGCAATTCATTTGATATCTCTATTGATACCAAAGAGATACGCAGTCACGAGTACACATCTTTTTGCAGATGGCCAAAGATATGAGTGGAATAGATTGAAGTTGGCAAAAAAGCAGCCAAAGAAGAGAATAATGTTGTTGCGCAAGGGGTGGGGCCCTTTCGGACCCCTACCCCTTGGCGGCGACAGAAATGCGCTAGACAAAGCAGCAAATCTGATAGTCACAATTCTTCAAGAAGAAGAGTGATTTCATTCCTCGGATGAGGAAGCTTTGGTGTCCATGGTTGCTGCATACCAAACCATCAAACCGAATGCAGTCTTGTTGACTACGTCAGCGATGTTGTATAGTATGTTCAAGCGGTCGATACCGCTGTCACCAGCATCTTGTCCCATGATCCAACCCAATGGGTAAATTGCCCATCCGATTGTTAGGATAACAGCCATTGCCTTGAAAGCGAATTGTGTACCTTCGCTTGCGCCTCCGACCTTCTCCTTTGCTTCTCCAACCCATAGCTCGTAGATGATGTAAGCCCATGCTAGACATCCAACGATGAACAGAGGCCACTCCATTCCATCGACTGCATCGATTTCTGCTTCAGACAAGAATCCAGCAACTAGCATAACGATGGATGCTCCGAAGAGCTTCCAGAATAGTACAGCAGATGCTGCACCAATTGCTGCTAGAATTAGGTAGAACTCAGATACCTGTAGTGGTACTGTGATCAACCAGTCGATGTAACGCATTACTAGAGGAGATTCTCCGGTTGCGATCCAGTGCTCGCGCATGTATGTGTAGTGGTACCATGCGATACCAGTAACCAATGCTGCGACGGTCATGGATGTTTTCCACTTTGTTGCTACGTTGTTTCTTTCTAGGATGAAGAACACAGTAGATGCTAGCATCATAGCAGTTGCAATCCAGAAGGAAACACCGACCATGTCGGTTTCTTTCAGCATTCCGTTTGTGCTATTTCCGCTAGCAGCCACGCTACTAAGGGTTAGTAGGCTTAGTGCTCCCACCAGTGTCAGGCATGATGTTCTAGTTAGTGTAGATTTATTCATCAAATATCCCTGATTCCATCTGTATATAATAGACTGTATTTTTTCCTATCAGTTAAATTTCAAACAACTTTTCCAGTTTGAACTGCCCACATTCGGGCGTACGTGCCCTGTTTAGCAACTAGGCTTTCGTGAACTCCGTCTTCAATAATTCTTCCATTTTCTAACACAATTATTCGTTCAGCGTTCCTAATTGTTGAGAGGCGGTGAGCGATAATTATGGCCGTTCTGCCGGTAGAGATTTTGTTGATTGATCTTTGCAAAGCAGCCTCAGTTTCATTATCTACTGCAGAGGTTGCTTCATCTAAAATTAGGACAGGAGCATCTTTCAGAACAGCCCTAGCAATTGCCAATCGCTGTCTCTGGCCGCCAGATAATCTGTGACCGCCTTCGCCCACCAAAGTTTCCCAGGCATCAGGTAAATCTTCGATGAAACTTGAGGCTTCAGCAACTAATCCTGCCGCCTTTACTTGCTCGTCACTTGCTTCCGGATTCCCATATCGGATGTTTTCTAAAATCGTAGTTGGGAATAATGTGATGTGCTGGTCTACTAGAGACATAGATGAACGCAATTTTTCAAGATTCCACTCGGGTAGAGATTTTCCAACCCATTTGATTTGCCCATTCTTAGGTTCTGCAAATCTTAGTAACAATCTGATCAGTGTTGTTTTCCCCGAACCAGTAGCTCCTACAACTCCTATCGTGTCTCCGGATTTGATGGTTAGATTGAGATTTTCAAACACATTTTCTCTGCCGGTATATGCGAAGGAGACATCATTTAGTTCGATGTCTGAACTAGAGATGTCATCATCATCAGGTGTAAAATCGCCCTGAATGATTTCGGTAGGTGAAGAAAGGACATCAAGAACTCTGGTCGAGGAAGCCATGGCTCTCTGATACAGGTCAAATGTTTCTCCTAAGCGAGTTAATGGCCACAGCAACCTCTGTGTCATAAACACAAGAACAGAGTATGCTCCGATAGCAAGAACGCCTTCGAGGGTAAGCCATCCTCCAAGCAGTAATGTTGCTGTGAATCCGCAAAGAATGGCCATTCTAATCATTGGAACGAATGCTACAGAGAGCTTGATTGCTTTCTTGTTCGCATTCCTGTATTCATTGCTCAAATCCTCTACTCGCTTCAATTCTCTTTCCTCAGCTGTAAAGGATTGAATTGTGGACATTCCGGATAAATCATTCTCCAGGAGAGCATTCAAGCGACCAGCAGTATTCCTAACTTCGGCATATCTTGGCTCTAGACTTCTTTGGTAAAGGAAAGAGCCCCAGATGATTATTGGAATCGGTAGAACCGCAAACAAAGCAACCTTCCAGGAAATTGCAAGGAATACTGCACCTACAACAATTACCGTGGTTGTTACCTGTAAGAGGTCATTTGCACCCTTGTCTAAGAAACGCTCTAATTGATTTATGTCATCATTTAGAATCGCCAAAACATCTCCTTTCTGTCTCTCATCGAACCACCCCATGCCTTGTTTTTGCACGTGACTGAAGGTCTCAAGGCGCAACTCATGCTGTACGGTTTGGGCGAGGTTTCTCCACAAAATCCCGTAGAAATACTCAAACAGAGACTCTAGTCCCCAAATTATGAAGGTAAGCACAGAGAGTAAAATCAACTGATGCCAAGCATCCACAACTCCAAATCCTGCAAGAAACGACTCTTCTCGTTGAACAACTACATCTACAGCCAGTCCAATTAGTAACGGTGGAGCCAAATCCCAAATTTTGTTGAGGACAGAACATAGCGTTGCTAGACGGATTGTTCCCTTGTGAGGAGCCATATATCTCAGCAATCTTCTGAACGGCCCTCCCTCACTCATACTTACGCCACGGGGATTCAGTATGAGAATGCTCGTCTTGAAAGCACCCTTCATTTTCGAGATAACCATAATTGAGCCCCGTCCAATCGGACATAACATGGAATGGACGCGTAGCGGCGAGGACCTGTTTGTCAGAATCGATTCTGGTGATGAAATCCATGCTTCACTTCAACGCCTTGCAGATGAAGTTGGGTTTAACGCGGCAGCGATAACTAGCGGAATCGGAAGGACCAGAGATACTCTGTATGGCTACATGAATGAAGATGGAGTGTACATTCGAAGGCAACTGGATTCTCCTTCAGAATTGGTTAGTTTGTCGGGAAATATCGCCAGGAAACAGGATGGAACAGCGTTCACGCATATTCACTGTTGTTGGTCAGATGATGACAATAATGTCCACGCAGGGCATATGTTTCAGTGCGTGGTTCATGTTGTTGCAGAAATCCATATTCGCATATTAAAACATGCGATAATGACGCGCTGTCCTTTACCAGATGTCGAACTTTTAGGACTACAATTTTCGTGACATTGATAGCCATTGGCATAGGTGTATATTCATGGCCGGAGAAGACCGAATCAAGTATCTGGCCGATGCGGTGAGGTATCACCGTGAATTGTATTACAATCATTCCGCACCCGAGATATCTGATGCTGAATTTGATGCCTTATGGGATGAGTTAAAACGACTGGACCCAAATAATGCCGTATTACATGAAGTGGGCCCAGAACCACTCCCTGGAACAGTCAAAGTAGAGCACATGTTTCCAATGCGTTCCTTGGATAAGGGAACTTCTGACGAGGATATCATTCACTTCGTGACACAGTCAACCTTTGGCGGCAAGAGATATCTTGCACAACCGAAATTGGACGGATCAGCATTATCTTTGGAATATGTAGCAGGAAATCTTCACCGAGCAGCTACCAGAGGTAGCGGAGAGAGGGGCGAAGATGTTACACTGAATGCTAAATTGGTGGCGAACGTTCCAACTAGATTGAACATAGCAATCGATTGCCATGTACGCGGAGAGGTTGTTATGCCATTGGCTGTTTTTGAAGAAAAATATCGAGACGTTTCTCCAAACCCTCGCAATCTATGTTCTGGCGCCCTCAGACAAAAGCATGGTGATGGTAAGGCAGATGCATCAGACTTAGTGTTCTGTGCATACGATGTGAAATTCCCAAATCAAAGTCCTGAAGCTGTGAATGATAGTGAACTGCTATCTTGGTTGCAAGAAGCAGGAATAGAACCAGCTCCTTGGGAAATTTTTGATTCAGAGACTCCACAAAAAGAAATGATTGAGTATACTACTAAATGGAGTGCTAAGCGCCCGTCTTATGAATTTGAAATCGATGGTATAGTTTTCAAATTAGATGACTTAGAACAGCGAGAAAATCTAGGCATGACAGCCCACCATCCTAGGTGGGCCCTAGCATGGAAATTCCCTTCACAGGAAGCAATTTCTGTCTTACTTGGTGTTGATTGGCAAACCGGTAGAACAGGAGCAGTAACCCCTGTTGCAAGGATTGCACCACAAATGGTTGGCGGAGTTACTGTTGAAAACGTCACACTGCATAATGTCGGCGAAGTAGGGCGGCTAGGAATCAAGGTTGGTGACAAAGTCAAAATTACTCGAAGAGGAGACGTTATTCCGAAAATCATTGAGAACTTAGGTCAAGCATCACAGGCAGATTTGGAGGGAAGGTTCCACGCGGACGGCACTCAGTTCAGTGCCGATTTAACATTCCAAGACATTGAGATTCCAAATGAATGCCCAGCTTGTAGTAGAGATCTGGTTATGGAAGGTGCCTTTTTGCGTTGTATTGCTCTAGAATGCGATGCAAGAACAGCGAGGGCTCTGACCTATTGGTGTAGAACTTTGGAGATGGACGGTATCGGTGAAAAATTGATTGAAGCCTTACTAGATAATGGCTTAGTAGAATCAATAGCTGATTTGTATCGCTTGAACCATTCTCAGATATCAAATCTAGAAAGGATGGGCGACAAAAGTGCGTATAATGTTCTGGATGAACTTGCGAGAACAAGAACCCTTAATCTTGCAAAATTCCTTCACGCCTTAGGAATAGAAAGGATAGGTCCGGAAGTAGCAACAACAATTTCTCAGCATTTCACGTCAATTGAAAAATTACTGCATTGGGTCGATGAGGGAGAAATCGAAGAACTAACCACCATCGATGGAATTGGTGAGAAGGTTTCAACAATATTCAGGGACGGCATTTCCAAGCGTCGCGATTTAATCAACGAACTTTCAGAAATAATCACCATAACCGATGAAGCAGAGTCTGCTAGCGGGGTTTTCGATGGTAAATCATTCTGCATAACAGGATCACTGTCCCGTCCAAGGAAGGAAATTGCACTTGCAATCAAGAACGCGGGTGGTAAAGTTGTAGGTAGTGTAAGTGGAAATCTTAGCGTATTGGTTGCAGGAGAGAAAGCAGGTAGCAAATTAGCAAAAGCAGAATCTCTCGGCGTTGAGGTCTGGAGCGAAGAAAAATTGTTTTCGCAGATTTCAGAACCAAGAAAGGGTCCCAAGACCCTGTTCGAGTTCTGACGGCAAACACATGAAACTAAAAAGGCCACAAATTTAGCAAAAGCATGCGCTTGAAGAGTATCTCTATACTGATTATTACCTTGATGTTAGTATCACTAGTACCTACTTCTCTGGGAAATAGCGGGGGGAAATTCTCTAGTGGTACTGGATGCGGGTGCCACTATGGTGGTAGTGCAACAGCCTCTATGACGGGTCAACCTTCGTCATACACTCCGGGTTCAACATACACACTCTCCATCTCAGTTAGCGGAGGGGTTTCCGGTAGCGCTGGTGGTTTTAGCCTAGATGTCAACAAAGGAACTCTATCAACCGGAGGACTCTCAACCATGACTGTTAAAGTTAACAGCGCACAAAATAGTGCCACTCACACCACTAGCAGTTACAGGAGTTGGAGTGTCGATTGGACAGCACCCTCGTCGGGATCTGGAACAGCTCAATTCAATCTCGCTGCAATGACAGCAAACGGTGCAAGTGGGAATAACGGAGATGCATGGGGGACTACAACAATTACTGTACCAGAATCGGGACCTGCGCCAAATAATCCTCCATCGGTAACCAATGTTCAATTGTCTCCAACAAATCCTGTAACTACTGATACTCTGACATTGACATATACTTTCCAAGATTCAGATGGCGATTCAGAATCAGGAACAATGATACGATGGTACAAGGATGGAGTTTTGGAGTCTTCAAGGAACGACCAAATGACAGTCCCATCATCCCTGACTGCCAAGGGCGAGTCATGGAATGTCACGGTAACCCCAAGCGATGGTACTGACGACGGAAGCCCTGTTCACTCTTCCAATCTGCTAGTCGTGAACTCAATTCCTTTAGTTAATTCTGCAGAAATTACTCCAACAGATGCATTGGAATCAGATGATTTAACACTGATTCATCTATCTTCAGATGCGGATAATGATGTTGTAACAGTCAGCGATACTGAATGGTATGTAGATGGCTCCAAGGTTTCAGCATTTGACGGAGATACAACAATTCCTTCAGTTGCGATTCGAGATGGAGATGTTTGGTATGCCAAGATCAAAGTCAATGACGGAGAGGTAGACAGCGACTGGTTTACAACACAAGATATCACAATTGGTAGTGATAATACACCGCCTATAATGGTAAGCGTAGTTATCTCTGGAGGGCCGTTCACTACAACAGATGATTTACAAGCAACGGCCCAAGCAACAGATGCAGATAACGATGCTTTGACCTATGAATGGGATTGGCCCGGAACTAATGGTGCTATTTCATCAGCAACACTTCCTTCATTCTACACTGAAAAGGGCGAATCTTGGACCGTTAGATGCAGAGTAACTGACGGGGTCGTTTATTCAGATTGGATGGAGAGTAGTGCAGTCATTATCCAAAACACAGCACCGGTACTGAATGAGTTGACAATCGATCAAGAAACCGTATTCTTCGAATCAGAGGCAACCTATTCTTACGATGCATCAGACATAGATGGAGACAATCTTGATACATCTGAAACTTGGGAGTTAAATGGAGACATTTTGACTCTAACTCTATCCGTTTACGACGACGAAATGGAGTATTCCAATACCTTGAGTGATACCGTTCAAATTGTCAACTCGCTACCAACTCTTTCCTACGAGGGCCCATTGTCTCAAAGTGCATTGGTTCCACTAAGCCCTACAATTCAATCAGATGATGCCAATGGTGATACTGTTACAACTTCATGGCAATGGATGAGAAACGGTTTCATGACCGACGAGAATGGAAGCACAATTTCCGAGAATAAATTGGGCGCTGGTGACATATGGACGGCTATGATTACTCCAAATGATGGACAAGACGATGGGCCGGTTTTGGTGATTGATTTCACGATTTCAAATACAGAACCTACCGCTAGTATCACCGCTCCTGAATCACTAATTCAAGGAGCTATGGTAACCTTCTCAGCAACGAGTTCTTCCGATATTGACGGAGCAGTTGTGAATGCTATATGGAGTATTGATGGCACTGTTATGCATAACGGTATGTCCTTCACTACAATCATGACACAGCAACTAAATCTGCAAGTGAAAGTCATCGATGATTTAGGTGCTGACGATGTTTACTCTCAGACTTTCATTGGAACACAGGCACCTATGGCAATGAATACACGGGTCACATTGGATGGTAGTGACGTAGTAATCACTTGGGAAGGAGATTCCGAGGAATGGGCAGTAGTTCATAACGGACAAGTCATTGATACTACTTCTGAACTGAAATATCGCCACTCGCCAACTATGGAAGGCCAACATGTCTACAGCGTGTTGCCAGTTATTGACGGTCAGACGATTCAAGACGATAGTGCGGGGTCAACTTATTCAGTAGAGTTGTCCACTAGCTTAGTTCCAGAAGCACCCGGTCCGAGTGATACTGCAGGACTAGTTTTCAGCATTATTCTGCTGTTAGTGGGATTAATTGGTGTAGTGGTTTCGTTCCTTCCTAGGAGGGATTGAATGAGATTCAAGGTAGCTGTAGTATTGTTATTGATGATTCTTTCAACAACAATTTCTACTGCAAACCCAGGCGGCAAAGGAGATTCAGTGCGCTCAAGGGACTGTGCAGGCTCTTGCCATGGATCGTCTTCAACGAACGGCATATCTGATGCTGAGTTAGATATTCAATACCCCGATGAAGTCTATGCAGGGCTGCTAATGGAGATTGAAACCACGATTAGTTTCGCAGAAGTCAGTTCGAATAATATGGTTGGAATGACATTGTTGGTCAATGAAGATGGTGCGAAAGATTTGCCTGCAAATGATGGATGGGAAGTTGTTACAGACCCCAATGGAGGCACTAACAATTATGTTGAGATTATCGATTCATTTTCGATAAATAGCATTGTTGACCGAACATGGACATTACGTGCCCCCTCTAGCCCCGGAGTATACGAATTATACCTCGCAGTACAACACGGCTCTCCTGATGGCGGTGTAGCAATGGCCGGTATCTCCGATGCCAAGCAGGTTGTAGTTAGTGAGGTGCCGGAGAACCTTCCACGATTAGCACCCGAGTGGGAGCCTGTGAATACTAGGCTGATTGGAGAAGAGACAGAGATTACATTACAGACACTATATACAGATTCAGCAACTGTAGAGCTAAAAAATGGTGGCGAGGTAATCACGATTCCAGTTGTTGATAACAAATTCACAATACCTGCAGCAGTAAACCCTGGTGCAGTTGAGTGGAGAGTAATAATGGAGGGCGAAGGGCCTACACAACAGTCGCCATGGTTCAGAATAACTGCACAAGAACCCGGTTGGGAAGTTGACGAATTCGCACTATATCTCCAAGGGTTCGCACTATTTGTTTTAGGTATTGGATTGGTTGTACTAAAGAGGTCAAAGGATGAGGAAATCGAGCCAAGCAAGTACGACAATACAGCAGATGAAGCATCACAATTTGGTAGAATCCAGAATACATCTCCTGCAATGGTAGAGTTACCTTCCTCAGGACCTCCAATCCCTGAACAAGGCCTTCCCGAGGGTTGGACTATGGAACAATGGGAGTACTATGGACAAGAACACCTTGACAATCTAGTGAGAGGTGGTCACCAATGATTTCCGCTGGTACATTTCACGTAATTTCTACCGAACTTACCATCGGAATGTTTGCATTAGCAGGAGTTGCATTCTTACTTTGTGCAATTAAGAAAGGTCCACTATCAAGAGAATCGGTTGCGCATTGGGCTCTTCTAGGCGGATTGATAGCAACTCCATTTGCAATTGTTAGCGGAGTGAACGCAATTCCTAGTGAAGGAATTGAAAATCCAATTCTGGCCAACAAACTCCTGCTATCTATGGCCTCTGCAGGTCTAGCAGTAGGCATTCTTCTGCGAAGAAAGTGGGGAGGAGAAGTCGATGTCCGCCATTCTAGTATTGGCATGATCTCAGTTGCTCTGATGCTTGCAACTGCAGGCATGGGTGGAGAGTATTCACGTGGAGAGACTCTGCTGCTATTTTTCCCTAAGGAAACAGTCATGCTATTCCCAACCTGGGCAAGCATTGTACTGCTAATTATCGGTGTTGCTATTGTTGGCAAATCAGCCGTAGAGCATAGAGGCTGAGGATGCAGAAGGTTCTGAATCTGCCCCTTCCATCATGCTTCTAATTTGATCCTCTAATTGCTGTGCTTCAGCAAGTAGAGGCTCATGGTCCAAATCAGCAACAGGCAACATCTTGTTCAAATGCTCAATAATTACTGCAGCAGCCCTAGCGTCTGGGAACCTTGGGTCGGCTTCAACCATGATACTCATGATGTTTCTCTTTCGGCTGGAACCTTCACTCAGCATCGCTCCAGTCATTCCTTTGATGACTCCTTGTTCTAGTAATTTGATGTCCATTCCTTGTAGAATTTCAGCCATCTTCGGTGTAGCTGCAACTCCTAGAACATCAACATCTTCTGTGTCTTCGTATTCAACTAACGGCTCATTTCCGTTCAATCCGCCCTTCATTCCTTTCATAGCGAAAGCATCGATTAGAATCCCCATTGCAGCATTTTGTTCCTTTGACCACTCGAATAGCGAGCTAACGATTTCGTGAACCAGTGGGTCAGGGACAATCAATTCACTCATCAATAGAAGTACCTTATCACAAACTCCTTCCAGCTTGCAAATAGGCTCACCAGCATACGCTCGAATTGGAGGCAGGGGGACGCCGTCTTGGACTAAGCAAATCGCTGGAAGTTTTGGATGCGCAACACCACCGACGAATTCTAGATTCAAGTGATCGATCAAAAAGTGCGCAACTACACTAGAAACCATTCCAACGCTAGGAAAACAGCACACTACTAGTGCATCTTCGATATCGATACTCTTGTCGAGCCATACTTTTGCTCCTTCCATGAATTGAGGACATACCTCCTTGTGTATAATCTCGCCCCCTAAATTGCTCAAAGCAACCCCAAGCAATTTGAAGTTGAAGCACTCAAGACTGTTTATGGGCGAGGGAAGAGTACACACACTTTCTCCATCCGCATGGAATAGATACGAAACCTGCCCTCGTATGTACTGGCTAAGTAGGCAAAGGCTGCCAAGAAAAGCAGGAATGGCGGCAAGTCTAGGAACGGCAGTACATGCTTCAATTGAGGACCTCCTTCAAGTGAATTTATCCGGTCGGGATTCAAGCGAAACACATTGGTTACCAGAAATGGCTGAGAAATTTTTGAAACAAAGATGGGAGGAAGAAAAAGAGATTTTCTTTGCAACTCCAAGAAGACCGATGTGGAAAGAAAAAGAATGGGATAAAGCGAAGAGAATGCAAAGAGGGGCAATCAAGATGCTTCTCGAATTCGTTGGTGCTATTGGAGTAACTCCTCTGAAAACGACCGTTGGAATTTGGAGGAATTTATTGTCAAGAGTAATAGCGGTTGAAGGCGAATTGAGAACCAGTGATAATCGATTGATGGGCAGGCTAGACATGCTTTTTGCAGATGTCGACTCGAATGGAGAGTTGCAAGGTTGGGTTGTAGCAGACCTCAAAACAGGGCGTGCTCCAAATGAGAAATTAAAACCGGAAGTTCAGCGACAATTATTGCTTTACAGAGATATCCTTCTCTCGAATAATCCAAATGCACCGCCAGTAAAAACAGAAGGTTGGTACACTGAAAATGCAACCAGATATACCGCAACAGGAGATTCGGTAATGGAAGATGCTCTCAAAGCGTGGGAGGAAACACAACCTAGCGAGGCACCGCTAGAAGCCACTCCTGGGCAGTCTTCTTGTGGAGGCTTTTGTGATTGGAAAGCATGGTGCCCTCATTGGTGGAATTGGCGTTTAGAGAATGGAACATTGGGAACCGAGGACTTCTCAGACTCTGTCATACTATTACATCACTATGACGATATAAACGGCTCTGGAGTCGCCGAAATTTGTGAACCTGCAAATGCTGAAGGAAGAGCTATGCCTACGGGAATACAGGTTCCAGTCAACTTCGATGGGCGAGGCAAGGAAGCGTTGCAAGAGCTTCTTGCAACAGGGCACCAAGGACCGATTTTCATTGGGAGTGCGATGACAAATAGAGATACATGGAGAGTTGGACACTGGTGTGATGTGTTGGCTTGGTCACCCATTCCTGATGCTTGAAACTAGTTCACTCAAAATCTCCCTGGCTGCATCATCTTCTATTCCATTCGCCGAAATCAACCAGTCCACATACCGGGGATCTTCTCTCTCTATACTTTGCAAGTCTTTGCCGCGATGTCTTCCAAACGCCACAATATACGCGCCTTCGTCAATTCTAATTCTTCCATTTTTATCTAACGATTCAAGGTCGGTTAACGCCCTTCCTAATTCACTTTCATCTTTGCGAACTTCTCCACTAATCAGCCATTCCTCAATTTCTTGCAGTGAGCGTCTGAAACTAGAGGGGTGGTCTCTCATTACTTTCCACAGTAGTAACAAGCAAGCAGCAGCATCAGCAGCAGCATCGTGAGCATTTGACAAATCAATACCGTGCCTAGCACATTGTGCCCCAAGATTGTGTGGCCTTGGAATCTTCAACCTCCTAACTGCCTCCAAGGTGTCTAGAACAACCAATGGCTTAGGTGGAGAAATACCACATCTGTAGAACTCATTCTGTAGAAGTGGCATGTCGAATTTCCTAGCATTATGGCCGACTATTACAGCCCCTTCCATCAATTCCGCCAACTCGTTGGCACATTCTTTGAAGACAGGCTTACTGCGAACATCTTGGTCATAAATTCCGTGAACTCTTGAAGCATCACGGGGAATGGGCCTTTGTGGATTGACTAGTATGTCGTGATGTATCGGATTTCCATCCGCATCTGCCCCAATTAATGCAACCTGTACAATTCTGTCATTATTAGTAGAAATCCCAGTTGTTTCGAGGTCAAATGCCAGAACCCTGTGCCCCTCCAAGACATCGACCATGAGGGGGGCTGGAAGCCGAGCCAAATGAACATCACTACACAATTTCTATTTTCATTATCCCGCCAACGGTATTCATGGGTATCCGGGATTGGTTTTGGAAGAAGTCCGAAGAGACCGAAGAAGTTGTTCATGAGCCGGTTGATTTACCGGAATTAGATAAGGAAGAATTACTCGATGAAACCTTGTCTGCACTTGAGTCCGAAGAGGTTCAGTTAACCGAATCGGAGGTCGTTGAAGCAACACCAGAATATGATTCGGGGTTTGTTGAGGTTAGCGACCTACTCGATGATGAAATGGAATCAAATTATGAATTGAATACGGTAGAAGAAACCGAGTTTGATGATATGTTGGAAGGGGCTGAAATCATCGGCGACCTGCCTTCAGAGATAGATTTCGAATCAGACTAATTTAGCCCATTGAAGGGACAGGGTTAGATAATAAGCGCTTTAGCGGAAGTTATGAACCGCAAACGGCCGTTATTTATCGGGGCCCTTTTGTTGGTTCAACTCCTTACAGGTTGCACAGGCGTCCTTGAGTCTACTGTAGAGCCTAGAGCAGCACTTACGGCAACACCTACTGAAATTCAGCAAGGTGAGGAAGTGACTTTCGATGCTAGAGCATCGGATGCTATTGAAGGAGTAATTACAGAATATAACTGGGATTTTGGCGATGGTACAGAAGCGACCACCATTACTGGATTTACTTCACACCAGTTCTTGAAATCGGGACAGTTCAATGTCAGGTTAACCGTGACTAATGATCAAGGCGGAACCGATTCGACAACTGTACTAGTTAGAGTAAATGGAGCTCCACAAATCAATCTATCAATTCCTGAAGTTGTTCGCAGTGGCGACATAATCCTACTTGATGCATCCAACACAGTCGACCCAGAGGGCGGACCAATGAAATTCATGTGGGATTTGAATTACTTGGAAGATAGTGATGGAGATGGAGATACCAGAAACGACGTCGATTCGACTGAAGATATAGTGTATCTGCCAACTGAAAGCAGTGGCACAATCATGGGCGCACTGACTGTCGATGATGGAGTAGGTGGCGTAGTTTCTGAGCAATTCACAATCGAAATACAGCCACGTAGATTCAAGGTGTCATGGATACAGAACACATTGGAATGGACCTATGATGAATATCTAGCACAAGGCGATTCTTGGAGCGATAACATGACTCCAGGGTTAGATGTTAGAATCATGGCATACGACGCTGTACTAGAATTAGATCAAGACCTTGTATTCCCGCCCGACAATTTCACTTTATCACTCAATATTGTCGATGATGGTCACAGAAAAAGTGCACAAACCAGCCCTGGAAACATTACTAGAAACGAGTCTACAATGGCCGAGTTAAATGCTAGTAAATTGAATCCTTCTGCAGAAGAGGGAGTTTATGATGCTGATAGTGAGGAAGAACTCATGAGAAGCCTCCTAAACGAACCAGGCGCAAGATTTGGTCAAGGTGAGTGGGTGTGGACAGTGGTTGCTCAAAATGCAGACCCAGACTCAATTATTCCTGGAGCACCAGACCCTGATGCAGGTAACGATTGGACACTTACAATCGTGATTACGGTGTTAACTCCTATATTGACCGAAGTCGCTTACGATTGAGTTAATTAAACTGAATCGGCTGTACAGTTTTCCAATTTGCGTTAGCAAGTTTCTTCGCTTTTCCATCAGCAATGATTGGATGAATGTGATTGAGTCTGCCGTGCATTCCGTGGACTCCAAATTTGACTCGAAGTTCAACTTGGCGGTCTCTTTCAGCCGCCTCCATTTGCTCATCATCAAGCTCGATACTGGCCATCTCTCTTCCGTTGCTAGCTGAGGAAATCGAAAAACGATTTCCACTGAGGTGGGTTCGTGGTTTGAAATCCATATCATCAGGGTGATTCATCCATACTTCAACGTCTATGGATAAGTAATCGCGAATACCTACGCGCTTGATTTCAACGGAATCTACCATGTTGACCAATGCATGCGAGAGGTCGGGGATTCAAAATCTCTCGCATTACCCGGGACTAATGGGTATTCAACCTAGTCTTTGATATGGGTTGACCATGATTTTCGGCTTATGTCACCACCAACAATAGGTAAAGGAACTCAAAAGAAGGCAAGACTGCAACGGCTCAAGGATGAAATAAGGCGCTTTGTTTTTGCAAATCCTGGCTGCAGCGCACAAACAATTGTGGCGCATTTAACTCACGATAAGAAACTGAAAAATCATGGCCTCACTCCAAGGAAGGTTGGCTTTTTTATTCCCAGACATCTGAAAACGCATCTAATATGGTGGCAGGACCATGTGGCAGGTCGCCGAGTATACGGTCCTGATGATAGTGAATAAGCGACAGTGTGAAGGGCAACCTTCTCTGCCACTACATCATGGCTGGGGTTACAGCATACTTCGATTTGGATGGCACCCTGTTGGATGCATCTAGCGAAAAAACCCTCACAGCAATGCTTGCTCGACGCCGCCCGTGGCGAATTCCTCTGGGTACAACCATGTGGAGTCTAGGATTCATAGGCAATTTGTTACGAGGCAGATCCATTTACGATGCTGCAAGAAATCGTGGCCATTTGGCACTATGCAATTGGGAAACCCTGCGCAAATATTCTGCTGAAATAGTCGAGACTAAGCTGTCGAAGAGAGTTAGCGATGAGGCACTTCAGAGATTAGAATGGCATCGCGAATTAGGGCATCGTTTAGTTCTAGTTACCGCCACTGTAATGCCAATGGCGCAAGCAATGTCTGACTATCTTGGAATGGATGCGGTCTATGGCTGTGGCCCGGAAAAGATGACAGGAATCATGAGTGGCTCTGAGAGAGGTTGGAGTGTTCCTAGAAGAAAAGGCAAGGTTCCTATTGTAGAATCAGATGCTGCAAACCTAGGCCACGACTTGTCTGATTGTTGGGGTTATGGTAACACACATGCGGACTCTTTTTTCATGTCAATAACCGGAAATCCGGTTGCAGTAAATGCAGAAGGCCGTCTGAAGACAATTGCGAAAGAGAAGGATTGGCTTCAATTTGAGTGGCGCGTTTGAAGCGCCCGTCGCGCTTAAATGGGGAAGGCAGGTCGCCGAGTTTGCACTGGCCCCATAGTGTAGCCT
>DAGO01000087.1:1307-4115 GCA_002498185.1 Euryarchaeota archaeon UBA10 | reverse complement strand
GAAAATAGTGGAGAAGAACGCCGCAAATTGCTGATTGAATGGTGCAGACTACTCTTAGAGAGAAAGGAATTGATCGAACCTCTCGGAATTCCGCAAATTCTGATTCGTAGAGCAGCAGACCCTTCGCAAGAAGTTTCGAGCAGAGTTGTACTATGTCTTGCCAAACTAATCGAAGGCGACAAAGAATCTGCATTGGAATGCATCCGTGTTTTGCATGGAAGAGAAGACTTGCTAACTCGCAGGGCCATGGCTGATGTCCTAACAAGACTGTTTAGAAGAATCACTACCGATGCAATCCCTCTACTCGATGGGATGCTAGAAGATGATGATGAAAGCGTTCTAGCTGCTGCAAGTGCAACCGTGGGCGATTTACGATTCCTTGACAAAGATATGTGGGCGGACAAAATTGCAGAGTTATGCAGCCACCCGTCTAGAATTGTTCGCAGAAATTTAGTCTACACAATTCGTGATTATCTCGAAGAATATTCTGAAGATTCCAGGGGCATTATTCCCAAGCTATGGGCTGATGGCGACGAAACAGTATTGACTCGATTACGTGAATTATTGATGCGAATGGATGAAGTTGATGCAGATAGATTTGCAGCAACTATACGTTCACTAGAAGGTCTTGATATCGAAGGCCTATGGGCGCCAATGCGCGTCAAGGATGAGGACAGAGTTACACAATGGCAACAATGGTTAGTTGGCAAAGCGGACCAACCAACGACACCCGAGCGCCCTGAAATTCATATTTCAGATATGACTGAAGGAGAACTTCCTGAGTTAGATGATGCATTGAATATGCTCGACGACATGGGTTTCCTTGATTGACAAAAACCTCTTGAACGCGACCTAGTATTCGTAACCATGCGCTGCGCAGTGCTATTCACATCGCTTCTACTACTTTCGATAGTCCCGCTGTCAACTAATGTTACAGCAGATGGTTCAGGTGAGAATTATGGGATTACTGCGTCATTTGATAATTCTACAGAAATGGTAACTCTGAATATAACAATGCCAGTAACTAACAATGCTACGAAGTTGGATGTGATAAAAGATGCAAACTTCACAATCCGTGCAGATAGATATGATGGGGACGGACAGTACATGGGTGACGTAGCCATTGGAACCTATCAGTTTTGTACTCAAGAATTTTCAAATTCTGAATGTTCAGGAGCGCACTTTGAAATTGAATATTATCCTACGCTATCTGGCCAAATGCAGTATAGACTCCTAATTAACCACCCTACAATTCAACAGGGTGCGCCCACCATAATGGCACTATCCCATCTGATTTCACAAAACGTATCTTCTGTTTTAGCAGTAGAAAATTTGTCTGCAAGTTACTCAGATGGAGTTACAGATTTGACTTGGGATTATCCAACAGGATTGGACATGAATCATTCAATCATGATTTACAGTCACGATTCTCCAGCTACCAGAGAAAACTGGAATGAAATGCCAAAGACAATCGTTAGCAGTAGCGTTCCTGCGGGAACTACAAGCTACCACATAAATCACTCGAGCAGTTCTGTTGAGAGAGATATCTACTACTCAGTCACTCTACTGTACCCTACCTCAGAAGATACCAGATTCCTTGGCTCAAACACATTGACTTCTCCTGTATGGGAGGACAATGTAGCACCCTTATTCATTGGGGAATTGTCAGCAACATTCGATGCAGAAACCGATAAAACAACGATTGATTGGGAAGAAGGAGTTCAAGACGATGATTTAACAATCAATATCTATCGCAGCAGCATAGAACCTGAAACAATAGCATCAAACACATTGGTTGCTACAGTTGATGCTGCCCAATCATCATACGAAATAGAAGTTCCATTCGGTGAACACCGCCAGTCATGGTACGCAATAACATTGGAAGATTCACAAGGAAACGAGATAATGGAGTTGACAGAATCTTCGCCAGTATCAGATCCTGTCATCGAATCAACGATTTCCATAACTACCGTTTCTGAAATTGATACTGAAAGATATGCAGACGGGACGGTCGCCATTTCTTGGAACGACAATACGAACAACCCTACTGCTTTAGCAAAAGTTTGGCGCTCAATCAGCGGACCAATTGACTCATTACATGACGTTGAAGAGTTGGGCATAACAAATCTATCAAGTGAACAATTTTTGCACAATCCACTCAACGCTCAAGACGAAGCTTGGTATGCTGTAACTATTGTCGCAGCCTGGGGTTCAGAGCAGAATCCATGGCACGACGAGAGATTGTTTACAGGCGTGAATTCTCTATCACAACCTCTTCGAGAAACCGATGAAGAAGTCGAAGAAGTCGTAGTTAGTTTCACGTCCAGTGTTATGACAACAACAGGGCAGCGGGCGAATTTGAGCGACGGCTCTATGGTGTCACTGGGTGCTATGAATGAAGGTGACATGATCATCGTCTCTACATCTTCCACAGTAACCAGTATCTCTTGTCAAGATATTAATGGTGAAGGCACCTCTATCAATTCTCAATCTGATTGGGCTCTATCATTTAGCGCAAACCAATCAGGAGAGAAGTGTCTGGGACTGATTGTCAATGGAGATGAAGAAATCGGATTTATTCTAACTTGGAATTATATTGAAACAATTGTCGAAGACGATGATGATGACGATGAGCGCGCCGGCGAGGAGCGCGATGACAATGATGAGCGCGACAGTCAAAAAAGCCGTAATGGAGATGGAATGGAAACTGTTGCAACTGTTATTTTGACAATTGTCATACTTGTATTACTTGTCTATTTGTTAGTGATGATGCGCACGCCTGAATATGCCGAAGAAGAAGAGTGATCA
>DAGO01000087.1:0-885 GCA_002498185.1 Euryarchaeota archaeon UBA10 | reverse complement strand
GGGAAGAAATCAATCCTTCCAACTGCATAAGCAATTCCTAAGATTACAAGTCCAACTCCAATCACTGTAGAAGAAGTCCCTTCTGGGTCTTTCCATAGATCCATTGTTGGCACTACGCCTTTAGTCTCGAAAGTAAGTCTAAACCACGCTAAATAAAGCAACATCAAGCCAATCAATCCAAGAGAACCTGAAGTGAATGTAGAATCATTCCACGGCCCCTCGGGTGATAGGTCAGTGAATGTAATGGCGACAAGTATGGCCCCTACGGCGGCAAAGACTCGCCACTCCGCCTTTGCGCCCATAAGGTAGCCTGTGGGGCGCCACGCTTGAAAGCAATGGGGATGTTAGGGTGTTTATGGCAGCGGTTGAGGATGCAGTATTGGTTGCCGGCGGCATCGGTTCGAGAATGCTCCCTGCTAGTGCTGCTATTGCGAAAGAAGCACTTCCTCTCGTGGATATTCCAGCGATTACACACCTAGCTAGAGAAGCAGTAGAAGCAGGTGCTAAGCGATTACACATAATCACATCACCATCAAAGGATTTCACAGGTTTACTCAAAGACAATTCATGGGCTTCAGCAAAGCGCTCGGACATTAGCAAAGAATTGCTATCTCCATTTGCAGAGGTAGAAGTTCAAATCCATGTTCAGGAAATACCTCGAGGATTTGGGGATGCACTCAGTTGTGCACTAGGCTCGATTAATGGGCCATTCATGGTTCTACTCGGAGATAATATCCTCATGGATTCTTATTCTACAGTATCAAACTACACAGCATCCAACGCTTCGAAGATCTTAGTAGATGCCTACGAGAAAACCTCTCTTCCTTGTGTTGGATTGGCTGCTGTAGAAGACCCTGAAAACTACGGAGTTGTATCTATGGATGG
>DAGO01000075.1 GCA_002498185.1 Euryarchaeota archaeon UBA10 | reverse complement strand
GGTTCACCTACATGTCGGAGATGGGAAGCACAACATTGTGTTCTCTGGTGACCAAAAATACGAGAAATCTTGGCTTTTCGATGCTGCAAACACAAGGTTCCCGCGCTGTGAAACACTCGTTATCGAATCCACTTACGGTGCATCTGGCGATTTCCAACCTAGTCGTGAAGAAGCGACACAAGAACTGCAAGATATTGTTAGCAGGACAATACAACGAGGCGGGAAACTAATCTGTCCTGTTTTCGCAGTAGGTCGCTCGCAGGAAGTTATGATTGCGATTGATGAATTGTTTAGATCGGGTGCCGTTAAACCCGTTCCAGTTTACTTGGATGGAATGATTCAGGAAGCAACTGCAATTCATTCATCGCATCCAAATTATCTGACACAATCCCTAAGGAAGAGTCTGCTAACCGATGATGGAAACAACCCATTCACAAGTGAATGGTTTAGACCTGTTCAGGGACGTGAAATGCGTGAGTCGATTGTTATGGACAGCAGTCCGTGTATCGTTCTTGCAACAAGTGGAATGATGAATGGAGGACCTGTCATGAATTATTTCCAAAATTGGGCTCACGAGAATCGAAACTCACTTTGTTTCGTCGGTTACCAAGCAGAAGGTACACTCGGAAGGAGATTACAAAAGGGATTCAGTGAAGTTCCAATGGTTATCGATGGGCAAACTGAAATCGTAAAAATCGGTTGTGAAATGGCTACTATTGATGGCTTCAGCGGACATTCAGACAGAAGGCAATTGCTCGAATTCATTGAGAACATGAGTCCGAGGCCAAAGAATGTCATCTGTCACCATGGTGACTACTTCAAGTGCAATGAACTAGGTAGAACACTACGTGAGAAATTCAAGGTTCGAACCTACGCCCCTCAGAATTTAGAGACGATTAGACTGTCTTGATTATTCAAAAAACTTCTCGACTAAGTGAGAGGTTTCATCTCTCTTCTCGGATAGATTAGTCAGCCACTCTGTGGCTCTTTCAATGCACATTTGTTTCATTTCACCTGCAAGAATTTTACCCGCACGGTATCCTTGGTTTATTTCTTCTAGGAATGAATCATCCTCTTCAAAGAAATACATCATGTACTGATATGCAACATCCTTGTCAGGGTCTCCACCTAACCTGCGGTGTTCCTCAACAGTAGCCTGGCCACCTGAGAATGACTTCTTGATTTTCTTCTCAGCTGTGGCAACATCGTCTCCAAGGAATAGCGTGGTCTTTGGCTTTGAAGAGGACATTTTGTCACCAGTCATTCCGACTGCAAATCGATGATAGGTGCTAGAAGGAGCCAATAGTCCCATTCCTCCCATCTCTCTTTCGAGAGCAAGTAGTGCAATTCTGATAGCACCCTTATCTTTGGCAGTAGCACTAGGAATGTTGACTGTACCGTGTTTCGGATTGGACATTATATCTGAATATCCTAGGCCTGAAATTGCATTAACAATTCGAGAGAAAACCTGCTTTTGCACATCTTTGTTGACTCTACCACTAGGTTCAACTCCCATAACTGAAGCATTATCATCTTGAACTGAAACTCCGACTTGCAAACCCATTTTAGCATCGCTAACATTGAACCAATTTGTCTTGGCTGCAAGCCCTCTAGTTAACCTTAGATGAGGATCTTGGTCAATTCCTACAGGCACTACAATCGGGCGCAAACCACCGTATTCATCTAACTGTGGGTGCAGAATATCTCCTGCTTGCACCAATGGCGCTTGAACGTGGGCCAGATTGGTTGAGCCATCAAATCCGTAAATTGCTTCGAGTTCGGAAAGGTTGGTTCTCTTACCTAACTGGAATCCTAACTTTTGAACAACATTGCGCTGTGATTGGAAATATACGGTTGTCTTGTCAGGGTCCAGTCCTAGTGCTGCATAGTTTGCAACATACTCTTCGCTGGCAATTCTCCTACCTTCTTCCAAAGAAATACCACGAGTCGCAGTCGATTCTAAATCGGCAACAGCTATAGTAACATCACCACCTTGTTCTTGGAACCATTTGACCTGATCGATTACCATTGAGTGGCCCAAGTGCATTTTCCCTGATGGCATTAAACCGGTTAAAACTCCAAACGGACTTCCAAGGCGCTTAGCCTCCAATATCAGATCAAAATCTCTGTGAGCGAACACCACGCCTCTGCGGTGGAGTCTTGAGGGTGAATCTAATGTGACTCCTTCCATCGAAGAAAGACCGAACTTTTCGATGATTCTTGAATAATCCGTGGATTGGGATGAGCCCCACGGGTCGATGGTAACATCGTCATTCATCATCGTCACCGCCATCAACAACAGGCATCAACTCTTCGGCCTTAGAGTAGGCTAAGGCGTCCTTCTTGAGCAATAACCAGATTCCCGAGACACTGGCAACTAGAACTCCAATTCCTGCGTACGGTAACCACTCGAGACCCTCTTCCAGTCCTCTTGGGGATATTAACCAGGTGAACTTCAAGAAATCATGGTCATCAAATCTTTTCGACCACAAGAAAAGGTCGGTTGTTGAATGTCCAGCAATGGTCAATGCAGCGCTCTTATTGTTGAAAAATTTCGTTCTTCCCAAAATGTCATATTCTACATCTTCAGTTAGATTAAATTCCACTTCATTACCTGCTAATACGCTGATATATAGAATTGAACCTTCTTGCCTCCATCCTTCTTTAGTGTTTGAATCACTTACATCTAGTTCCGGTAAATTCGAATCAACCACATCTGCAGATGATATGTTGGCAATCCAAGTTACGGGAACGTTCCAAGCATTGGAAGCAGCCCTGCACGCAACCGAATCTATTGATTCAAAATATAGAGTTGAATCCGAAAGTGAATGGTTGAAACTATTACACCTTTCAACGGACCAATACGAGAATGCTTCACCCCAAGTAGTGAACCAAACATCATCTCTCTTGGAAAGCATTTCAACAACATCGCCATCATGCCTTACTGTAGCATCGTGTATCCTTCCAACCCAGTACATATTGACTAAGCCACCAGCATCTAACTCAGATTCTAATTCTGAAAGGTCAGCAATCCCTTTCTCGAGAGAGCCGCCTCTACGGCCTAGATCATACCAATCGTATTCTCTTTCAGGCTCATTTTCTGCAGAATGCCAAGCAGTAGCAGATTGACCTGTATTATCTCCATGTATGCTGTAACCCTGATTTGCAATAATCGTGTGTTGAGCGGCTGTTAAATCGCTTGGAGTGAATGTCGAAATCGGAGTTGAGGACCATTTTGAAGCGTCTATTCTATCTTCGATGTATTCCCTACATTCGAGCGCAACAGCTCCCGGGTCTGCTTTCCATTCTAGATTTGGCATTCCATAGCATCCAAACTCATCGCCTTTGTCCAAACGCTCCTTTCCTATGGTTGCCAACCAGCCATCTTCTTCCCATTTCACATCTGCTAGAACTGAAGGCGCTAACATTGCCGAAAGCAACATCGCCAATACTAGCATACGCATGTGAAGATGCCTGAGTAGGTCGCATTTCAGCATTCCCTCTATCCGTGATGAGGTAATCATCAAAGGTTAGTAGGCTTTCGAAGGCTGTAATGAGTGAACTCAAAGATGCTTGGATGGCTTTGGAGAGTCATTGGAAGATCACTCCTAAAGATGCTAGAATTACCGGTGATGCATCATACGGTTTCATGCGCTGGACTTTAGCACCTCTGTTCAGAATGTTACTAAGAGTAAAGATTAGAGGAATTGGTAATGTCCCTAAATCAGGCCCTACTATTCTTGCTGCAAATCACTTGTCACATGTCGACCCATTAGTGGTCATCTTAGCATCACGCAGAAGGACACATTATCTGGCTAAGGATGGGCATTTCAGAAATTTCGCACTACGTTCATTCATGAGGGCAACCGGGCAAATTGAAACAAACCGAGAAACGGGCGGCGCTGAAGCTCTTTCTAGTGCTGCTGTCGTCTTGCATGCCAGACGTGCTCTGGGAATATTCCCTGAAGGAACGAGGTCTAAGCGGACTGAGGCACCATTCCTACTTCCCGGAAAGACAGGTTTTGCAAGACTAGCAGCATCATACCCTGATGTACCAGTTGTCCCGATTGGATTAACCGGCACTAGAGAATTCATGACACCGAGCAAGCACAAACTCCCACGCCTGTGGAAGAAGGTAGGAATCTCGTATGGCAAACCCGTCACTTGGTGGGAATGGCTAGAGAAAAATAGTAGTGCAAGTGAATTGCAAGCACTTACTGACAAAGAGGACCACGAAGTTAAAGCGGCACTCTCTTCAATGTACAGGCAGTTCACAGATGAATTCATGGATAGGATCAAAGGACAGGGTGCCCCGTGACAATCCTCAAAGGCCTCCGCATCAAGAATAGTTCTGATGCAGGAGTATCTCGATCTTATGCAGCGCATTCTCGACGAGGGTGAAGAGAAGGGTGACAGAACCGGAACAGGCACCCTATCTGTATTTGGACATCAAATGCGATTCGACCTTTCCAAAGGTTTCCCAATGGTTACAACAAAGAAACTCCACCTAAAATCGATAGTTTACGAGTTACTTTGGTTCTTGGCAGGAGACACAAATGTGGCTTATCTTCAGGAAAATGGAGTTAGGATTTGGAATGAATGGGCTGATGAAAACGGCGATTTAGGGCCTGTTTATGGTAAGCAATGGAGACAATGGGAGTCAAAGGATGGCAGAATTATCGACCAAGTCGAGCAAGCCATTGACATGATCAAGAATAATCCCAACTCTCGAAGAATAATCGTGAGCGCTTGGAATGTTGGTGAATTGGAAGAGATGGCACTTATGCCATGTCACGCCTTTTTCCAGTTTCATGTGGCTGGTGGAAAACTGAACTGTCAACTATACCAGCGAAGTGCAGATGTCTTCTTGGGAGTACCATTCAACATTGCATCCTATGCTCTGTTGACTCACATGATGGCACAGGTATGTGGATTAGAAGCCGGGACCTTCGTCCACACCATTGGAGATGCTCACCTATACACGAACCACCTTGAGCAGGCAAAGCTCCAACTTTCTCGGACACCAATTGAGCCCCTGCCAACTTTGAAATTGAATCCTGACATCAAGAACATCGACGATTTCACTTACGACGACATAGAGGTATTAGGCTACGAACATCACCCTCACATTAAGGCCCCAATAGCAGTGTGATTCTATGCTAGGAATGATAGTTGCTTGTGACAGAAATGGTGCTATTGGCAAAGATGGAGATTTACCTTGGCGTCAATCGACTGATCTGCAGCATTTCAAAAAAATTACAATGGGCTCAAACCTAATCATGGGTAGAAAAACTTGGGATTCATTACCTGGAATGCTACCCGGTAGAGAGCATTATGTTCTTTCTAGAGGACAGGTTGAAGGAGTTCCCGTAATTACTGTGGAAGAGGCCCTTGGAATGGAAGGTTGGATTATTGGAGGAGGTCAGATTTACGAAATATTCCTCCCTCATGTCAACGAGTTACATCGCACAATTATTGATGCAAGAGTCAGTGACGCTGACACCTTCTTCCCCGACATAACTGGAATGGGTTTTGAACTTCATGAAGAGAGACATGTTGAAGCTGGAGAAAGAGATCAATTCAACATGGTTTTCCAGCATTGGGTTCGTGAAGAATAATCATGGCTGATTGCAAATTTACAGTATTGAACTTCAAAGAAGGTTTGAAGTAGCAGTTTCCTAACGATTAACCATGAGCACAGGTCTCGTAATTGGAATAATCGCCGGTGTTGTAGTACTAATCGTTATGATTTGGTTCATCAGCACTTGGAACAGATTAGTTCGCCTAGAAGAAAATGTAAACAAATCATGGTCTGATATTGATGTCCTTCTAAAGCAAAGATACGACATGATACCAAACCTAGTCAATATAGTAAAGGGATACGCAAAGCATGAAAGAGAAATTTTCGAGCAATTCGCACTAGCACGACAAACCGCTGCTGGATGTTTGGCACAAGGTGACGTAAAAGGAGTCGGTGCTGCTGAAGGTACACTTGCAGGTCTGATGCCAAGAATCAACATGGTTGCAGAACAGTATCCAGAACTAAAGGCAGACACTTCTTTCGTCAACATTCAGAACCAATTGGTTTCTATCGAGAACCAAGTCTCTGACCGTAGAGAGTTCTACAACGCAAGTGCGACCAACTGGAACGCTGCAATTCAGATGATTCCAACTAGCATCGTTGCTGGAATGAAGGGTGCAATGCGCCGTGACTTGTTCGAAGTAACAGACCCGGTTCAGAGAGAAGCTGTACAGATTCAATTCTGATTTTGAGCAGCAATAACCGTTACACGGAAGTGTTCTCAAGCCTAGGTTGAGTTATTCATTAAATTGGAGCAGCACTTTACCGATGTTTTTTGCATCGTGTATGTGTTGGTGGGCTTTTGCTACATCCTTGGCTGAAAACACTGAATCAATCACTGGTTTGAGATGGCCCTGACTGACTCCTTCCATTATTCTGTGAAGCTGTTCGGCCATTGCATTCTCGTCTTTCCATGTTCCCATGTGCACACCGAAAACACCTCGATTGCGAGTCATTAATCGCAAAGCATCGAATTTAGGGGTCTTTCTTAGAGCAAAGAATGCCTTCAACAATGAACGCTTAGAGGATGGTGCAGCAGCAGATAACCCGTAAGTGTACAACCTGCCTCCTTCCGCTAGACATCCCAAACTCTTGGTTAGATTATCTCCCCCTATCGGGTCTAGAATGTGGTCGACACCTCTACCGTCTGTTGCTTCTTTGACCACCTTAGTGAAGTCCTCATTGTGTCTGTCAATCGGAATTCCTCCGAATGATTTGATGATGTCTGATTTGTGTCCCGATGCTGTCGCCCAAACTTGTTCAATTCCTGCCCATTGACACAGTTGAAGTGCAGCTGTACCGACGCCACCGGCTCCTCCATGAATGAGAACAGTCTCTCCCTTTTTGAGATGACCGAGATAGTGCAACATGTGATGTGCGGTCAAGTATGTTACCGGCATTGCTGCCGCTTCGTCAAGTCCCATCGAATCTGGGACTGGAATGACTCTAGATTCCTTTACAGAAACGTGGCTGCATTGACCGCCGGTTGGCATTGCAGCAACAACCCTTTGCCCCACCTCAAGTCCAGTAACACCTGGTCCTAAGGAAAGGATCACTCCGCTTACCTCGTATCCAGGGGTAAATGGAAATGGAGGCCTTGGTTGATACAATCCAAGTCGCATCAGAGTATCTGCGAAGTTTATGCCAGCATAATGAACCTCGATGCAAACTTCCCCATCTTTAGGAACTGGCATCTCAATATCTTGGGTTTTCAATACTGAAGGTGAACCAGGCTTCGTTATCGATACGCAGTAAGGCATATTGTAATGTCAGGGTGGTTTCTATTAAGTTTTTTTAGGGTGCCCTAAATTATATACTGAATCCTCTTCGCAGTGATTGAGCAACATGACAAAACTCACAGTATTATACGGAACCGAAACCGGAAATTCAGAATTACTAGCAATGGATATTTGCAAAGCAGGTGAAAATTCAGGATTAGAATGTGAACATTATGGAATGGAAGTTATTGAAATTTCAGAGTTTTGTGATATAGAAAATCTATTGATAGTATGCAGCACATGGGGCGACGGCGAACAACCAGATAATGCAATTGAATTGTTTGAACAAGTCGAAGGCCTGAATGAAGGTGCAATTCAGAGCATGAAATTCTCAGTTTTGGCATTGGGCGATACTGCGTTTGACTTATTCTGTGAAGCTGGCAAAGAATGGGATAGGGTGCTAGAAGAAAAAGGTGCAAATCGGATTCATGATCGAGTAGACTGTGATGTTGACTACGAGGATGATGCAGAAGAATGGATTGAAAACGTCATCTCAATTTTTGGATGAAAATTTAATCTTCACCTTGTGATTTGTATTCTGTCACTCTAATGCCCAAACGCCCCTTTATGGCGGGTCTTTGCATGATTTTTTCATATTTTGACTCAAATGCTGATTTCAAATCTATCTTCATTGCCAATGAATGACCCATTAACAAAATCAGAACATCTGCCATCTCTTCAGCGCACTCCTCAATCGGCTTTCCTTTGGTTACAGCTGCGGCTAATTCGCCTAATTCTTCTACAGTTAGTGCGATTCGGTAACCCATATCGTGCCCATTATTTCCTGCGAAATCATGCTTATGATGGAAAGCCGCCACTTTGCGCATCATCTGGCTCCATTCATCGCTTTCTTCGCTGGCTAACCAGTCTTCGACACTACGTCCCATGAGTTGTGGTTGTCCACACGAAAGTTAGTCATTGCGTGAATGCCTTGATGCATTCAATAACAGGCCCGAGCTTGGTTTCAGCAGTTGCAGAAACCTCAGAATGGTCCAGTGCCTTAGATGAGTCACCAGGTTCACGGCCTGCTGCCCAATTGCTTGAAACCAAAATTGCAGCATATGGGATTTCCAATTCTGCTGCCAATTTACATTCCCTCGGCATTGTCATTCCCACAACTTCGCCACCTAATTTTTCTATTGCGTTTATCTCAGCCTTGGTTTCAAAATGAGGCCCGTGAGCCAACCAATAAGTTCGCGCTAAATCGAGCCCTGGCTGGATTTTAGATAGCACATGATGCAATTTCTTATTCATTTCAGAATCGAAGGGTTCAGTCATTGAAGTGAACTTTACATCGTCTTTGAAAAATGACATGTCAACTCCAGTGAAATCAATGTATTGAGTAGCGTAGCCCACTGAACCAGGCGGGAAATCAACTGGAATTGCACCAACAGAACAAACCGCCAATATTGCGTCTACTCCAGCACCTGACAAAGCCTGAATGTTGGCCCTGTGATTGATTTGATGTGGAGGAGTAGTTCCGCTACCATGATGTCTTTCGATGAAAAAGAGTTCACTGGAACCGCTTTTAACACAGAGTATTGGAACCGGTCCATAATCGGTCTGTGCAACAATATTGTCGCTACGTGAAACCTCGATTTCATCAGTAGCTAGACTGGTCATTGCCGTGCCACCGATGACACCTAAGCGCATCATGGTTCAACTCACTCTAGAAGTCTAGCAACGATGTCTGCCTTAGTTCCAGAAGTTGCTACACCAGCAGCCTTTGCTCTTTCTACAAGTTCATCCTTCTTCAGTTTCATCAATGATGCTTCAGTTTCACCGGATGGCTCTTCTTCCGTGGATTCTTCTTCAGCAGGTGCCGCTTCTTCTTCGGCAGGAGCTTCGACATCCTCTTCAGAAGGAGCCTCAACGACTTCTTCCTTCTCAGAGATAGACTCCATTGCCTCAGCAGCAGCCAATAGGTCTCCCTCACCAGAATTGTCTTCTTCAGCAGCCTCTAGTGCAGCAGCCTTCTTAGCCTTCAACTCAGCTTCTTGGCGAGCCTCTTCAGCATGGATCTCATCTAGTGTAGGGCCCTTTTCGTTCACTACACCAGTTTGCAATAACTGGCTCTTTCTAATAACGACATTGCGGCATGGATAAATCGACTTAACCGCGTTTCTGATTTCGGTTTCTAAGTCGCCGCCGAGCATTGCTTCTTGCAACTTTGAATAAGTTGACTTGGATGCAAATGCACGGATTATTTCAGCAGACTTAGCACGCATTGCTTGCTTTACTGAAGTCTGGCATCTACGCTCTGTAATCATCAATGGTTTCATTCTGACTAGGAAACCATCAGTAGTAACAACATCAACTACATCGTCAATCTTACCACGGTATCTGCGGATTTGACGTCGAGTGTGGTCTGATTGGTGTGCATGACCTACGAAAGTGGTCAATGCATCCTGTCCAACTACGTCAGTAACACGGAATCTCAAGAGAACGTGCATTTTGGTGAAGTCACCGCTGAATTCTTGCTGGGTCATTTCGTAAACTCGGCCCATGATATGCTCATCAGTCTCTCCGATCGTTTCTCCTATTCGCTTGAAGTTCCAAGGATGTCTTGGTGCACGGATTGTGAACCATCTTTTGTTCTTCCACTTATCACGCTGCTTACGTGCTGCCGCACGTGCTTTTGCACTCAACTTCTTTGCCATTCGGATCAACTCTCAGATTGCGGGGGCTACCCCACTAGCAACTTCCCGACCAACATGGCCTATATGAAAGGGATAGATGAGTAAAAATCCAGCCTACGAGGTGTGCTCACCAGCCTCTTTGGTCTAATCTGACTTCTAGAGTCTCTAATTCATCACCGCGCATAGGTGCTCCAGCCATCATCCCCATGGCTTCTGCAACCTTGTCCGGGTCATCATAGTGAGCTGTTGCCATAACAATTGCATCAGCCATTGTCATTGGGTCTTCAGACTTGAAAATCCCAGAACCAACGAATACACCGTCAACTCCCATTTGCATCATCAAGGAAGCGTCAGCAGGAGTAGCGATTCCACCTGCACAGAATGTTACAACAGGGAGTCTTCCCATCTCTGCGACCTCGACTAGAATGTCACGAATGCCGCCATGCATTTCATCATCGATTTCTCCAAATGGAGTTAGGTTTGATGTCCCTGGCAATTCGCTAGATTCTGCAAGTACCCTGTAACGGTCCATAATCAAGTTCGCAGCATCATCTAATCCAGAATCATCTAAAGTCTGCACTTGGCGAATTTCTTGGTCAATTAGCCTAGCGTGAGTAACTGCAGCCACGACGTTTCCTGTACCTGCTTCACCTTTGGTTCGAATCATTGCTGCACCTTCGTAAATACGCCTGACAGCTTCGCCAAGACCGGTTGCACCGCAAACGAATGGAATGTCGTGCTCATTCTTGTTGATGTGGAAGTAAGGGTCAGCAGGTGTTAGTACTTCGGATTCATCCACCATATCAACACCCAAAGCCTGCAAGACTTGGGATTCAGCCTCATGACCAATTCTCGACTTGGCCATTACAGGAATGGAAGTACATTCGATTATTCCCTTAATCATGTCTGGATGCGAAGTTCTCGCAACTCCTCCCGCTTTTCTGATGTCCGCAGGAACTCTTTCTAAGGCCATTACTGATACCGCACCTGCGGCCTCGGCTACAGCCGCTTGGTCTGGAGTTACAACATCCATGATTACTCCGCCTTGGAGCATAGATGCGAAACCGCGCTTTAACAAATCGTCAGCATGACGGAGGGACTTGATATCGTTATCAGTATTCATTGCCATCAACCCCCCCTGCGGGATTTACTTCATGAAGATATGTTATGCTTCATGATTTAGTCGCCGAGCACAGGTGTGTCTCCAGTTGCAATTTCTGCGTCCTGAGATTCTTCCTCATTGCGGTCAATCCAGGCTTCTTCTTCGTCTGGGACATCAGTATCTGCGAAGATCGCATCAACAGGACATTCTGGGACACAGGCGCCACAATCAATGCACTCGTCTGGGTCAATGATTAGGTAAGTGTCTGCTTCTCTGAATGCTTCTACAGGGCAAACGGCTACACATTCCTGATATTTATGGTCAACACATGCTGAAGTTACTACGTGGGTCATCTCGTCACCAACCAACATGTCCTCTCGGTTTTAAGATATAATGGCTTGCTCAGAGGCTAAGATTTTCAGGGAGACCTAATTTTTTAGCTGCTGAGATTGCATCATCCAATGTTTCTTCGGCTACATCCATCGGTTCATTTCCAGGGTAGACCTCTAACTTAGCTCTTCCTTTGACCGTTGGCCTATCCCCTGGCACAGTTAGGGAAATTCTTCCAGCAAGTAATTCCAGTAGATCCAAGCGAATGTGGATAACATTATCCTCATCCATTCTCGAATCTAATTCATCCTTCAGTTGGCTAAGCACAAACACTCCTAATCGTGCCAGAGATTTGGTAGCTTGTCCCCTTCTCTTGAGTTCCGCAGATACGATATGGATTGCAGAACCGTGGTAAGAGTTCATTCGCTCAATTTCAATCGCATCATCGTCACCGACTAACCATGAAAGTGCAGCAGCATGGATATACTCATCTTCTAGTCCACTTGCTGTGGACTTCCAAGATACGTGGTGCACTCCCATGCTCAACTCGAATCACTGATAGATGATGAGCATTGTCAATCAAGTGGGTGGTCGACACCTTCTTCACCAAGAGTCCATCTTAGAGTTTTGATTACTCCGTCTAGGGCTTTGTGGTTTCTAGCAGCCTCTTTCATACCGTCTCTGTCGCCGTCTTTGCTACACTGGTCGAACCACTTTTTCCACTGGTCTCTCCTAGCGATAGCCTTGTCCAACATTTCTTCGATTTCACTCCAAGAACGGTCGTAACTTCGAACCGGTTCACGTCCACCTTCGGTGCCCATGAAAGTCGGCGACAATCAAGGGTATAAGAAGCAGACGCCGACTTGTCACTCAACGTCTTTCGTTTTCCAAATCAATGAAGATGTGATTATCGTCTCCAATCACGCAGTTGAGTATCCTAGAATCTATAATTGAATTTTCACCAACAATTGATGATTCTGAAACTCCATTAATTCTAGAATTGGCCATAACAACTGAATTCACTGCTGCGCCATTGACTGAAGAACCTGAGAGGATAATTGATTTCGAAATATGGCCACTAACAGATGCTGTACTACTGATGAATGAGCCATCTGGCAAAACTTCTCCATCAGGCATTGGGAAGGGCAATTCCTCTCTTTTTTCTATCAAAGCCATTTGTGCGTTGTGTAGTTCAAATGGGTGACCAACATCGAACCAGATTCCGTCAACAGTCTTTGCATACATTGGCCAACCACGAGACAAAACATCAGGGAACAATTGCTTGGAAAAATCGTATTTCTCTCCCTTAGGTACTAGTTCCATCACTTCTGGCTCGATGATGTACAAGCCAGCATTTATCAGGTTTGAAAATGCTTCATCAGGAGTTGGTTTCTCCTTGAATTTCGTGATAAATCCTTCAGATAGATTTGAATCGATTTGCCCCTGATTTTCCCTCGACAGCCCCACGATTCCAAATTCAGTGGGGTCGTTGACTTCCCACAGAGCCATCGTTACTTTCGCTCCGGAACTACGATGGGATTCTAATAAATCAGCTACATCGAAGGATGCTACTGAGTCGCCAGATCCAACCACAAATGTTTCCGTCAGTTCATCACAAAGCAAATTTACACTTCCAGCAGTGCCCATTGGAGAATCTTCTTGATTTACTCTGCTGGGTACATTCCACGAATCGACATGTGAAACCAGTTGCTCGCCTTGATAGCCAGTAGTAACAATGATTTCTGACAAGCCTGCTGCAACCATTGCATCCTTCACGTAATCTATGACAGGTCTACCTAGAACCGGTACCATCGGCTTTGGACGGTTCTCTGTTAATGGCATCAGACGGGTGCCTCGGCCCCCGGCCATGATTATGCCAAGCAGTTTCTCACTTCCTTCCACGGGAAGCAGTCATATCGATTCGACGCATTCCTTTCTTCTTGGAAGAGCGCCCCTTCTTGGCAGCAACCCCTGCTCTATCTCCAGACATTGTTCCTCCAAAGGTTAGGGAACCAGCACTTAGCAAGTGATCAACCATGGAGTTTGCGACATTTTCATCTTCTGCTCCGGTTTTCATTTCCTTTGTTACAGAGGCATTGTGGTCTGTGATCCAAGATTCTCTTTCTTCACGAGCAATCTTCAATTTGTCGCGTGCTTCGTTAACTTCCTTCATCATTTCAGTGATCTTTGTGTGGACTTCATCAGCTTTTTCTCTGCAGGCTAGGAACTCTTTGTGGAAACGATCTCCCTCGCCCTTAAGGAAATCACGATGAGCGAATAGTTCGTCCAATTCTTTGCTCATTCCTTTCGCTTTTTCTAAGCATTCAACGAACTCCTTGTGAGCAGCATCTGCTTCTGCTTTCAATTGGTTTATTGCTTCGTCACGGTTAGACAAATCTACTTTGATTAATTGGAGTTTTTCGACCTCTGGTTCTAATTCTTTCATGCGACGACGCATGTTTTTGATTTTCTCCATGGTTTCTTTCTCTTTCTTTGAAGACATTCCACCACGAGTTTCGTATGTTTTTTCCATGTTGTCAACTTCACTTGCCAACTTGTTGAATTCGAAAGATGCTGACTTCTTGTCATTTCTGTCTCCTCGTTGAGCCTTAGCCTGACCGATTAAATCACGTATTTGTGCCTGAATTGCATCTCTTCTCTTCTTGTGGAGGTTTTGCTCAGCCCTAATTGCCTTGACTTCGGCAACAGACATGTCTAATTTTTCACGGTGCTCTTTGTATTGAGCCTGGATGGCATTTCGCTGCTCAGCGAATCTTTTTCCCTGCTCATTGTGGTTGTTTCTAGCATCGCGTAACTTACGGACTTTTGCTTCCATCTGATGTAGATGGTCGCGTAGGTCAGTATCCGGACGAGTTTCCTGACTTTCAGGCTCGGTCATGATTTCTGCGACAACATATTGGTTTTCAATGCTACGATTACAAAATCAAGTCAAGCAGAAGCTAAAACTGCCATCAATTGGAAGATTATTGAACCTACAAGACCAATGCCACCAACCAGGAAAGACGTCAATGAACTCGTATTTCTAAGCCAGTTGACAAACTCAGGTCTAACTCTAACATTGATTTGACGTCCGACCAATAAATCTCCATTTGTATTCTCTAATCTTACGGAGACACTCGCTTCGCCTGTTCTTTCTGGAAGCAGAGTCTGCCATGCAATAGTTCCATCTCTTAACAATCCTGACATTCTACCAATAATGTCTTCATCCCCTTCGCTAGAGATGGGAACCACTTCGTCTGGCCACCATGATTTTTCACCAGGTTCTAGATTGTACCTCAGTGCCAAATCATGAGGTCTGAAATCCGGGGAATGTACTCGCAAAACTACTTGCCTTTCCTCATCGGATAAATTGTGAATGTAGCAGAATAAATTAGCCTTCTCTGTGACGATATTCTCCAAGTCAACATCAAACAATAATCCATCCATGTCTATCTTGTTTCCAGCCGACATGTCCTGCTCTAACCTTTCAATTAATCTATAGAATGCGGGATTAGTTCTGATTGATCGGGCAAACAATGAGTCCCACAGACCTTCATTGAAAACCTCATGCTCAAGTATTGCTTTGACTCCCTTGTCTGTCAAAATTTCAGCTAGTTCGATACTGGTTGTGTTACGGTCGATACTTCCTTTGAATCTTCGATGCATTAACATCAAGAATTTTTCACGTCCGTACTCTCTATCGATGTCATCCCGAGAATACGATTCAAAATCTTGCAAGAAATCTTCGAATTTACTTCTCAACAAGGGATCCATTTGTGTTCGAAGCATCTCATTGAAAGCCAAATCAAGAGTAGAGGGGTGGATAGGAGGAACATATGCGGACAATAGACCATCATCCGTGACCATGTTGAATTTGAGGTTTCTAGTAGACAAGTGCTGACCTATCGCAATAGTAACCAAGGAAGCACTGGCAAGAAGTCCTCTTTGTGCAATGTCTGAATCTGATTCCAGGAATGCAACAACTCCAGATATAATGGTTGCAAAAATTCCCATCCACATAGCGATTGTATGGCTTGCCATGGTGCGAGAAATTAATCCATCAACTGATGAATACCCGTGCATGCTAGTAACCGGACGATGAGCTTCTGCTGCAGCATACACCTCTGCGCGGAAAACCTGTCTAGTCAACTTGACGCGGAATCTGTGGAGGTAGAGTCCAGCACAAAATCCAATCAAAATAGTAGAAGATATCAATGTAAATCCGGTAGACAAATCAAAACCAACAGTAGGTTCAATATTTTCTAACCACCATGAAGGACTAACTCCTTTGTAAGCCCAGGCGCCAAAGAAGAATAGGAGCGAGAATGCTGGTAACAGCATTACTAATCTAATCCCTTCAGTTAAGAATTGGCTATCGATTCCGTGAAATTTCTCTTCTTTAGAACGAAGTGTTACTAATTCTTCGGACAATCATATACACCTCAAAATTATTTTTTCAGCTAAAGAATCGTCTATCTGAAGCAGTTTGTCACCACACCATAATTCACCGTCATTTCGAGTGATCTTATCACCAATTTTTAGACCGGTCTGCTCCAAAATTTCTCTATCTCCTGCAGTTGTCAAAATCATAATTATATCTCCCGAATTGGAAGATTCTAAACTCGCTAGAGAAGAGAATTTAGGGGCCAGACCTATTTTATCTGCTATTCTGGAATTTGCAGGAGGTATGTTACGCCCTGAGGGATCTATTGTGGGATTTCCTAATAGTAACGAGATGCATAGTTCAAGGTCATCATTGAATGCATGTTCCAACCTACAAGCGGTTTCATGCACATCTCCTTCAAATGGTAATATGGTAAGAAGTACCTCAGCAAGGCGATGTCTTCTTTTCATCATCATTCCATGGTCCAAGCCTTTGTCAGTTAAGCAGGTTCCTTTGTATGGCACATAGTCTACAAAGCCATTCTTAGCTAATCTTTGTACCATTTCGGTAGCAGACGCAGGTGAGACGTCAAGATACTTGGCTAATTCGCCGTTGCGAACTCTAGTACCGGGCCGCTTCTCATGAAACTCATAAAGCGTTTCTAGATACTCGTCTTCATACTCTTGGAAATGTCCTGTTACCATAATGCCATCACCTCAATTTGCCCTCGCTTCAAAAATTGTTTGACAGGCTGGACACTTTGCTTTCGCTGGTCTCCTGTCGTATGGTACTTTTAAGTTGCGAGCACATTTTGGGCAACTTAGAATGTCATCGCTAGAAGATGACCACAATTGTTCCGTTTCACCATTAGGCTTTTCTGAGGAAGAGTCTGATGAAATCTTTTCTTCCTTATCATCACTTTCTGATTCACCTTCAACATCAAATTTAGTTTCACATTCAGGACAACGGACTCCCCCGGAATAAGTTCTAGGAACATTTAGCCTACGGTCGCAACTTGGGCAAGCAACTTCTACCTTTTCGTCCTTCTTTGGTGACTTTTTCGGTTTCTTTTTCCTTTCCTTCTCGTCTCTAGGGGTATTCTTAATTCTAATAGCAAAAATAAGTACCATTCCTAGAGCCAATCCCCCAAGAATGCCGCCCCAGGGAATAGTAAATTCCCCCTCCGAAGATTCGACTACTTCTGAAGTTACCATTACTTCGTCGCTCACCGTTTTTCCATCAACATGCCAGTAGGCGATAACCTTGACATTGTCCCCTGAGGGCCATGTTACAACTGTACTTGAATCCATAGAATTACTTGTCAATTCAGGACTAACTCCTGAGCCAAGAATAAGCCCGTTACCGTCAGTGATAACAATCTCCCCTTGGGGAATAACGCCATCGCCAGTATTAGCCAGAGTGTAGAACACTGTAACTTTGGAATCTGCACTTGGAACTTTAGGGGATGTAGATGGATTTACGGTAATCTGTGGCCCAATCGAGAACTGAGGTAAATCTGATTCATCTTCTGTGTAGGAGCCAAATCCAATTGTCCAGCCACTTTCAGAAACTCCTGCAAACACCTTTTGTCCATTTTGGAATCCAATATTCATTGAGCCATAGGTAATGCCGGGAAGTAAATTTCTTTCTTCAACGATTCTCTCGCCCTTCAATCCATCTTGAATTACTCCGAAATCAATGATGACTAGCCTCTCTCGGCCTTCGGACAAATCTACAGCCCATGCGACCTCTATACCTTCATCGGCAATTAACACACTTTCTATTTCTATCGATATGACCTGAGATGGCTGAACTGGTATCTGAATAGAACCTGATAGGTTAGAATCAACTGCTCCATCGGGGCTAAATACACTCCAGTTTACAATATGGTCGCCAGCTGTCGTGAAAGAAAACTCATGACTGACCTCTCCCGCCTTGCCTTCATCTAAGGTCGTCGAAGAACCGTTAACAATCACACCATCAATTTCGATTTGCATAAGCGCAGTACCTATTGCGTCACCCTCATTTCTGAGAAGTAAAGAGAGAGTGATTTCATCGCCTGCATGCCATGGTCCGCCTAATAGAGATGGTGTTGAGTGACCAGCTCCAAGGAAAATTGCTGAGGTCATGGCTACCGTTTCGGTTGCATTGATGGTTGAACTGGTTCTTGCAGATTGGGTTGTGCAGACCAATTCTCCTGGCTTTGCTGTCATTGTGAATGTAAAGTTCGCTGTATTCAGAGGTAGAACCGAAGCATTCCCGAGGTAAACTTGCTCAACATCGAAGAAGCATACAATCTCCCCATCATAGGTAGATTCTCCCGAATTGTAAGCGGACAAATTCCACGATATTTGGGAACCCGGCTGTGGTTCATTCAATCTATCCAGTTGTAAGGATATGGCAGGTAAAGGAGGCGGACCCACTTCAAAATGTCCAGCATAGATGTCGTCATTTGGATTGTCATCTGCAGGACCTACTAGGGAGGCATTAACATGGTGCATGCCTTCTGATACTTGGCTTGTCAAAACAGAGTAAATTTGCGTTGTGTCACCACCAATGTTCACTGTTTGAGAATCTATGTTTAGTGAATCCAATGTAAGGTCAAGAGTACCGTTCCAAGGCACGTCACCATCATTAATTACAGGCACATCAATCCGAACATAATCGCCATCTTTGATTGATAAATTACCCGTGTCATTACCTTGTGAATCGACTGGATTGAAGATTGGCTCTCCTATTGAAATGTCAAGAGGTCGCAAGCGCTGAATGATAGCGTGATATGTTGTCCATTGATCTTGTCCAGGAGCGCCGGTATCACCTGACAAAGCCACTGTTAGGTTTGAAAGCCCTAGCGGTGCATCTCCAAGCATAGTCTCAACGTAGTAATTCACGCCGTCATCAATCAGAGCATTTCCACTATCAGAATCAATCACTGTACCATCCATCGCAGAAAGTTGAACACTCCAATTTACTGATGCAGAACTAGCCCCCCCTACTCCCACAAGAGTGATGTTAACAGTTACTGGACCTTCTCCTACTTCTCCGTCGCCAGTGATTAGGACTGCATCAATTACGCCACCGCTACTTTGAACCGATGGAACTAGAGCCAATGACAGCAATAATGCAACCAAGACGGCTCGTCGCATGTTACACCCTCGGGGCACGGGGGTTTTTCACATTCACCCACCCTATAGGGTGGGTCGCAGCCTTTATTGAAGTGGGGAAGGTGGCCGCAGTGATTCCAATGGATGCGAACGACCTACTCGCAGTGTCTCCCAAACTTCTGGCACAAGCAATTTTGCATAGGCGAGAACGTCTGGCTGAAATTATTCCTGAGGACTTAGAAGAAAGAAAGGGAGAGCTAATCGATGCTGAACCGAAGGCCAAATCGGC
>DAGO01000096.1:13546-15087 GCA_002498185.1 Euryarchaeota archaeon UBA10 | reverse complement strand
GGAAGTCAAGCCCACCTGCGTCAGTTCCGGTACTGTGGTGCGAGAGCCCACGGTAATGTCTGTCACTGTGCCCCTCTTTCTTCCCTCGGAAGATCCCCGCAGTCGCTTAGCGACGAATCGGCCGTGTTCCGCAAAGAGCGGGATGCGGCCTTTTCCAATTTTTAGGAAAATAAATTCCGAAGGAACCATGAACCCAAGTCCATAGTGCGAGGTGAAAGACATGCCAATTACGACAAGTGATATTCTTGGCTCAGACCAGGTTGGGATCTATCTTGCAGTTTGTGGCAACGTTGTTTTCCACCCTCATGAACTCAATGAGGAAGCATTGAACAGAATTGATGAATATCTCGGACTAGAGCGACATCCTCTGACTATCGGAGGCTCAACTCTTGTCGGTGCTTTGGTAACTGGAAACTCGAAAGGATTAGCTGTTGCAGATATTGCAACTGAATCAGACATAGACGTCCTAACCTCATTTGGTGATGTAGTTGTCATGGAAGGGGGAGTTAACACCGCTGGTAACTTGCTCCTAGGCAATGAGAATGGAGTAATTGCATCTCCAGCTATCCCAGAAGAAGGTGTTGAAATCATATCAGAGGTATTTGGAGTACCTGTTGCAGTTTCATCGATTGCTGGTGAAGACGTGGTAGGTTCACTTGGAGTGGCTAACGATCATGGTGTTTTGTTACATCCAGATGTACTGCCTGATGAGGTTTTACTGATTGAAGAAATACTAGGAGTCCCTCCTATGGTAGGCACAGTTGCATTCGGCTCACCATATGTCGGTGCTGGATTAGCAGCCTCAAATAATGGTGCTATAGCAGGTCGAGAAACAACAGGGCCTGAACTAAATCGCATCGAAGATTCGCTTGGATTGATTTGAATTCATAGTGATAATGTTGAAAGGCGTTATGCGCAGGCGTCTGTCTCATGGGAGAATGTCTCTATGCAGGTAAGGTGAAAGAAGTCTGGTCAACTGATGACCCAGATATTCTTGAATTCAGATATACTAACCAGATTTCGGTCTTTGACCAAATTATACCATCATTGATTCCTCGTAAGGGCGAATCATTGAACAGAACCACCACACACTGGTTTGAGTTGGTAGAGAAAGAAGGAATCTGTCGTACCCACGTCGTAGAAAGAAATGCACCAGATCGCTGTTTAGTTCGCCGTGTAGATATTTACAGAGAACCAGGAACAACTCCACGTGATGGTGAATGGGTATTCGTTCCCCTCGAGATTGTATGCCGACATTACCTTGCTGGTTCGGGATGGAGACGCTACAAGAGAGGCGAATTAACCGCTGAAGAACTAGGATTTGAGGCAGGTACTGTTGTTGAAGAAGGGGCAAAGCTCCCTACACCTTGTGTTGAAGTCACAACCAAGTTCGAAGCATATGACCGTCTTATTGACCGTGAAGAAGCACTAGAGATTGCAAACATTACCGGTGAAGAACTAGATTCACTAATTGATGTAGTTCTCAAGGTCGACGCACTTATCGAGCGTGAAGCACTGAAGAGAGGCTTGATTCATGTTGA
>DAGO01000096.1:12109-13167 GCA_002498185.1 Euryarchaeota archaeon UBA10 | reverse complement strand
ACTCTCGATGAAGACCGTTGGTGGGATGCTGATGAGTATGCTAAAGGAAATATCGTACAGTTGTCTAAAGAATTCGTTCGCCAACATTACATTGGAACTGGACATCAGGAAGAACTGCGCTTGGCACGTGAAGCCGGAACTCCAGACCCTCCAATTCCAGCATTACCACAGCAAGTCATCGATGACACTGCGTCATTATACGCATCAATGTACGAGAGGCTTACCGGGACAGATTTCTGATCAGTTGTGGACTCGAAGTAAAATGCCACATCGTCGCTTTTCTGCGGCTCTAATTAATGCAAGTAAGTGCTTTGCAGCATCTTGACATCCACCATCAAGCGGTTCACTTGCAGCAGGCATCCAGCACTTCGATGTAAGCGCCTTTCTGAGTTCAATTGTCTCATTCAATGTCAGCCATCCCCGCATATCGAGTCGACCTATTCCTCGCTCCATACTCGTTCCACTCATTCTTGAATCTAATTTCTCCAATAAATCAGCAAGTATCTCTAGACTGTCAGGATTTCTTTTTGAATCTCTAATCCAGTCTCTAAGATATGACAAGGCGGAACCGTTTCCGAATGGGAATCTACCAAACCTTTCCTTGGATATTCCTGCCTCAAGAGGTAGTGGTTGCCCGATGGGCGAGAGAGCCACGCAAGAAAGGAAGAAGATATTTGCATCATCCCACTTGATAGAACTCCTGTCTTCTGGGTTTTCTACCCCTTGTGACTGCAATCTTTCTTTGAGTTCTTCATCGTTAAGAATTAGACTCTTCCAATCGCCATCTTGCAACGCAGAATAGACAGATTCTAGTCGATTTGACACCATTGGGTCAATGGTCATGAATGGGGTTGTCGACTCCAGAGCTTCCTCCATGTTCGGGGCGAAGCAACGCTCATGGATGAAGTCAACGGTCCTTCAGAAATGAGTCCATGCGCTTGGCTAGGTCTTCTCTAGATTTTCTTGATTGACTCTCAGAGTCGGAATCCATTTCCCTCCTAAGAGCAGATAGTCTCCCGCTAGCGGTGGTATCATCGATATCGATTACTTCTTCTTCT
>DAGO01000096.1:8316-11734 GCA_002498185.1 Euryarchaeota archaeon UBA10 | reverse complement strand
CATCATCGAACTCTTCATCGAAAGAAATGTCGTCTAAACTTACGTCATCTGTAACAACTTCGATTTCTGGTTTAGGCTCACTCTTTACTCGTTCTTTGATTTGAGGAGCCTTCTCTTTCTTCACAGGCTCAGGTCTTCTAAGATTTAGTAATCCTCCAAAGTATGCAGCAATGAGCATGACTATCGCAATTGCACCGCTCCAGTAGATGTCAGTCGATTCATAGGTTACAAGTGGCCTCTTTTCTGCATAAGTTGTCATCGTATCGTCTTCTGGATTATCGTCTATATCCCATGGCGCAAGGCAAGAAACAGTAGCAGAAACTTCGGCACCATCTTCTACCTCAGATGGTCTATCAAGTTCAACACGAGGTGTTGATTGCATTCCACGGTTTGCAAAAATATCCAACGCAATTGATACTTGCCATTTCCCATCAGCAGTTGCAATATCTAATTTGCAGACAGAACCTTCCATCATTTGGTAGCCTTCACGACCGATTCCAACTGTGATATATTCCTCACTAACTTGTAATTCAACAAGCAGATTCCATCCACTTTGTCTGACGATGTGTGTGGAGGATTTAGAGTGAAGGGAAAGTCCGTTAGAGTCCATAATTAGGGCATCAACCGTAATCAATCCAGGCTGCGGGTCCCATGAGGTAACAGACAGATTGAGAGTGGTATTTTGTCCAGGGTTTAATCTGATTATTCCATTGTCTAGGATCTCACCATTACTAGCCCTTAGCCATGCATTTGCAACAAGTGGGTGCTCTGAGTTAGCAGTAATCAGGCATGTAGTCCAAACTTTGGTTGTTGTTCCAATCCCAAGCTCATCCAAGTTTCCATGAACATTTTGACATTCAGCAGTATGTATCGGTGACGGAATGCCAACTAGGTGAAGTGTCATTCCATTGTGAGTTGTATTAGAACGTACATTTGGTAATGGGATTAGGGAAGTCTCAATGCCATTTGTTTGGGAATTCGTGGTAATCGAAACCTTTTCTCCAGTTCTTCCAGTATGCACTGGGCTTGATGTTAGGACAGTGTCACTTTGGTTGACAATGATTGAATGAACCATCGTTCCTAGGACTGGGTGCACAACTTCAATGTCCAATTGTATGTTGACTCCGTTCCAGGAACTCGCAGGCTCTAATTGGAGTGGCACTCCTTTGATTTCACTTGGCGCTACGACGATTACAGCGTCACCATTCACTGTCCAGCCACTTGGCAGGTTCGGAATTGATATATCCATTATTGCAACATCATTCCCAGTGTTCTCAATCCATGCAGTGGGCCAAGATTGAACCCCCTCTCGCACTTTCCATTGTCCTTTAGAATCAATGACAATTCCAGGTTCAGAACCCACCCTTACCGGAACTTGCTCTACAATTTGTCCTGCTCCATTACCATTAGAGATTCTGATGCTAACTACACCCACCTCTCCTGCTACAGCATCGCTTGGAGGAGTAACTGTGATGTTTATTGTTCCAGATTCACCCGGGGAAATCATGTCTCCATTGTTTGGGATAGTTACATTCCATCCTTGTCCAGCTTTGGCGAAATATGGTTTTGCAGGTGAATTTCCTTTTTGCTCAATCAATAGTTCAATTTCCCCTCCATTAGGTGGAACTTCTAGCGAAGTATCACTCAGGTCGATACGCCAGCCGGCAACAGCAGAAACTTCCAAGGTTGTGCTGACATTGTAATCGATGTTGAATCCACTAGACGAAGCAAGCAATGTCAATTCAGCGGTCGTCGTTGCCCAAGTGTCTTCAGGAATTTCGACAACTAGGTGAACCGTTTGACTTTCAAATACATCTAATCTCGAAGAATTGATTGGTTGAGCGCTCCAATTGGAAACATCACTTCCTTGGTATGTAACTTCAAAGTTAGGGGTCAGAGTTACAAGATCATCTGTATTACCAATATTTGTCAAATTGATAGTTAGATTAAGTTCTTGCCCGGGAGTGACAGGAATGTTTTCTCCCTGTACAATGTCAATCTCCCATCTGTGGTCTGGCCTTGCTTCGATGGTGATATTCGCTTGGTCTGAAATCATTGGATTTCCTGTGCTGGTCCAATCAAATACGAGCTGGAAGCTCTCTCTTGCTGGAACATCATCTGGCAGCGTTACCCACACAGGAACCATACTGATACCCCCTGGTCCTAAGGTTCGAAGTGGGTTGTTAATTTCAAAGGAAACATTAGGAACCTCTGATAAATTTCCAGCAGTTGCAAATCCGCTTAGTGTGAATGAATCTTCACCATTTCCTGGATTTTGTAATCGTAGAATTAGTTTGGTTCTTTCACTCACATTGAATACAGCGCCATCACTAGGAGTCACAACTTCTGCTTCAGCTCTGTAGACCTGTAACACATGTAGGGAGATGGCTAGGTCGGTGTTAGATTGCCCTTCCTCACTTTGATTGAAGAAGTGACGCATTGGAGGCGTATCTAATGGTAAATCAAGCATTAATTGTCCGTTTTGGCCATTCATTTCGAGCATTGTACCATTAATGCTCAAATCTCCACTTGTACTCCAATTCCAACCTTCCTTGAGCATACCTGCAGATGACATGTCCCATTGCAAAACACTACCTGCGTAGTTTGATTCTATTTCCCATGACAGTCCAGTGCTCGGAACTGTACGAATGTGCGGAATATCGCTAGCAACATTACTAGCGTAAATGGTTACATAGAAATCCTCACAGATTTCTTCTGAACCGGAGCCTATGCACAGTGTAAGCGTCGTTGAGGTTGAATCTCCAATTGATGTAGAACTAGGTACTTCGACTTCGATAAGGTATTCTTGCATAGCATTAGGTTCGAGTTCAATTCCCCATTGGGTATTTCCTGAATAGTCGACAATTGTAGAACTTGAACTCCAAGTATTAGACGACCATTGCATCTCAGTGGTTTCCTGGGCATTACCGACATTCTCAACCATCATCCATACATGGGCAACATCACCCGGACGTCCAAATCCAATTCCTGAAGGCAGCCCTGTTGCACCTTGGAGGGATAGGCCTCTAGTTCGTTGAACCTCAAGTGGCAAGGTGACTGTAGTGGAGATACTTTGGTCTTGGTCCAAAGTTAGTGTAAGTGGTACCTGTGCGTCATCAGAACCAAGTGCATCGCTAGGAACAGAAAACTCGAACTCGATTACTTGCGGAGAATCTCTCTCTAGATTTAATGATAAGTCCGTACTATTTTTCGGAGCAAACGTCCAACCGTTTGGTAAGCCAGAATCATTGTAACTCATCGTCCACGCAGCGTCTCTACTTCCAGTACTAGCCACAGTTATGTTCACACTTTGTGCATACCCAGGGAGTGAGCGAGGGACTTCGCTAGGAGTTTGTATTTGAGCAACATAAGGCTCTAGAACAACAAGAGTAGTACTGAAGTTGTCATTGTCTGTTCT
>DAGO01000096.1:0-7924 GCA_002498185.1 Euryarchaeota archaeon UBA10 | reverse complement strand
ACGCTGAATGTAATCGGTCCACCCTCTCCAGAAGGCGCCGTGGCTTCAGCGATATTGACTCGATGACGCTTGATTTCAATGCCATTCATCATGAGAACTGCATCAACTGGCTCATCCGTGTCAATGATTCCAATATTCGAGTATTGTCCTGATATTGTTACCATCTCACCGGGGTCAGGGTCGGTGGGAGTAAATCCAATTCCTCTACCATCGGCAAGAGGTGCCACATCTGACTTTGCTTCGCTGATTAGTGTGTCACCGACTAAGATGTCTAGGTAGCCATCTCCGTCCATGTCAGCAACCGCAGGTGATGCCCATGTACGGTGGGGTACATCGATCGGAGACGACCAGCCGATTCCAATATCAGCTGAAGTTCCTGTATCTCCATCAAAGGCAAAGATTCTCTCGCCGTACGCGACTAACAACTCAGGTTCATCCTCCCCATCAAGGTCGATTGAAATTGGTGCTGAGATAGCAACTTCTCCTTCGTTGTCATTTCCACTACCGCTTTGTAAAATTCTAGCCCATTCTCTAAACGGAGGATCAATCGTTATGTCGTGACAACCTGCAACCCCGTCTCTATCGGTAGTGCCAACACCGGTTGAGTACCATGTGGCCCAGCAAACTCTGTCGGTGATCCCGTCACCCGTGGTATCCACTGGTAGTGGCTCTGCGTCAGCATAGCCATTTTTCGCTCTGAATCTCCAAATTTCATCAATACTGGTTAGCTCCATGCCGACGAATTGTGCTCCCATCCCATCATCGGCACCATTACTATCGGATGGAAGAGTGAGAATCATCTCGGGAGCAGCGTCACCATCCAGTTGTGTAACTACAGGACCAGGAAGTCTGATTCTGGGGGTGTCATCATCGCTGTCAGTCCCTTGGATCGCAACTCTTTCCCAATCCAGGGAACCTGTCGGTCCATCTATACGCCAGACCCAGAAATTGCCACTATTTTCGTCAACAGTTGTTAGAACCACGGAACCGCTGGTGTCATCCAGAGCAGCAAATGCTGGGTCTGAAGGGTGGGAGCCACGGTCTAATGCAACTCTCCAATCTTCTTCCGGAGATTGTAGTCCCAATGGTAGGGAGATGACCGTAGGTTCGTCGTTTGTGGTATCTACGGCTGCAATTATCAGTTCAGGTGAACCGTCTAGCGACAGGTCTGCTAGTAATGGCTGGGTGACAGATTCAGGTGCCGTCCAGGTATGTGCATTGTCGATGCCGATGCGTAAATCAGCATCTGACCATGACCACAGTTTTTCATTGGAATGTCCGGAAACCGTCCAACCCGACTCATCACATGTGATGTCTGGTGACCAAAGGTCTACCTCGAGCGCACTGTCTGAATCATATACGATTGCGATTTCTTGCTTTGAATCTCCGTCTACATCGACGATTACAGGAGTTGAGCGAATGATGTCAACACTCCCAAGGCTTACTTCCCAAGCTATTTTTGCGGTATCGCCTTCAATAATTGCTAGATTTCTTTGAGAGTTTTCGCTGTAAGTTAGAACTGCGAATAAATGATTTTCGCCACATCTTTCTTTGGCCCCTTCCGGCGCAGTAATCGACGCTGACATGTCTGCAATAGCGACGCCATAACCATCAGCCCCGAGGCCTGAATCGAAAGCAACCCAATTGATAGCAGGTGTTTCGATGGTTGACAAACCGGAGTCGCCGTGTTCAGGCAGAACCCTTGAGTGTCCTGGGTCTCTTCCGTATTGAGCCCATGGTTGAGAAAGAGGATTCCATGCGTCACTTTCCTCTTCATCCGCAGTGGTAGGCATGGGGACGACTACAGTCGAAGCTAGCAATATCAGCAGCATCATTACCGCTCTAGATTGCTTACGCATACGCTTCCCCAATATTAGTGGGGCCTTTGGGGTAGTTATGGCTTTGGGCCCTACGGGCCCATTAGAAAGCGATAAATCACATCGTTTTTTACTACGGAATCTCAGTAAATATTGGATTAATACCCCGATTTGCTTGGGGTATCATTCAAATAGGGGTCGCTGGTGGCGTGAATGACTTCGGTCACTTCTCTCCCGAGGCATTGCCCATGAAGGACGGATGAGGTACAGCACCTCAATCGTCCTTTGGTGATAATTCGGGCGAGGAAAAAAGAGGTGAAAAAATGTACAAAGTCGTCACTAAAGAGGACACTATTCGTATCCCTGCGGAGTACATCCGCAAGGATAAGTCACTAAACGAGCACATTGACCGTTTGGCTGCATCCGCATTCGAAGGTCGATTTGATGACAATAACCGCTTCGTTTTGGTAACTTCAAATCACGAGCCAATCGACAGAGGGCGAATTATTCACGGCGATGGTGCAATCTACCAGAGAGTTCGTTTCGATGCAGTGCTATTCTGCATTGATGACTACGAGGTTGTTGAAGGTGCAGTTTCTGAAGTCAATGACTTCGGAGCATTCGTGAGAATCGGCCCAATGGAAGCTCTTCTTCACAAATCACAAATCATGGAAGATCACGTTGACATCAACGCTGGCATGGGGCTTCTAGAGGGTCGCCAAAGTGGCCGCAAGTTGGGAGTCGGAAGTTCAGTCCGAGCAAGAATCGTTTCCCTATCCCCGGATACAAGTGATCCACGTCGTTCAAAGATTGGTCTGACTTGCAAGCAAACTGGCTTGGGAAGTCATGATTGGATTTATGAGGACCAAAGTTGAATTAGGAGAGTGAATGAATGCCAAAAAACCCTTTTGCATGTAACGAATGTCACATTATACTCGCCGATGGCATAGACCAATGTGCGAGTTGCCCATCCTCTCCGGTTTCCTCGGATTGGACAGGATATGTCGTGATAATGGATCCAGCTCGCTCCGAAATAGCAAAGCGACTCAATATTGAGTACCCCGGAAATTACGCACTCAAGGTGAACATCCGTTGAAGGAGGAATAGAAATGGAAATTATTGACCGTAAGGAAAACCCACTGTTGAACAGAGTCGAGATTGAATTCCGCTGGAACCACGAAGGTGCAGCAACTCCTTCTCGTGCAGAAATGCTGAATGGAATTGCTTCTATTGAACCAGGTTCCAATCGTGAATTTATCGTAATTAAGAATGTAAAAACCAGATTCGGAATGGGTTCTACTACAGGACTAGGACTGGTTTATTCTGACAAGGAATCGATGAAAGTTGAACCAACTTACATGCATGAAAGATATGCTGAACTTCGTTCCGCAAGCGCTGAACCTGAAGAGGCACCAGCCGAATCAGAAGATGTTTCTGGAGGTGAGGAATGATGTCCAGTCCAAATGCCAGTGCAAAATGGTCCAAATATGGTGTTGAAGACGGTAAGCTTGTCCGTAAGGCAGAGTTCTGCCCTACATGTGGGCCGGGTGTTTTCCTCGCAGTTCACAAAGACCGCAAATCGTGTGGCCGCTGTGGATACACAGTCAAGATTGAGTGATTATTCAGATTCACTCATGTGGCAACTAAAGTTGCCTTGATTATCTAGTACCATCCAGACATCGTCTTTTTTGATTAGTTGTACACCAAGGTCGTTTCTACGTACAGACTCCCCTCGTAACATTAGGTCATCTCTCCATGAGATTATTCTCCAATCATCGCCATCGAAAATTGCGTCTTGAATAGTTCCCCGTAATTTTCGTGCGACTGTAATTTGCCCATTTTCGAACTCCCACGTCCAACCATCTTTTGACGATAGTAGGAACTTTTCTCCGTGGTTGAAAACATCTTCTAGATCGCATTCAATCTCAAGTGTTTTTTCAACCATTATTTCGCCACTATTGAGCGATATTTTACGATATTTACCTCCTCTTGTCCATACTACGACATTTTCTTCAAGGATTGAAATGGCTGCAATTTCATCAGACCTTGGCGGGGCCTTTTCTCTGGATTCGAATAGTGGCAACCTCCAAACTTCGTTATCCTGTGAGTCGACACAATACAGTCCTCGCATCCAAAGTGCGAAGATAATTTTGTCATCCCTTGCGCAGAGTGCCAAAGGTTCTGCATCAATTATGTGGCACCATGTTGCTCCAGTGACCATTGCTGTATTGCGACTAAGTCTAAGTTCAGCTTTTGTAATACCATCCTCCAATTTCTCGGTCAGTGGCAAAAGTGCCATTCTTGCCAATCGTAACTCGTGATCTACCCATGTTGCAACCAATCCCTCATCACACATTGCAGCATGTGTAATGTCTGTTGGGAACGGTGATGCAGTATGTCCGTCAATCGTAATTCCGCCATCTACATCGATGATGATTTCACTCCCGTCGTGATGGAATATCCTCCACGGAGCGTTCGACATGATTGTGCCAAATGGAAGAGGAATGTAACAATTCCTTCAATAAACATCATCTGCACGCCATCCCATGGTCAGCCTAATTTTGGTTTCAGGAGGCGACATTGCTTCGACAAACCAAGCCGATGAGTTGCTAAAATTATGCGATTGGCAAGAAATTGGCTCAGTTGAAGGGATGCCTGCGTATTCTTACAAGCATGCTCGAATGTGGTGGGTAAGAGATGGATGCTTGTGGGAAGACGATCTCGACAAAAGATGGTACAAAGCAACTGGTGAAACTCCTAGTGAGGTCATTTTCCCGTCCCGTCATTCTGCTGCAAGCGGAAACGCTTCGCTTACACTTCACCCTATAGGTACAATGCAAGTTCCCTATGATGATGTTCCAGAATACGGTGGTAGAGCGGCAGACTGTCCTCCACCCAATCCTAGAATTGCTGCATGGTGGCGTGAATTAAATCGGGTGGCTGTCGATATGGATGAGTTCGACCTATCTCTAGAGACAACTCACCATGGGCCTTGGATCGAGACTCCTTCATTATTCATCGAAATAGGTTCTACCTCAGAGACGTGGGGCCATATTGGTGCAGCTAAATTGTTGGCTGGAATTATCTATCGAGGCTTAGGTCTTGATGGAGGTATAGGATTAGGAAACTGGGAAGGTAATGGTCGTGTTGTTGTGACTTTAGGTGGTGGACACTATGCACCTAGGGGCAATCTCTTAGCATCCCATGAGGATGTTTGGATTGGACACATGCTTGCAACATATGCTCTGCCATTTTCAAAAGATGAAAATGACAATGTTACCGGAATGTGGGAAAATAGCATACGCAAGGCCATCTCATCTACCAAATCTGCATTCCCCGGTGGAGAGGTGGTCTGCAGCATGGACAAAAAGGCGTTCAAGGGCTGGCAAAGGCAAGCGATTCGTGAATTGTTAGAAGAATTAGATGTTCCATTGTTGAAAAGAGCCGAAATCATTGGATGAAAACGGTCAAGAATCTCCGTTGCTAGGAACATGCATGGTCGGGTGGTTCTCACGCATGGTGGTCGCGATGACCATCAGGATGCCACGATGGTTCGTTGGCTGGGTTAGTCGACGATATGTGGCAGGGCCAAGATTACAAGATGCCGTTAAAGTGATGCACCGTTTATCGAAAGAGGGAGCATGTTTCACCATCGATGTTCTCGGTGAGGAAATAAGTTCAATGGAAGAAGCAACCTTTTTCTTAGAAGAATACAAACGTGTTGTAACTGCAATTATCGAGAATGATTTCGATTCTAATTTGTCTATCAAGCCCACTGCGTTTGGACTTCTTCTGGATAGAGAGAAAGGGATGGAAAATATCGAAACTCTTGTTCGAATGGCACACGGTCATGACATGTTTGTACGATTAGATATGGAAGACCACAGAGTTACAGATGATACAATTCAGGTCATGTTAGAGATGCATGAAAAAGGCTTGACAAATGTTGGAGTTGTATTGCAAGGCCGCCTATTCCGCACTCTAGATGATATCCAAAATGTAGCCGAGAAATTAGGACCAAATGCGGATTACAGAATCTGTAAGGGAATCTATCTAGAACCTTCTGAAATTTCTCATACAGAGCGCCAACCAATCATCGATGCTACAAACCAATCTATCGATGCAATGCTAGATTCTGGAGCTTATGTCGGAATCGCAAGCCATGACCACCCTGTGATTAATCACACTCTTACTGCTCTCGAAAAAAGGGGAATGGGGCCCAACAATGATGACCCACGAGAGAATGCTGGTCCAAAAAGAAGGCAAAAAGGCCCAGGTTATGAATTCCAAATGCTTCTAGGTGTTAGGGGTCCAATGCGGCGTAAGTTGTGTGCAAAAGGTCACAGGACTCGGGTCTACATTCCGTACGGAGAAAAATGGTACGAATACTCTATTCGAAGATTGAAAGAGAACCCCACTATTGGCACTCAAGTTGCTAAAGCGTTCTTGATGCCATGGACGAATAGGCCGTGATCAATTACGCTTCTTTTTCTGACGGCGACCTTGCCTTTGCTGCTTTGGCTTACCAGATTTTTCAGCGTCAGGTACAATTGGATTGGGGTTGTCACCTAGTCGTCCTTCTTTCCAAGCTTGTCGTCGTTCACGAGGTGTGCGTGGAATATTCTCCTCGGGCCTAGGAGGTTCATGCAAGTAAATTCTCTTGATGTCGTGGGCAGGGACTCTTCCTGTCATCGTTCTTCCAGCTCCTGTGTGGATGGCTCTGATTTTCCACTTTGAACCGTTATGCTCCATTATCGAACCTGCCTTGAACATCTTCTCTCTTTCAACAAATATTGAGTCGCTATCGGAAAACTCTCCACGAGTTAGAGTGAGTCTAACCATGACTACATCTGAACGTACTGCGTTTGCTCTTCCAATTTTTGAGGCGATTAATTTTCTGCGTGAGTTGCCAGTTTTTGTCTCTACACGATTAATTTCCCAACTGGCATCATCGTGTTCGAAGATGTCACCGACATGCAATTCTTCATCATCATCGATTTCGATATCTGCAACCCTAGAATGTGCGCCTTCACTCAAAATGAATGGGATTGTAATTGGGCGGGGTGGACGGATTTGGACAGTATGGACGTGACCACATTCCTCACATTTAAGCAGGTAATCAGTTCCATTTCCTGCTTTCTTTTCCTTGAGGATTTCGTGTCCGCAGTATTCTCCGCAGCCAGGGCAATCAGTGACATTTTCGACAAAATCTTCCTCGACGTATTCATCATCCATGACTTACCCTCCATAATGACGGCCATGCCAGTCACCTTTGAGTCTGTCGGCAAATGCGAAGACTTGTCAAGTGGTGTCCTGAGCGCCATACATGCGCGAGGAAGTGTTGGCTGCGATTTTGGCTGCCGACAAGGAACTTTCTCGAGATGAGCCAGAAGTTGCAGCAAATATTGGTTTGCAACTTGAGCACATGGGATTGACAACGTGGTCGATTTCAGTTCGTCGCAGAATTAGGGATGCTATCGCTAGAATTTCTCCAAAAAACATCATTCACACAGGAGCCTCTATCGGCCACTTGACCGCTTGGATTCTCGATCACTATGAGGGTAAAGATGATTTGGAAAATTTTCAAATTATCGAAGAAGGAAACCGATTTGCGGTGATTCTAACCCGTCTTTGTCAGAGATATTCTTCAGTTCCAACAAGCATCAAGGTTGGCTCTCCGAGTTTGCTTACGAGTGAGCTCAAGGCCTGGAAGATATCCAAAACAGGAGACTCTCCTATGCTAGAGTCTGCTGAAGCAATTATCGTTGATGCACCTATGGATAGGTTAGCAGAGGATATCACTGCAATGTTACCATTATTGACAAATAATGGAGTGTTGTTTAGTGTTGAACCGACACCTCCTGTCGGTGATAGAGAAGAAGATGATCCAGAGGTTATTGGATTCAACAAATGGATGGATTTGATACGTGAATCTAACGAATCACATCATTTAGCATTCGCACCACTATTCGGCGGTACTATTGTAGCTTGGTTGCCTAAGAACTAGGTGCTGTGGCATCGATTAAAGCGTCCATTTGCAGCATTCCATATCCGTAATGGTCGTCGTGATTGTTTTGGCCACTACGTTTCTTTGATGAATCTGCAAT
>DAGO01000037.1:10753-14432 GCA_002498185.1 Euryarchaeota archaeon UBA10 | reverse complement strand
TTGTGAAAACATATCATGCTCAGCAAAAAGCGAGAGACTAGCATCGTAGAAGCCGATGCGATATTGCCAACAAAGTTCGGAACGTTCAGAATTAGGGCGTTCCATGACCCGAAAAACAACAAGGAACATGCTCTGCTGTACCTTGAAAACCCAGACATCATTCCACTGGTGCGTGTACACTCTGAATGTTTGACTGGAGACGCATTTGGTAGCTTAAGATGCGATTGTGGACCGCAGCTTGAGAAATCAATGAAAGAAATTCAGGAACATGGTAGCGGCGCTATTGTCTACCTAAAGCAAGAAGGTAGAGGAATTGGATTGTATGCGAAAATGCAAGCATATGCACTACAAGACCAAGGATTAGACACATTAGACGCTAACCTACAACTTGGTTTGCCTGCAGATGCCAGGACATACGAAATTGCGGCTGAAATGCTGAAAACAATCGGCTACGACGAGTTGTACCTGTTAACAAACAACCCCGAAAAACGCCTCCAATTGGTCGAAAACGGGATCAGTATCAAGGACAGAGTTCCCATTATTGTAGTGCCTAGCGAGCACAACCTTTCTTATCTCAGAACGAAGGCCTCGCGGATGGGACACATCCTAGAAGTCTGAGTGATTGAAATGGGAAATAGTATAATTGGCCAAACCGCTCCAGATTTTGTTCTTCAAGCCGATGATGGAAGTATGTTCGATAGCACTTCACTTCACGGACAATGGAGAGTTATTTTCTTCTACTCCAGAAACAACTCTCCAACATGCAAGCGTGGTTGTCTGACATTCAAGGAACAGTATGAATTGTTCAAGTCATCTGGATGTAGCATAGTAGGCGTTGGGCCAGGTTCTTATGAAAAACTAAAAGATTTCAAATCAACAATTGGCGACCTACCTTTCCCGCTTCTTGCAGATGTAGATAGATCTGTAGGTGAATCATACAACATACCTCTACACCTCGGACAATTCCCATCAAAATCCTCATTTGTAATCGGGCCTGATAACAAAGTTCGCTACGTGTACGATTGGTTGTTTAGACCAAGGAGGCACGTAGCAAAAATTCTAGCAGATATCTCGAAAGTTTCCGGAGGAAATTGAATGTGGGAAGAACTTCTCATTGATTCTGGGTTGAATGAGCGTGAAGTGCGCTCAATCTTGGTTTTAGGTTCCAATCCTAAAATGAAAGCTTCAGAATTAGCGAAGGAATTGGGCACAACCAGACTTGATGCATACAACAGTCTTTCTAGGCTCCAAGAGATGGGGATTGTGACCGTTACTGCAGACAGACCAATGCGTTTCTCAAGTATGAATGTTCATCAAGCAATTGAGCATATCATCGGAATGAGGAAACAGCAACTCAATAGGTTAGTGGAAGGTTACGATGAAATCTCCAAAGATGTAACTAAGGAATCAAAACCTTCCCAAACGACCGCAAGGAACTCTGACGACCCTCGCTTCGCTGTACTGAAAGAGAGAGGCAATATTTACAGCCGTCTAAAGAAAATGGCAGAAGATTCTGAAGAAAGATTGATTCTGCTATTAGGTCAATACGGAATCCTCCACCTATGCAGAAACCCTGAGGCACTTGAAGCTGTAAACAACGCCGCTGTCAGTGGAGTAGTCTGCCAAATAATTACTCATCTAGATAAGAGAACAATTCGGTTTTTCAACGAGTTACATGACTCTATTGAAGTCAGGCATTCAGACGAATTAGAATCTCTCGGATTTGTGCGCGATGGAATCGAAGTAATTCAGTATCTAAACATCGAAGACAACCCTGTTGGAAGAGGTAAAGATGATGCTGCATTAATTATCGAATCTCCAGCATTTGCTGAATCTCACGTTAATTTGATCGACACGATTTGGGAAAATGCTGTGCTGTTTGATACTGCTGTTGCTAGGTATACAGACAACCAAATCAACGACCCTCTTCGTTTGACAATTGGAGAGGGTTCATTCTTGAAGAACATCTCTTCTGTACTTGGCATAGAAGACGAGCTGCCGGAAGAAGATACTCCGTTTGACCCTGAAGCATTTTTCGCTGCAGGAAAAGAAGTCAATCATGCCAGGAGAAAATTGACAGAGGGTAAATTATCAAATCTCAAAGTTCTTGGAATTGACATCAGTCTGATGTTAAGACAAATCGGAAACAGGATTGGTAGAGAAATCGCTTTCTCGATGAGAGGCATTGAACATGACATCGAGTTCCTTGACGAGATGATGGACTGGTGGGAACATGCTGGCCTAGGCAGGCTAGAATATGACGTAGACCCCACCTTCCATGTAAGAGTTGGATTGCACCATCCACCAGTTGACGACCCAGATGCGCTCCCAATGTGGGAGATGGATGACGGAATTATCGAAGGTGCGCTTTCCAGCAGATTTTCAAAAGATTCTCAAATCGCCATTCAAAGAATTGAAGGTTCAGGAAAACCAGAAGATTTGTGGCATTACATCATCCACAAGCATGCTGGTGGTTCCTTGGAATTAACCGATTAGAGAACTAAACGGGTATTAATATACTGAACTGCGTAGATGATGGCATGCGCCTCGGTACTTTGCTTCGATTTGCAAGGGAGTTGAAAGGTAAGAAGCCCGTTGACATCGATAAAATACAATCGATGGGACTTCTGGCAGTCAAACTAGGTCAAATTTGCGCATTGCGTCCAGACTTACTTGAGCCAGACAGGTGCATACAACTACAAGAGTTGTACAGCAGAGCTCCTTCCATACCTGCAGAAAACTTTGATAGATTGCTGGACAAATACACAGACAGTAGTTTCCGTTCGAATTTCAAGCACATCGATTCAACCCCATTTGCTGCTGCTAGCATAGGCCAGATCCACCGTGCAGAATTGAATGACGGGTCAAGAGTCGTCATTAAACTCATCAAAGGAGACTTCAAGAAATCTTTCGAGAAAGATGTTCGTAGAATGAAGCGATGGATGAAGATGGGACTGCTGTTGAACCCCAAACTAAAGAAAGTTGGGAACCCTATAGGATTACTAAATCACATTGAAGATTACACTCTTCGAGAACTCAACCTACTCAACGAAATTACTGGTAAAGAACGTCTAGAAAAACTGGCTGAAGAATACAGCGAAAAATTCCCGATGCCAAAACTACGATTCCCTAAAATCTGGAAAGATTTGTCTAGTGAAAATGTTCTAGTTATGGAAGAAATCACAGAACCTACCCTTGAATCACACCTAAACGCAGGGTCAATGGAATGGGATGATCTTCTGCAATTATTCAGAATACATGGAGCCTACATGTTTGGGATGGGAGTATTCCACGGCGACTTGCATCCTGGAAATGCTATGATGGGTAGTGACAAAAACTTCGTCTTTATTGACACGGGGGCTATTTGTGAAGCACCAGAACATGTCAGAAAAGCGTTGTTTGGGTTTTTCTACTTCCTTGCTAAAGGCGAATTACAAAATGCATTTGATGCAATGTTGACGATGGCAGAAGTGGCACCCACAGGAAAAACCCTCGATACATATTACGAATCAATGTACGAACTCTATGATGGATTCGTTGGAACCTCTGTAAGCGAAGTTTCGCTAACTCAACAGATGATGAAGACTGTCAAAGCTGCTGTTTTGGCAGGCTGTTCTTTCGGAGATGAAGCGTTTCCAATTATCCGTTCTCTGATGTACATGGACGGTATGGTTTTGAA
>DAGO01000037.1:7638-10333 GCA_002498185.1 Euryarchaeota archaeon UBA10 | reverse complement strand
AAGTGGAAATCGGTGGGTAAAAACCGGCCTTTAATAACTAAAACAACGGCGTGAAAATTATGTCTAGCGTAAAACAACCATCTGTAGCGATTATTGGAGCGGGGCCCGGAGGTCTAGCATCAGCATTATTGCTAGCCAAATCTGGAGTCAAAGTCACCGTTTTTGAGAGGTCAGAGCGTGTCGGAGGAAGAAACAAAGTTTTCGAAAGAGATGGTTTCAAATTTGACTTAGGACCAACCTTTTTCCATTACCCTGAGGTAATTGAGGACATCTTCCAAGCAATTGGACTCGATGCTCACAAAGAACTCAACCTCAAGAAACTAGACATCAACTACAGGCTGATCTTCGGACAAGGTGGTATGCTAGACTGCACCAGCAATGTTGACCAGATGTGTGAACGCATTGCTGCACTTTCAGGAGAGAAAAATGCCCAAGGATTCAGGAAGTACCTCGAAGATAACAGTAACAAACTTGAGAAATCAAAGCAGTGCTTACAAGAGCCGTGGTTCGGAGCTAGTGACCTTCTATCGAAGAGAGCCATGCGCGTTGCAGGAGTTCTTAGGCCGCAACGTTCAGTAGCAAAGGATCTGATGAAGATTTTTGATGACGAGCGCCTAATGCTAGCCATGTCATTCCAGACAAAATATCTCGGAATGTCTCCGTTCAACTGTCCGAGTTTATTCACAATGCTAGCATATCTTGAGTACGAATACGGTATTTTCCACCCAATGGGGGGCCTAGGTAGCGTCTCGGAAAGAATGGGAGAAATCGCTAGAGACCTTGGCGTAGAATTCCGCATGGGAGAAGCGGTTACTGAGGTCATCATGGACAAGAAAACCATCAAAGGCGTAGTCACAGAGAACGGTGAGTTCTATGCTGACAAGGTCGTAATGAACGCTGATTTCGCACAAGGAATGACCTCACTATTCCCCGACAATGTGAGAAAGAAATGGTCCAATAAGAAGATTGACAGTAAGAAATACTCCTGTTCAACCTTCATGCTTTACCTGGGAGTGAAAGGCACCTACGACCATCTGCCACACCACCAGATCTATGCTTCCAAGGACTATGTTTCAAACCTAGAAGATATCGAAAAGCACCACCGTCTGACCTGGGATGACCCATCCGTGTACGTTCAAAACGCATGTGTCACCGACCCAGAAATGGCACCTGAAGGACATTCAACTGTATATGCACTGGTGCCTGTTTCACACATTCATGAAAACATCAACTGGGATGATGAAAAAGATCCTTTCCGAAACAGAATCATTGAGCAAATCGAAACCAAACTTGGGTTTGAAAACCTCAATGAAAACATCGTTTCAGAACTTGTAATCACTCCAGAAGATTGGGGAGAGCATTGCTACCGTGGAGCTGTATTCAACCTAGCCCACGGATTAGACCAAATGCTTTGGCGCAGACCGAAGAATGAATTTGATGAAATCAAAAATCTGTACCTAGTTGGTGGAGGAACTCATCCTGGAAGTGGCCTTCCTGTGATTTACGAATCTGCACGAATAAGTTCAAAATTAATCCTCGACAGCCTTGGCATAAGGCCAGACTGGAATGGGGTCGACACTTGGTTTGCAAGCAGAAAGAGAAGAAGCAAAGCAAACAAATCAGCCGTCACATCAAAATCCGATATTGCAACTGGTAATCCAACTCAATCATAAGGTGAGAGAATGCGTAAGGAGATAATTGAAGACGCATATTTGCAATGTCAGCAAATATGTAAAGATGCTTCAACTACATTCTACAGTTCTTTCTCAGCCCTCGGTATTGACAAGAGACGTGCAGTGCATGCAGTATACGCCTTGTGTCGCTGGGTTGATGACATCGTAGATGGTGACGAGGAACCAATCGTTGAGCTTAGTGATGAGTTGCTCGAGCAAACAAATCAACGTGACTTGATTTTACGCGAACTTCACCCAGATAATGAACCATCAAATCCCAAAGAGATTCACTTCCAAAGACTGATGGCTCTTGTTGCTATTAGGAACAAATTACACCTAGCAAATCAAGGAAAGGTAACAGAAAATGATGAGCCTGTATTCATTGCTCTACAAGATGTTTTCAAGCGCTATCCGATTCGACTCCAAGATTTTGAAACGATCATTGAAGGTATGGAAGATGACCTATTCCCAGTATCTTGCAACACTTGGGACGAACTACGCTCATACTGTTACAAGGTCGCATCCGCTGTCGGTTTAATTCTCATCGAAATATATGGCTATGAAGATAGAGCTGCAAGGCTTCACGCCATTGATTTGGGAATACAGATGCAATTAATCAATGTCCTTCGTGATGTTTCAGAAGATTACGAACGGGGCAGAGTCTACCTTCCAAAGGAAGTACTAGCAGCCCACAACATCGCTCCAGGGGATTTGTCAAATCCAAATCTTCCTCAAAACCCTTCATGGAACTCTTTCATGCAAGAGTACCTCGAAGTCGTGCGCAGACATCAGACCTCGGCGGTTCATCTGTTCGATTATCTAGATTCTCGCTCAAGAGTTCAACCTAGAATAATGCTGGATGCATACTCCAAGATTTTCGATGAAATTGTAAGGCGCTCGGGAGATGTTTTCTCTACGCCATTAAAATTGTCAAAGGCATCAAAGATGTCGCTTTGGATGAAAATCAATTACATGAAACTACGAGCAAGACTATCGGTGGAGTGAGGTGAAATTATGGAGTG
>DAGO01000037.1:2826-7226 GCA_002498185.1 Euryarchaeota archaeon UBA10 | reverse complement strand
GGATTTGTGGAAGGTGCCATCTGGTGGTATGGAGTTGGTGGCGCAGCCTTCGGTGGCTTGTTTGCTATCTGGGAAGCTAGAGCCGGTTGGTGTATTGTGCGTGCTATGGGATTCAAAACTCCATTGTGATCATTCCCACTCGATTGTACCCGGTGGTTTGTGCGTAATATCATAGACAACACGGTTAACTGCACCCTTCACAGTATTCGTGATTCTAGTGCTGATTTTAGCAAGTACGTCATGTGGAATTGTAGAATATCTTGCGGACATTCCATCCATTGATTGAACAGCCCTTACAACTACAGTTTCCCCGTATGCACGAACATCTCCATGCACGCCTACCGACCTAACCGGAAGTAGAGCGGCGAAGTACTGCCAGGGAATTTCCATTTTACCTTCAGCAGCTGCAGCTTCAAGTTCCTCTTCGACAATTGCGCACGCTTCTCTAACAACGTGAACTCTTTCTTTGGTTAGTGGACCAAGACAGCGTACTGCTAGACCCGGGCCAGGGAATGGTTGTCGGTCTGCGACACGAATTTTGAGTTCTCTAGCCAAATCTCTAACCTCATCCTTATACAAATCGCGAAGTGGTTCAACCACTTCCAAAGTCATGTCTTCAGGTAATCCACCTACATTGTGGTGGCTCTTGATGGTGTCACGAACTCCGCCTCCAGATTCAATCCAGTCAGGAGCAATAGTCCCTTGAACAAGGTACTTTGCTCCAACTTTTTCTTGCTCATCCTCAAAAATTCGAATGAACAATTCTCCAATGATTTTGCGCTTTTGCTCAGGGTCAGTAACATCTCGAAGTGCTTCGAAATACCTATCTTCAGCGAACACAGTTGTTAGATTCAAACCGTGTGCAGCCAACATTTCTTGAATTTCTTCGGTCTCATTTTTCCTCATCAAACCAGTATCGACATACACACAGTGTAGTCGGTCACCAATCGCTTGATTTGCGATAACTGCAGCAACTGTAGAATCGACTCCACCACTACATGCGATGATTGCAATATCGTCGATTTCATCTTTCATTTTCTGAGCGGACTCTTCAATGAATGATGATGCATCGAACATCAAGCATCCCTACCGTTGACCTCAGCATCCATCTGCTTGACTCTCTCAACTTGGTCAAGCTTGTTTTGCTTTAGAGCAGCAGCATACTTTTCATTTCCTAACGCCAAGATTTGTGTTGCTAGGTATCCAGCATTGTCACCACGGTCAACACCTACTGTTGCAGCAGGTACACCTGGAGGTAATTGTGCGATTGAAAGTAGGCTGTCATAAGGAACTCTTCCGCCGCAAGGAACTCCGATTACTGGCTTTGTAGTTAGTGCTGCAACTGCACCAGGTAGTGCAGCAGCAAGACCAGCCATTGCGATGAAAACAGTGCAACCATCTGCTTCAGCATCGTGAACAATTTGCTCTACGAAGGCAGGTGATCTGTGTGCACTTGCAACACGAAGTTGGTATGATACGTCGAATTGTTCGAGGATCTTTGTGCACTTTTCAGCAACAGGCATATCGGATTTGGAACCAAGTAGTATAGTTACGTCCATGCATGGGTCGCCATCGACGGTGGTTCATCAACGTACCGCGTTAAATCCGATCGAATACTCTTCAGATTCTAAACGCTAGCAGGTACTTTGTAGGCAGTTATTTGTGAAGGAATATGCGATTTACGTTCAAATTTCCATTCCCAATTACCTTCTGCCAAAAGGTGACCTCCTGAGATTATCGATACTGCGCGACCATTGACTAAGATACGAAATCGATGAATGAAAGAAGGAATTATCCAAGCTGGTGTATCTTGGAGATTCCAGACATCCTGCGGCCATTCTCTATTTCTGTTCAAAAGGCGTCTTACCTTTCGCTTTTCATCATTCACTAAACTTAGTGCTCGTGCCTCTAATTCTGGCTCAAGGTGACTATCATAGAGGTGTATTGTCATGAAAAGGTTGGCTAATACAATTCTTCCTTGTCTTGCTGCAATTCCAGCGGCCCTAGGAATTATTCGACCATGTCCTAAACTATCTACTTCAACCAAAATCTCGTACTTTCTTGCAAGTTTTTCGCATGCGACATGACTTCGAATATCGATTTCATCCTGAAAAAGAAAAGGTGCTATCCAACGGTATTCCGAATCCGGATAAATGTGACGAAGAATTAGGCCTCTTATGTCCAAAGGATAATCACGCATATCCTTGTATATGCTAAGTCAAGTAAGCAACTCTTTTGCTCACTCTTCACTGAATGTGAAATTAATTGGTGCATCGGCTTCCAACATCGTTTCATTGTTGACTCTAATGCCCCTAACCATGTTTCCACCGACCCGGAAAAGAGGTCTAGCAGCCCATTTCTTATGCATGTAAGTCGCACCATCTATGTCTGGTAAAGGAACTCTAGGGTCCCATTTACAGCGGTAACTCTTACCTGAAAGTGCTGACAAAAATGATGCTGTACGGTAGTTGATTGTCCACACGATTAGTGCAATCGCAGCTTGTATTAAGATTGGAGGCTGGAAAAATAGAGAAAATGCAGCAAATGGAGAGATTAACAATACCAGCATATCGACTCTACCCGGCATAGATGTTGTACCGATCCATACAGCGAACAAGGAAAGCATAATTCCTGCTGCCAAAAATGACGTTGCTAAGAGGCTGTTTGATTTGATGAAAAGAAGCAAGCCCCCAACAAGCGGGAGAAGTGACCAAGCCATGGGGAAGAGCATCTTTGGCCCAGGGCCAACAGTGTCTACTTCCGTCCACTCCATGCAATTGGCTGATGGCCATCTGCCTTGAAACATTTCATGGATTCAAGTCTTCACTCATCAAATGGATATGATAGAGTTAGGTTTCGAGCAGCATATACTTCGTCAACGCGGCGTACCTTTGTTGTGACTGGAGCATTGTGCAATACATCTGGGTCTTCCTGCAGTACTTCAACAAACTTCTTTGCAAACTTATCGAGAGTTTCCTTTGATTCGGTCTCAGTAGGTTCAACCATCATACACTCCGGAACGATAAGTGGGAAGTAGACTGTTGGAGCCATGTATCCCTTATCGAGCAATCCTTTGGCGATATCCATTGCACCAATTCCACATTCCTCCTTCATAGGAGCCATTGAAATCGTGAACTCATGCTTTACTACATCGACTGGAGCACCATCGGCAAACAAGTGACGTACACCTACTTTCTCTGCTTCCTCAATTATTCTGTGGCGCAGATAATTTGCATTCAGGACAGCATGTTCAGACATTGTCTTCAGGCTTCTTCCGTAACGCCTGTAATACGCCCAACAGCGAATCACAGCACCACTGTTGCCGTGCCACTGCTGAACTTTACCAATGCTATTTGCTGGTTGGTGCCAATGGTACCACCATTCTTGATTTACAGAAGTCAGTTGGTCTCCAGCCAAGATTGGCCTTCTCTTTACGACAGGTCCTGGCAAGAATTCTGCCAAGTGCGATTTCACACCAATCGGTCCAGAACCGGGGCCACCGCCTCCATGGGGTTGGCTGAATGTCTTGTGAAGATTGTAATGAACTGCGTCAAAGCCCATCAATCCCGGAGAAGTTCTTCCCAAAATTGCGTTAAAGTTGGCACCATCATAGTACATCTGACCTCCAGCTTCGTGAACAATTTCTGCAGCCTGTGCAATCTCTGGCTCGAATACACCAAGTGTACTTGGGTTAGTGATCATCATTGCAGCAGTGTCGTCACCGACAACAGCCCGTAGTGCATCCAAGTCGATTCTTCCATCTTCTTGGCTCGGAATTTCTATGATTTCAAAACCTGCCATTGCTGCACTAGCGGGGTTGGTTCCATGTGCAGAATCTGGAACGATAACCTTGGTTCTACCTAATTCGCCACGGCTTCTGAAATATTCCTGAATACATCTGATTGCAGTGAATTCTCCTTGAGCTCCAGCAACCGGTTGTAGTGTAACAGCATCCATACCAGCACAGATTCCAAGCATATCTTGCATTTCATGGAAGATTGCTAGAGTTCCCTGAATTTGATGCTCAGGCTGCAAGGGATGTATGTCTGCAATTCCCGGAAGTTGTGCAATAACTTCGTTGACTCTTGGATTATGCTTCATGGTGCAGGAACCAAGTGGGTAGAATCCTGTGTCGATACCGAAATTCCTTGTTGACAGCCATGTATAATGGCGTACCATTTCCGGCTCAGACAGTCTTGGCCATCTTGGAGGATTAGCCCTAACTAAGTTGGAAGGTATCTGGATATTGTCAACTGGTGCTACAGGTTCCGGTTGTGAGTAACCTCTTCCGTCTGCACCTTTGTGCTCAAATAAGTGGCTCATGCACTCACCCCCTGTAGAGATGCTGACCAAACAGCGAGATGTGCCGCTAACAATTCGATTTCAGTAGCCTTGGTCTG
>DAGO01000037.1:0-2435 GCA_002498185.1 Euryarchaeota archaeon UBA10 | reverse complement strand
ATCAGGCCTTGTGTATCCAAATATGCGATACATTCTGCTGCCGAACCTGGCAACTCAACTACAAATTCATTGAAGTGTGAATTAGATTGATGAGGAATTGCAACCGTAGGGATTTCAGACAATTTTTGCTTCGCAAGTTGACACGCTGCCATATTTCTCTGGGCAAGTTTTGCCAATCCTTCTGGACCAAGCAAAGACATGTGCATTGCACCCATCAGCGCGATAAGAGTTTCATTCGTACAAATGTTGGAAGTCGCTCTGTGCCTCCTAATGTGCTGCTCCCTTGTTGATAGTGTCAAACAGAATGCTTCTTTTCCGTCAACATCAATTGAACGTCCGACTATTCTGCCCGGCATTTGTCTCAAGTAAGCCTTGGTGCAAGCAAAGATTCCATACAATGGACCTCCATATGTAATCGGAGAACCGAGTGCTTGTCCTTCACCGATTACAATGTCCGCACCATAATTACCAGGAGCCTCAACAACACCGAGGCTAACTGGTGCTACACCAACAATGAAGGCGGTGTTATCCCCAATGATTTCCTTGACACGAGTGAGGCCACCATCTAGTATTCCTAACGGATTAGGTTGTTCGACATATACACCGCATGAACCAGCAGCCTGCGCTAGAGAATCTAAATCGAGAGTACCGTCCGTGTTGTGACGAAGGGTTTTGACTTGAATTCCTCCACCCTGGGTGTAATTGTAAATTACTGACCTTCGAGACGGTGGAACCAACTCACTGACATAGACTGTATCTTTTTGCTCTGCTTTGCGGTTGTGAACTCTTACTGCGCAAGTGAGCGCCTCAGCCGCAGCTGTTGAACCGTCATACACGGATAGGTTTGCAACTTCAAGGCCAACTAATTCGCTGATTAAGGTCTGGAATTCCCACATTGCCTGTAACATACCTTGACTAACCTCTGGTTGGTATGGAGTGTAGGAAGTTAGGAACTCACCTCTGGTAACCAATTGGAAAACACTGGCAGGAACATAGTTTCGATTTAGTCCTGCCCCAAGGAAGTTCACTCTGTCTCCAAGCGCAACATTAGCTCCTAGCAATCTACGTGCATCTGCGATGATTTCTTCTTCAGATTGAGGAGGCGGAAGAGGTAATTCTTCAGTCATTCTAACTGCTTCTGGAATATCTGCAAACAGGTCATCAATCGATGACATTCCCATTAGTTCTAACATCTCTTTTTCGCGGCCCAAATTCGGCAATTGGTCAACCATAGAGTAGCCCCCGTGCGTGTCGTAACGCGGAACCAACATGAATGTTGGTTTGGTCGCAAAGCACATTGAGTGGAACCTCTTCGACTAATTATGGCGCGAATTGCAATGGTTGTCACCAATGCATGTGCGCCTGACCCGCGCGTAGAAAGGCATGCTCTTTGGCTCACAGAGATGGGACATGATGTAGAAATACATGCTTGGGACCGGCAATGTTCCAATCAAATCCACGAAGAAAAGAATGGCTACAAGATTGTGCGGTACCGATTTGGAGCATTAACCGGTTCTATGCCAATTCGAACGTGGTTCATGAAAAAGAAATTCATCTCTAATTTGGAACTCGATCATGACTTACTAATCCTAAATGATACGGATACAAGTAATGTAATATTCCAAGGTCCTATAATTTTAGACATACATGACCTTGCGCATACCTGGCCTTTGATGCGAGGAAAAACTCCTTTGCACAGGTTTGCATCAATGAGGATGTTATCACAAGCAAAGAGAATCATTCGAAAAGCGGATGAAATCATTGTTTCTGCCCCCGAGTTCCGCAAGTGGATTGCCGAATATGGTCGTGATTCAACGTGCGTGATGAACAGAAGAAACCCTGAATCACTACAAGTTACAAGCAAGAAAGTGATAGGATACATTGGAAGAATAAGAGAACTGGAACCAATAATATCACTAATTGAATCTGCGAAGAAAGCAAATTTCAAAGTAGTTCTTGCAGGTGACGGAGTAGAAGTTGATAATGTTCTGGAAATGAATCCAGATGTAGACTACCGTGGCTCATTTACTGAAGCCGATTTACCTCATTTGATGAAAGAAATTAGTGTAATGTATGCAATGTACGATGAAAATCGTGCTAACATAAAATTGGGAGCAATACCAACTAAAATGCTCGATGCAGCAGCTTTCGGAATACCGAGTATCGTCAACCAGAACACTCCAATGGGAGATTTGTGTGAAAGTGAAAAGTTAGGAAAGACTGCACCATATGGAAACATAGAGAAAATCTCTGAAGCGATAATTCAAGCACACGGTATGAAAATAACTGGAGTCAAAGGGGAAGAAAAATCAGAATTCATTACAGTAGTCCGAAGACTATTGGATTAATCTTGCCACTTTGTCCAAGAACCATCAGCATTTTGATACCAATTATCGCCATTGTTGGCTCTAAACCAAACCGTTCCTTCTTCATCA
>DAGO01000066.1:8601-8792 GCA_002498185.1 Euryarchaeota archaeon UBA10 | reverse complement strand
TGTTCCAGCACTTGTTCTGGTTCTTCGGCCATCCAGAAGTATACGTGGTTGTAGTTCCTGCGTTCGGAATTGTTTCTGAAGTGTTGGCTACAAGTGCTAGAAGATCTATCTTCGGTTACAGGTCAATGGTTTACGCTATGGTCGGAATCGGAGTTGTTGGTTTCATCGTATGGGGACACCACATGCTAACC
>DAGO01000066.1:0-8235 GCA_002498185.1 Euryarchaeota archaeon UBA10 | reverse complement strand
GTAGCGATTCCAACCGGTGTTAAAATCTTCAACTGGCTTGCGACCCTTTGGGGAGGAAGCCTGGTGTTCAAGACACACACATTGTGGTCTCTAGGGTTCCTGATTACATTCACTCTCGGTGGATTGTCTGGAATGTTCTTCCCAGTTGCTGGATTAGACACACAATTCCACGACGGATACTTCGTAGTTGCTCACTTCCACTATGTGTTCATCGGTGGAATCATCTTCGCTCTATTCTCTGGAATCTACTACTGGTTCCCTAAGGTTACAGGACGCAAGATGAATGAGACTCTTGGATTGTGGCACTTCATTATCGGCTTCAGCTCATACAACGCTGCATTCTGGCCAATGCACGCTGTTGGAATCATGGGTATGCCAAGAAGAACTCACACATATGCAATGGATTCTGGATTTGCAGAATTAAACATGGCAATTTCCACATTCGCAATCATCTTCGGAATATCTCAGTTACTACTAGTTTGGAACATAGTTCGCTCAGTAAAGAAGGGTGAGAAGGTCGGAAAGGACCCGTGGGGCGGATGGTCACTTGAATGGGCCGTCACTTCACCTCCGCCAACTCCATCATTCGCTGTTGAGCCAACTCAGTACGATGCTAACGATCCGAGTGACCACCACGAGACGAAACTCGAATCGTTGCTCAAGGCGCCGTTTAGAACGATGAGCAGTCTTTGGAATAAGGAGGCGAAATCATGAGCGGAAGTCTACACGATGTCAAGAACGATGTTTGGATGAGGGCAGTTATTGTCTCAGTTATCCTTCTAGCAGTAGGAGGTGCCGCTTACGGTGCATTCGCTGTTGGAGTTGGTTCTGTCAAACATAATGATTGGGATGCAGCTCACGAAGACCTCGAAAACGCCGAACTCGAATGGAATACTGCAAACGAAACTGGGACCCTCGCAGAACAAGAGGCTGCAAGTGATGCATGGGACGAAGCCCATGAAGCCGATATCGATGCACACCTATCTTACTTGACTTGGGTAACTGCCGGAAAGACAATTCTGGTAATGATGATTATCTATGCTGCATTCTACGGCATATCTGGATTCTACAATAGTATTCAACCTGAGGATGACCATGATGACCATCATCACGGTGACGACCATGAAGAACATCACGGTTCTGCTTCTCCAATTCTAATGGCGACCGGTATCCTACTGTTCATGATGGGCTTCCCTGGATTCGTAACAACCTGCAAGTCATTGTTGGGACTAGATTACCAAGCAGAAATGGGTGACTTCACTCTATCTATGATCGGAAGCGCTATCCTAATCGTCGGTATTGGAAACTGGTGGAATGAAGACCTGAAAGGACACCACGAACAAATTGCAACATCTCACCCATTCCAAGGGCAAGATATCCGCAAGGCTGGAATGTGGATTTTCCTAATCTCTGAAATGATGGTTTTCGCATCTTTCTTCTCTTCTTACCTAAGAATGAGAACAGGATGGTGTACTGAATGGGCTGTAGATGCTGGTAAGTGTGATGTCGTAGACACCGTTACTGCGTCTGACCTACTACGTCACGAAGTTGGTACATTGCTACCAGGTGCAATCAACACATTCGCTCTAATTATCTCCTCTTACACAATTGTTCTAGCACTAAAGACTGCTAAGGATGTGAACTGGGAGCCTTCAAAGAACGCTTTGATGGCTAAGTTATTCCCAACTCGCAAGAAGACTGTTAGGAATTACCTGATTATCACACTAGCACTGGGTTCTCTGTTCATTGTATTGAAGCTAGTCGAGTGGAGCCACCTAATTGCTGAAGGATTCACTATCGATACACAGGCAGGTTCAATCTTCTATGTAGCGACCGGTGCACACGGACTTCACGTATTCATCGGATTGCTAGTCATGCTATTCATGATCTTCAAGGCCGATGTTCTTGAAGATGGATATGACGAACATAATGGCCAAGGAATCGAATATTTCGGTTTGTATTGGCACTTCGTGGATTTGGCGTGGGTTGCCATCTTCCCGGCATTCTACCTATATTGAGGCGATAACATGGGCGAACACAAGTATACAGGACCAATTGCAGGAATATTCCAAAAGATGGCTGATATTATTGGAAAGGATGTTTACTACGTAAATTTCCTAATTCTAATGTTCTTCACGCTGTTTGAAGTTGCAGCTGTTTTCTTCGAAACAGTTCCAGGAACCGACATACAAATCACCCGTGGCGCTGTTTGGGCCGTATTGATTGTTGTCGGAATCATCAAAGGATATGGAATCGCTGCATTCTTTATGCACTTGAAAGGAGATCCATTCATCTACACTAGAACTGCATTATTCCCAGTTCTATTCGTAGCATTGATGCTATGGGGTATCGGATTATCTAACCCAGCAGGTATCGACCAATTGCCTGCTTGGTGCACTCCTAACTGGGATTATTCCTATGTTACTGAGTGAGTGACAGGATAGTACAACTTTCATTAATGAAAGTCTGGAGTCAATAACATGCGCTGGCTGTCTATCGCTATTGTAGTACTGCTATCAGCATCGACTATTCCCGCCGGTAGTGCAGGCGAGGGGCATGGAAGCGATGTTCACTGGAACGGTTATGTTTTGGAAAGAACCTCAATTCCTAATCATGTCTTAATCGATCAGAATTTCAATTACTATTCACTTCACACAGGCAGTGCTGATGTCAATGTCGTTGCATTCATCTTCACTACCTGCCCCGATGTATGTCCGGTTATTACAAACAATATGATTCAGGCAGAAAGCGAACTTGATGGCGTTGATTACCAATTTATCTCAATCACTGTAGATCCACGAAACGACAAGCCAAATGTTCTGAGAGAGTACAGAGAGGATTATGGTGCAACGTGGCCCCATCTAACCGGTGAATTAGAAGATCTGGAAACAATCTGGGGTGATTTCGGAATTTCAGTTATCACTGAGGAAATAGAAAATCACGACCACGACCATGACCATGGTGACTCGATGGATGAGGAAAGCGTGCCAACTGTTACTGTAATGATGCCTAATGGAACTAGTAACGAGCACGATGTTGTACCTAATGGATGGGACCAACTAACCGCCTCTGCTTACCAAGCAGGATGGGATATCAATTCAAGTTCTAGCCAATTCGGTAATTTCGTTAGTGGAATAAACAACGATGATGCTCCTGCTGATTACTCTTGGTGGTGGGAGCTTCACTCATGGAATGAGACTACCAATGCTTGGGAAGCATCTATGGTTGGAATAGATGATGTTGAAAGTGGACCACTTGCATTTGCACCTAATTCAACAGACGATGCTACAATTCCATCTCCTTCAGATGCTCACGACTCCGTGTTTACAATCGTACAGTCCAATGGTTCAGTCGATTCTACAGAGTTGACTAATTTCAGCGCCTGGCACATGTCCCTCGGTGCTCTGGAATCATTCGATGCTCCTGCTTCTGAATGGGGCCATTACATGAACGTCATCGACGGAGTTGAAGCCCCTGCTGATTACTCTTGGTGGTGGCAATTGCACTACTGGAATGAGACCTCTGAATCATGGAGTGAAAGTATGGTTGGAATGGATTCACTACTCGATGAAAATCACATCGCGTGGGCACCTAACACAACTTCAGATGAAATGATTCCAATTCCAGAAGCAATGAATGTAGCCACGAGCACTTCACACTCAACTCAGACATTCATCCTAGATGCTAACTGGAAACCTAAGGTCGTATTCTTAGGCTATGATTGGGATGTTGACCTATTTGTCGATGATGTCAAAAGAGCTGCAAATTTAGTTTCAGACCCTGGCGACCATGACCATGGACTGCCTGGCTTCACATTCGCAACCGCTGCAGCGGGTCTTGGTCTAGCGATTATCGCCACCAGCCGTGAAGAATAACCAAGGATAGATTCTTGAAAGAATTGCACCCCCGTCAGTACAGGCGGAGATCGCATAGCCTGGTATTGCGGTGGACTTGAAATCCACTGTCCCTCGGACACGGGAGTTCGAATCTCTCTCTCCGCGCCTCTCAACTTCGAGCCTAGTTTCACCAGAAATATGGGAAGGCTTCAACAACTCAATGCCTCATAGGTACTGCATGGCCCGACCACACATGCGCTTGGGGATGCTGCTGGTTTTGCTAATGTTCATGGCAGGATGTATCTACTCCTCTACTCCTCAATGGGGTACTGGAGACGGTCAAGTCCATGTAGACATAGACGGCGATTCTGCTGAAATCAAATCCAAAATGGGTCAAGGATTTGACGAGACAATCTCAGTTGTTGGGTGCGGAGAATCGCAAATGAAAATCACTGGAATGCTGATTTCTTCCGAACTCTATTCAGAGCACCCTGACTTGGATAACGTAGAGTCTGCAATGGGCGCTGCGGTAATCATTCACACCATGACGTGGAGTTCTGCTGAGTCTGTGGAAGAAGGCAAAGCTGGCAGAATTAGTTTGAAAGACTGGTCTTCTCCACTAAATCCTAGTGAAGCGGTTGGATCTAAACTAGCAGATAATGAGAATGATTGGGAAGTCATCGGTATCATACCGGGTTCAGAAAACGTTGCAGATGGATTGAATGTTCTGCAACACTGGCACCAGCCGATTGAATTGACAGGATATGTCCTAGATGGAGACGGCTTGGCAACTGTTTCAGAGGAAAATTGCAAACTAGATGGTCAAGGTCATGGAATGGTTGTAACCAACATCAAAACTGAACAAGGAGTTGTCAGCCTTGATGGAGAGCACGATGATGAATACTCGCTAGGAGATACTGACATCTTTGGCGGCTGGACTTTCATCCTATTCTTCCTAATTTTCGGAATTGGAGGAGGAGTTGGGCTGTTCATCGTCTCTACAATGATTATTCGCCAAGGTGCAAGAGCAACTGCAGAAGCATTGCTTGGAAGAGAAGGTTTTGCTAAGGCATTACAGATGAAGAAAGACCTGAAGCAATCTAAGAAAGACGGGCTGGAAAGTGCTGCTGAACGCTCTGCTAAACAAAAGAAATCTTCACCACCGCCTAAGAAGAAATCCAAACAAGAGGATGTTGCAATACCTGGATTTAGTTTGGATAGCGTTCTGTCCTCCGGCAGCAGTGATGACGGACCTAAGACATTCGGTGGAGGTAATTCAGTAGTAGTCACAAGTGAAGCGAAAGAGATGGAGTCATCTCAACCCGCTGTCACCTCAATGCCTGAAATTTCCAACTCTCCTATGCCATCTACAGGCGTAGTTTCTAGTCAACCTGAACCTGCTAAGCGTGGACATTTCTCTGCTTCCATGTCCCGTTCAACAACACAGCCAACGCAAGATGCCAATCCAACTGCGCCAAGTAAGCCTGTCAAGAGAAGAGCAGTCAAGAAGCGTGCTGCACGAACTGCTCAGCCAGAACCAGAACCCGAGCCAGTTGTAGAAAACAAGCGGGCATCCATTGCAGATGATGACGAGTTTAGTGACTTCTCATTCTAAGCCCAAGGCACGTTTGCGGCTCCACGGACGAGTAGTTGTTCTGTATGCCATTCTAATGTCGCTGGACTAACAATAATCGGTTCTCCATCTGCTTGAACCCACGTTGATAGAGGCAATGGTTCATCACACACATTCCCTGAACTATCAACTGGTTTAATCTCGATTCGATTCGCTTTCTGTTGGGTAATCCCCCACTTGCCGATATGCTTGCCTTTCTTCATTGGGCCCATCAGAGAAAGCATTGCAATTCGTGAGAGACGAGGTGCATAAACGATTGAACCCTCTTTGTCTACTGGGGTGACCCCCGGACAAACCTGATAACCACCTCCGAAGGTTTCGCCTGTCGTGGCTGCAAACATAGAGAAATCTAGGATTCTGCCTTCTTCGTCATCTAATTTGAGCCATACCTTTCTTCTCTTCCAAAACGGTATTGTTGTAATCCCTAGGTAAGTGTATTTCTTGTTACCCTTGATCCACTTTGCTCTAGATAGCTTAGCACGAGATATTGCGCTAGTGATTCCTGCATCGGATTCTAAAAATACCCAACGAACCACTCTGCCTTCATTTTGGGCTGGCCCATTCCATTCATTGGCTTCCGGCGAGGGGTAATCTCCAGCGCTTGGCGCTGGAAATCCTTCTAGGCGCCATGCAGCACAGCGTCGGTCTACTCCGTTGATCAGTACATCAATTGCTTCATCGATGTTTTTTCTTGAAATCCCTTGGGTAATTGCATAATCGTTTCCGGAACCAAACGGGATTATTCCAAGAGGTATGTCACTACCTCGCAGAGCACTTGCAACTTCATGCACTGTGCCGTCTCCACCAACCGCTACTATTGGCCCTTCGACGTTTTTGCCTCTCAAATCCCAAGCAATCTCACTTGCATGACCAACTCTTTGAGTCATGTGAGTGGTTACCTCAATGCCTTTAGATTCTAATTTTGCAACAACTGAGGGCCATCTCTTACCACAAGTGTGGTCTCTGCTGGCAGGATTGACAATGCAATGTAAGGCCCCCATATATGCTGGTAGAAGGTGTTGAACCCATCAATGCTGTTGTCACCAGGAAGCGATGCACTCATGTCTGATGCCTAATCAGCGAGCAACATGACTTGGACCGCGGCCGAGCGTGAATACATGAGCCGCGCCCTTGAGGTAGCGGAAAAAGGAAGGGGGCGCGTACGACCAAATCCTTTGGTTGGCTGTGTTCTAGTCAAAGATGGAAATGTGATTGCTGAAGGTTGGCACGACCACTTAGGTGGACTACATGCTGAACAGATGGCGATACATGATGCTGAAGAAAAAGGACACAACACAAATGGCGCTAAGGCATACATTACATTGGAGCCCTGTAACCACTTCGGAAGAACTCCTCCATGTACTGAGGCATTACTTTGGGCGGGAATTAGCGAGGTCGTAATCGCACATGGCGACCCAAATCCATTGGTTAGAGGAAACGGCGTTTCTGTTCTAGAAGAGGCTGGAATAAAGGTCGAAAGCGGTTTACTAAAAGATGAGGCTGCTGTGCAAATGCGTGAATTCTTGCATTGGTGTGAAAACCGAAGGCCGTACGTTACCGTAAAGGTCGCTATTGATGCAAATGGCTCAGTGGACGACCTGTCTAAAGATGCTGGAAGGTTTACTAGCGAAGAATGTCTGAAGCAAGTCCACGTACTTCGCAAGGACTGTTGCGCAGTACTTGTTGGTGCTAATACTGTCATACGAGACGACCCTGCGCTAACTGTCAGGCTTGTTGATACTGAGAGGCAGCCTATTCGAGTAGCTATTGACCCCAACAACAGAATCAGTCCTGATTCGAAAATCCTCACTGATGGATTTGCGACTAGGCACATGACTGAAGATTTCAGAGGATTGCCTGCCTTACTTGACATGCTGGGCGATTTAGAGATTCAGAGGTTGCTGGTTGAGGGTGGACCAACTACAATCAACCATTTCCTAGAAGAAGGGCTAGTTGATGAGTTTATTTTGGTACAGTCAAATGTGACTCATACCACCCCTGTGTACTCTAATTTTGACCTATCCTCGTTTTCGAAATTCGAAGAAACCACGTGGGGAGAAGAACTTGTCAAAATCTACACGAGGTGATTAGGTGCAACCTAATGCAACCGCAATCATCGCACTACGTGGCTGGCATCCCGCTATTGCCAGAGCCGAAGCTAAAGCAATGTTCACCAATTCAGAGATAACTCGAACTGATTCAAGACGCCTGTTAACTGCTACAGGTGAAAGCGATTGGGAAAAATCTGAGATCATGTCTGGTTGTGAATGTGTACTCGTTAATGGTGGGATAGCTAAATGGACTTCGCTCGAAGACTTGTTACAACAAATCGAGACTGAAAAAGTCGATGACATGGCCATAGAATGCTGGCGTCATGAAGGAAAAATCCCTGTAGCAACTAGAGATATCGAGAGACAAGTCGGTGGATTATTTCACGACAAGGGTTCTACTTTCAACTTGGAAAATCCAAAGCGTAGGTTCGGAATCGTCTTGGATAACTCTGCAGGAAATGTTGCATGGGGTTGGATGGTTGGCCAAGGACCTGGCAAACACGGATGGTCTGCAATGCGCGCAAATAAGAGGCCATTCTTCAGACCTGTCAGCCTTGAGCCGCGTTTAGCAAGAGCAGCGGTCAATATCGCTGCCGGAATCGATGAAGGCCATGTGGTTGACCCCATGTGTGGAACTGGTGGTATTCTTATTGAAGCCGCACTAACAGGTAGGCCAACTCTAGGGATAGATTTCGACCCTGTTATGGTTGATGGT
>DAGO01000053.1:1555-4753 GCA_002498185.1 Euryarchaeota archaeon UBA10 | reverse complement strand
GGAGCTTGGGCTTGGGGAGGCGAAGCGGCAGGAGAATACTGGGCTGAGAGGTACTTCTTAGATAGAGTCCTAGACAACTATGGCGGTTCAGTTTACCTGATTCAAGGCATGCACGATTGGAATGTAGACCCACATATGGCTGTACCAACGATAAATATGCTAAAAGATAGAGGAATCGAAGCTAAGGGCCTATTTGGACAGTGGGACCACGATTATCCAGATAGGACGATTCAATTGTATGAACGCTCTGATTTAGGAGGCAGAGGTGGAGAAGCTTTCCCGGAAATGATTAGATACGATTGGATGCAAGATTTGCTCGAATGGTTTGATTGGTATCTAAAAGGAGATGGCTGGCAGCCTGAACTGCATGTCGAAATCCAATCTAATCAGGGTGATTGGCGTATTGAAGACCGTTATCCTGCTGAAGACACCACTGAGGTTGTATTAACACTCGGTACTGATTTGGAAAGGATTTCAGGTGGATCTAACGTACTCCCTGATGCATCTACAGGACCTGTCTATGAGAGTGCACCATTGGAATCTGATATGTTCATTCAAGGCTTGCCACGATTGCACGTAGAAGTTTCAACATCAACCGTTGGCGGACAACTGTACGCATTATTGGAAGATTGTGATGGTAGCGATTGTATACACATCGGTCATGCAATTATGGATTTGCGTTATCACGAAGGAGGAGATGATTTATCTTCGACATGGACTCCTGTTATCGGCACAATAACTGCAATGATGGAATTCATTGCGATGGATGCTGAAGTTTACGCAGGACACACCATTAGATTGACTCTGTTGTCTACTGGAGAAGATTATCTACCTGCATCGACATCATCAATTGTAACGATTCAAGAAGGAGAAGGCAGTACATTACAATTAGACACATACGATCCTTCTGATAAGCTAATTTGGGTTCCACCTGTTTGCACTCATGAGTTATGCGTTGCTTGATTATCAGGTCGCCAAAGTGTGAATATAATTCCGCAGACTATCATTAGTAGCGAAAACGATATGAATCCTGTTTTCAAACTTAGATTGTGGTACTCAACCAAAAATCCGGCAGTAGTAGTTGATAGTGCTGCGGATGTGCCTAGAATTAGCATGTCCATTGAGAAGACTCTTCCCCGAACTTCATCCTCAACCCAACTCTGTGTTAAAACCGTAGAAAGTACCCAGTTTCCACCGCTGGCTGAATGTGAGATTATTATCAGTGCAACGGTGAGCGGTAAATAATAATCCAGCGTTAATCCGACAAATAGGTAGAATATTCCACTTATCGAAACTAGTATGCCAATCAAAGATGGCCATTTTGTTTTGTCTTTGAATACAGACCTAGCAATAAGAGGGCCTATGCCTGTACCAATTCCCCTTGCGAAGAAGAATAAACCAAATCCAAATGCGGCGCCATACCCTGTTATATCGGCGCCTGCAAGTACCAAGAACACACCTGCCAGTCCAGCGCCAGCTAGGTTCCAGGAGCTCTTTGCAAAAACAATACGCAGTAATTTCTTGTCAGAGTAGATTCTCTTCCACCCGATAACGATATTGGATAATGCGGTTTTGAAAATCGGCCCTTTCATACTCTCATCTACCTTTTGTTCAATAACTAAAGGGATGAGAATAATCGATGATAACAAAAATGTTAGAGAATCAATGATGAATGCAGCATCCGTCCCCCATTCACTGACTACAACTCCTCCTAGCATTGCCCCGAGGCACAGTGCTGTAGACCAAGATGCACTACCGATTGCATTGGCTGTAATTAGGTCATCCTCAGCAACAATATTTGGTACAGCAGCACGTTCTGCAGTTACGTATACCCCATGCAAGAGCATCATTATGCCTGATATTGTAATCAGCCACCACATATCTTCTGGCCCATCAACTAAAATGAAAGATAGTGCGAGACCTATTTGCATAATATTCGACCAAAACATCAGACTTTTTCGATTCAATCGGTCTGCCAACAGACCGTTTATTGGTTGCGATAGGCCGAACAATAGCATCCTCACAGAGAATAGTATTCCTAGTAAAAATTCAGAGCCCGAATATTGTAAAATTAGGAAGAACAATGCAATTGTGTTGAACCATTCACCTAGAAGAGAAATTACTGTAGCAGCCCATAATCTTCGATATTTAGGGTTGCTAGAGAAAAACTCGATGTACCCTTTTGTCAAAATTATTCCTCCTCGAGAACTTTCATGCCTGGCTCGAGGAGGCTACAAACAATCCACTTTGAAGTGGGTGTATTTGATTTAGCAGCAGTTGAATCTAGAGGTACTAGTACGTTAGCTTCCGGGAAATATGTGGCTATATTCCCACTCGGAATATCATAAGCGATTATTTGCCAGCCATCACTTCTCCTATCTTCTCCGTTGTGATGCGACACGATATCAACAATATGTCTTGATTTCCATCCTCGTTGAATCATGTCATTAGCATTCATCAATACAACTCTCCTGTTTCCATGTATGCCTCTATACCTATCGTGCAAATCATAAATGGTTGTATTGTATTGGTCGTGTGAACGAATGGTCATCATCACAAATTTATCCTTACCCACAGTTACATCTGGCAACGAGTGAGAAATGAAATTGGCTTTACCATTAACTGTATTGAAAGTTCTACTATCTCTAGGTGGGTTAGGAAGATAAAATCCATTGGGTGTTCTTACTCTATCATTGTAATCATCGAAACCAGAGAGCGCCTCACTCATCAAATCTCGAATTAGGTCGTAATTTTCGACTAAGGCCATCCAATCTCTACCATCATCTAGCACAGATGAAGCAAGACTTGCAACTATCCACGGCTCACTGCGTAAATGAGTGCTAGCAGGTTTGAGGCCACCCTGAGACGTATGAACTACCCCCATAGAATTCTCGACCGTGACAAACTGCTCACCTGAAGGCTGTTTATCGACTTCAGTCCTACCGAGACATGGCAAAATCAACGCTGTTTCTCCGGTAACTAGGTGAGATCGATTCAATTTGGTAGAAACCTGTACAGTCAGTTTGACTTTGTTGAGTCCTTCAGCTGTTATTTCGGTATCAGGGGTGGCTGAAATGAAGTTGCCACCCATGCAGAAGAATAGGTCAACATCGCCAGCACTCATTTGCTTTATTGCCTCAACCACATCCACTCCGTGTTCTCTAGGGCTAGTGATTCCACATGCTTTGTCCAACCTCT
>DAGO01000053.1:0-1132 GCA_002498185.1 Euryarchaeota archaeon UBA10 | reverse complement strand
CCGCCCATTAGCATCAAATTAGTAACTTCTTGAATTACAGCAACTCCGTTTCTATGCTGTGTGAGGCCCATAGCCCAGCATGCTATGCTCGCTTTCGATTTAGCTAGGATTCTTCCAGCAGTTTCGATTTGAAATCGAGTAAGACCAGAATCGGTCTCTATTCGTTCCCAACTAGTTGATTCAACATTGTTAACCATCTTGTCAAAGCCAGATGTATGTTGCTTGACAAATTCATGATCAACGGCATCAAGTTCTAATTGCACTTTCATCAAACCGTGCATTAAAGCAGCATCTCCTCCAATCTTAACCTGCATGTGCATGTCTGCTAGGGCTTCACTACCAAATGATAGTTTCATGTAATCCTGCGGATGCTTAAAACGAACTAGTCCAGTTTCAGGCAGTGGGTTAACGTGGATAATTTTTGCACCATTTCTCTTTGCATCTCTCAATGCTGTGAGCATACGCGGGTGATTAGTTCCAGGATTCTGACCAATTACTAGGATTGCATCTGCATGATTGAAATCATCCAATGTTACGGTTCCCTTGCCGATACCTATTGCTTCTCCGAGACCTCGGCCGCTCGACTCATGACACATATTCGAGCAATCAGGCATATTGTTAGTACCCAATGTTCTAGCAAACAACTGATACAAAAATGCCGCTTCGTTGGATGTCCGGCCCGATGTATAGAACACTGAACGGTTTGGGTCCGCAGAATCTGAAACCGTTTTTGCGATTAAATCAAAGGCGCTTTCCCACGATATTTCCTCATAGTGATTACTACCGGGTTTTAGCAACATTGGATGGGAAAGCCTTCCCTGATTATTCAACCAATAATCGCTCTTTTGTGAAAGTTGTTGGACAGAATGCTTCGAAAAAAAGTCGGGATTTACGTTTGCCTTCATTGCTTCATCAGCTACAGCTTTCGCACCATTCTCACAAAACTCAAACGCCGTCGAATGTTCAGGGTCAGGCCAAGCACATCCGGGGCAATCAAAACCTTCTGGTTGATTTACAGTAGTAAGTGTCTTGATCGTCTTTGTTATCCCCATCTTCTTTATTCCATGATACATGGAAGAAGTAGCTGCTGGAATACCTGCGGCTACCGATTTGGTTGATTTGATTTTGAGTA
>DAGO01000077.1:14632-19474 GCA_002498185.1 Euryarchaeota archaeon UBA10 | reverse complement strand
GTTCCTTCGTCATCTTCGACTTCAGTCTCTCGAGAAATGTCTACTGATTTAGCGTTGAGGACCATTTCTGAAGTCATTCTACTGGTCCTGAGTGTTGGCCTTAAAAGTAGAATCATTGCACATATTGAGAGAAGGTGTCCAAAGATCATGACTTCCCTTAGGTTGTCAAATGTACCTGTCAACATTGCTACGGAGCCAGCATATGCGTAGCCAAATGAGATTCCTAGTGGGAGTGATGCATCTTCAGATATCAACCTCTTACCATCGCGAACTGTGTAAGTGGTCAGAGACCATACGGCAAATATTACTGTAAAGGCCATAAGTAAACCCTCTTCTATTATTGTCGAAATATCCGATGGATTCATTGCAGTTCTTCTGTATATGCTAAATGCGTGCCATGTTATGAATAATTGTGCTACTATCATCCACTTGAATGAAAATGCCGCCATACCCTTTTCATTACCCGATGCTTCTCTTTCTTCACGAGTAAGCCAAAGCGTTACGACTTGTAGTAGAACACTAACTACAATGAACGCAATACCGCCAATTAACGCATCCTGTAGCGTCATTTTTTCAGTTTGACTTATTATTTGACCTAGCCACAAAATTACTAAAGCGAAAATTTGTACTACAAAAATCTGAGATGCAGTAGAGATTTTTTCCTGGTAGGTATGCAATTTGGCATCACCTAATCCGTTAGCTAACCACTCGACCATACCTGCCCGGAATGATGCAGCTTGGGCTATTGACCACAGTATGAACAAAGATGCCAGTAACGGCGAAATCCATCCATTATCGTATCCGCCAGTGAAACTCCAAAGTATTCCGACAATTATTGCCGCAATTAGGATTGGTACAATTGTAATTCTAAAACTGAAGAACAAACGTACTAACCATTGAGATTCGCCTTTTTGCTCCGGCAACTTGGTCAGGTTTTGCACAATCTTTGAATTGGAAAGCATTGCTACTAACACATATGATACTGCCAATGAAATGAAAGACATCGCAACAAGCACTTCTTGTGATTCCACCAAGAACAGAAGAATAGTAGAAATCAATGCTATCATAATTATGTGAGGTAGGGTACGCGGGGATAGCATATTTTTGATCAGTTGGATGATTCCAATCTGTTCAAACGACTCTCCGGATTCGTCACTCATGAGTCCGCCCAAACCGGCGAGTGATAGCATCATGTTAAGACAAGTGCCCTTGAGGATTAGTTATGGCCAAGAAATTGACAAAGGCATTGCGAGGCAAGCGTCGATGGATTGGTTGTGAATGTAGTGGCTTCAATTCAAGGAGCGAATTGGAAGATCATTTGCAAGATTTGCCCGTCCAATTGTACGATTTTGAAGATGGGAAATGCATTTTAGTCGTTCGTTTGGAAGAATATGATTCTGTTCGAGAATCACTTAGCAAAGGCAGAGTAATTTGTGTCACCTCAAGTGGCAAGATTCGCTTAGTCCGTGAGCGAATGAATTTCTCTCGAAAGCCAAGAAAGCGTTGAAGTGCTAAACCGTACCCCGTCACATTATGGGAGCAGGAGGAGCCGCACCGCCTGTAAAGAGTGAGGATGTGATGATTCTCATCGGCTCGACTATTCTTTTGACAATGTTAGTAATACAAGCTTGGTCAACTCCAGTTTCGCTCAATTGCGATGAAGACGGGTGTGATTACTTTGAAGTCAAGTATGATTTGTCTGAAGGAGATGTCTTCACTCTAGAAGTACAAGAGGGAGAGGTTAGACCAACTGTGATTTTACCTGATGAGACTTCAGATTTCATTGACAATAAAAATAGAGAATGGAAATATGAAGCAGAATCCTCTGGAGTTCATACATTCAATTTCTCGGCAGAACAAGATTCAGTGATTGATTATTCAGTAAGTAGAGGGATAATAATTGATTACGGGCTTTATCCAATTGGAGTATTGATTCTAGCATTTGGTATTTTGAAAAGAATCTTCAAGGAAACTGAAGATGAGCCGATGGAAGCAGTACTGGAAGATTAGACCCACTCAACTTCTTCTCCATCATCCACTGTAAGACCTTCTAAAACCAATTCTCCACGTCCGTTTAGTTCGAACTTTTGGTAGATTTTACCCTTGAACATAGGCCTGCCAAAATCTAACATTAAATCATGAACTTGTTTCTTGATTCCCTCAAAATCTACGGGAGGAATTCCCTCTTTTTCTTCCAACAGCGATGATAATTCAATGTTCAATCTAGTATCGATTATGTCATGAGAAATATTGGAGATCTCATCAAGACTTGCAATTTCAAATTCCTCAAATTTTTCATCACCCTTCAAGTTAATTCCAACCCCAATAATCACCTTCGTTTCCTTTCCCATTGATCTGCCTTCAACTAGAATACCACAAATTTTCCTATTCTCATATAGAATATCGTTTGGCCATTTCAATTTCAGACGATTGTCTTCGATTGAATTCAGGAATGCAAGTCCTCCTGCAAGTTGAATTAAACCAGGGTTAATGTCAACACCCTCCGCAATAACCCATGAACCCGCATATGACTTTTCTATAGAATGCCACTTTCTGTTCCTGCGACCTCTTCCTGAGTCTTGCCAGGATGAGTAAACATGGCTACCTATTCCTGAAAATTCCATCACATCATCATTAGTCGAACCTGTTCTTTCCACATACTTATTTACAGCATTCTCAAATGGTCTCCAGAGGCAATGAATTGCGAGTTTTTCACCGTCTTCAAAATCGATTACATCCCATTTTCTTACTGAGAAAATATTTTTTTCAATATACAAATTATTTCTCCCTAAGACCAAAATTTTACCATTCATTGCAAGTAATTGGTTGCCAATAATGCAGTCGACTAATCTGTTCGCCAATCCCTTTTCATCGGTATCTAGTAGAGCGGCTTCTTCCATAGGACCAAGAACGTCATTGACTTCTGTTACAGGTATGTAGGGGAGATTCCAAATTATCAGGTCGAATTTGTCACTAAACGGGAACTCTTCGGGCCCAACCCCTCCTTCCTTGATTTGTCCATCCAATCCATGTGATTCAAGATTGCCTTTGGTGGCTACCACAGCGAAGGGATTTATGTCACAAGCACTAACTTTCCATCCAAGTGATGATGCTAACAAACTGATTGCGCCGGAACCGCAACCAATCTCGAGGAAATTTCTGCCTCTCCCTGGCCCCAGATTTATGATTCTTCTAGCTAGTAATTCAGTATCCTCCCTTGGTGGATAAACCGTTGGAGGAATTGTGAGTTTGAACTCATAATTTCCATCTGGCGTCCAAGATATGATATTTGATGGCCTGTCTAGTCTAGCGACTTCCTGAGAAGTATCTTCAGGAGAAAAAACGCCGTCCTTGTTCATAGGGCTCGATTACTCCCAAGTGTTTGTGCCTTAATTCCTATTGCATGATACTTCTAAAAAATGCTTACAGCAATTACGTCGAGCGTTTAGAGAAATTGTGTCAGAATTTCTCCGAAGCCTTTATGTCTCTGAGCGTAAAATACGGCTTGTCTGTGAGGTTATCCTCGGACCCGCTGAGTCGTGCGTTCAGCGTAGTTTTTTTGGTGGCGGAGGATTTAAGAACCCCATACAGGTCGGCCAAGAAGCCCAAGACATACATTTGGGCCTGTAGCTTAGTCAGGTAGAGCGTCCGGCTTTTAACCGGACGGTCGCGGGTTCGAACCCCGTCAGGCCCGCCTGACAAGGACAGGACCGGTGTATTTAGGGCAAGGCGGGGCGTGTGTTATGGTAGTAAAGTCGGCAACTAAGAAGCGATTAATGGAAATGGGCATCGCAGAAGAATATGCTCACAAACTCGCGACGGATCGAAACATGACTGACATTAAGGCAATGCCTGCAGATGAAATTGCATCTGTTCTCGGCGTTTCCAAAGACGATGAAATCTTCACCGGCGCAATGAATGCACTGGCGGAATTAGGCCAGCGCAGACAAAAACGTAGAAGCCGCAAAATCACCATTTCAAGGAAGGCCCTTGATGATGATGACATGGATTTGGCTGGAACCAAATTCAATGTACTCAACCACGTCTTAGTCCCTCACCAGGAGTTAGTCCCTATTGAAGAAGAAGAGGAGCAACTATCTCCTTGGGGTCTGCTGACCACCGACGAAGAAACCGGTGAGTCCAGACTTGCAAAGGAATTACTTCCTAAGATTTTGATTACCGATCCAGTTGTCCAAGTGATTAAAGAAACCACTGAAAGGGCACATGATGCTGCATCTAGCGAAGATGAGGAGCACGTCCCTCTCCCTGCTGGATGGTTAGCTGACCGTGTTTTGAAGGTTGTAAGACAGTCACCATCCGCCGGTGTTTCTGTGGCTTACAGACTAATTGTGGAGGGCAGCTGAGCTGAGGTGGTATCATGAAGGAGATTATTGAATCATTTTTCCGAGAACGTAGCTTAGTCAATCATCAGTTGGCGTCTTATGACGATTGTATTCCAACAGGAGACAATTCCCTGTCTAGAATGGAGAAAATTGTTCGCAGTATCAGAGTTGGTACTGATGAAGAAGTCGAAGATGAAAAGGGCGGTTTGATCAAACTTGACGTTATCGACCAAGATATCATCATCCGAGTGAAGAATATTCAACTCGGAGAGCCAACTATTCGTGAAGCAGATGGTAGCGACCATCCTTCACAACCAATGGAGTGCCGTCTTAGAAAACTGACATACATGTCACCTGTCAAGATGGACTTCACAATTTACAGAAATGGCGTTCCAACCCAGCCAGAGAAGGGTGTACAAGTTGGAAACATGCCAATCATGGTTCGCAGCCGCCGATGTAATCTTCACGCTAACCACATCGCAGGGGACCGCGTTCTGCA
>DAGO01000077.1:9570-14239 GCA_002498185.1 Euryarchaeota archaeon UBA10 | reverse complement strand
GGTGGTTATTTCATTATCAACGGTACTGAAAGAGTGTTAATCTCTATGGAAGACCTAGCACCAAACCGTGTTACAGTCGAAATCAACAAGAGATATGCCAAGAAGACCGAAGTTGCGAAGATTTTCTCGCAAAAGGATGGTATGAGAAAGCCGCTAACAGTAGAAAAGCGCCGTGACGGTATGCTGATGGTCAAGATTAGTACAGCCGGAACAACTGCAATCCCTGTTGTACTCCTAATGCGTGCATTGGGTATCGAGAATGACCAAGAATTGTTCCAGGCAATTGCAGGTCCTACAGAGACTTTCAAATTCATTGTTGCTAACATCAACGAAGTCAAAGATAACGAAGAGTACGCTGTTGATTCAATGGACGAAGCTCACGGCTGGCTGGAGAAGAAATTCGCTGCAGGTCAACAGAAGGAGTATCGTGAAGCAAGAGTCAACCAACTACTAGACCGTGAACTACTTCCTCACTTGGGTGATCAAGTTGAAGACCGCAAGAAGAAGGCTATTTTCCTTGGAAGAATCGTTCGCCAAGTGCTAGAAATGGCAATCACAAGTCGCAAACCAAACGACAAGGACCACTATGCAAACAAGCGTGTTCGCTTGGCAGGTGACTTGGTAGAGGATTTGTTCCGTGTATCGATGGGACAACTTGCTCGTGACCTAAAGTACCAACTAGAGCGTCATCACAACCGCAAGCGTGAACTAAAAATCACATCTTGTTTGAGACCTGATGTACTAACTAGCAAAATCATGCACGCATTGGCTACAGGTAACTGGGTCGGTGGCCGATCTGGAGTAAGCCAACTATTAGACAGAACCACTTTCCTATCAGCGCTGTCTCACATGCGCCGTGTAACTAGCCCACTGGTTAGAAGCCAACCTCACTTCGAAGCTCGTGACCTGCACCCTACTCAGTGGGGAAGATTGTGTCCTAACGAGACTCCTGAAGGACAGAACTGTGGTCTGGTAAAGAACGCTGCACAGATGATTGATATCTCTGAGGCTGTTCCTGAGGAAGAAATCCGCACTCGATTGGATGAGATGGACGTATTCCAGCCAGATGACTGGACAGACGGTGACAGAATTCACGTCAATGGTGACATTTACGGAGTCCACAAGCGCGGTAAGAATCTTGTAACGCAATTCAAGAATGCCCGCCGTCGTGGTGCAATCAGATCTGAAGTTTCAATTAGATATGATAGCGTCAACAAGGATATTTTCATCAACACCGACAAAGGTAGAATCTTGAGACCTGTTCTCATTCTGTACGACGGTGCTCCAAGATTGACTCAGAAGCATCTAGAGATGGTTTCTGCAGGAGAACTGACATTCAAGGACCTGGTTAACGAAGGCGTAGTTGAATGGATTGATGCTGAAGAGGAAGAAGATCTCTACATCGCACCTCGTCCATTCGTACTTCCAGAAGTAGTCCCTGAAGGAAATGAATTCGCAGGAAGGCCTGTTAGCCACTCCAATGTAACTTGGTTGAACTTAGGTGAGCCATCTACTACTGAGGCAAAACTTCAGGCTAGAGTAACCATGCCTAATGGTGAAAAGGCAGACGCAGTATTCGAAGTACCATTGCTTTACACTTCAGAGCACACTCACTGTGAAATTGACCCGCAGTTGGTGTTGGGTGTTTGTGCTTCATTGATTCCATATCCTGAGCACAACTCTACTCCTCGTGTTACAGGTGGTACCGCGATGGTCAAGCAATCTTTGGGACTTCCAAGTTCTAACTACAGGCTACGACCTGACACAAGACTACACGTTTTGCACTACCCTCAGCGCTCGATTACACACACTCAAGCAATGGACACCACAAAGTTCGATGACAGGCCTGGTGGCCAGAACTTCATTGTAGCTGTAATGAGCCTGCACGGATACAACATGCAAGATGCTGTAATCATGAACAGATCTAGCGTACAGCGTGCTTTGGGTCGTTCTACATTCAACAGAACCTACAATGCAGAGCGCCGCCGTTTCCCTGGCGGACAAGTTGAGGAAATCGAAATTCCAGGTACAGGTCTTGAAGAAGTCAAAGGTCTGAAGCCAGTCGGTTCATATGACCACCTTGAGGCAGACGGACTTCCACATCCTGAGAAGTACCTAGAAGGCGGAGATGTCCTAGTTGGAAAGACTAGCCCACCAAGATTCTTGGAAGAAACTGGAGCTGGAGCGTTCTTGCAAGCACAAGAACGCCGTGAATCATCCATGCCAATTCGCCACGGTGAGAAGGGATGGGTCGACAATGTGTATGTCACAGAGTCTCTCGACTCTGGCCGTCTGGTCCGCTGTATGGTTCGTTCTCACAAGGTTCCTGAAGTTGGAGACAAGTTCGCATCACGCCACGGACAGAAAGGTGTCATCGGAAGATTGGTTGACGAAGAAGATATGCCATTCACTCGTGATGGTGTTGTTCCTGACCTAATCATCAACCCACACGCTATTCCTTCCAGAATGACTGTAGCACACGTTCTCGAAATGATCGGTGGAAAGGTCGGTTCTCTGGAAGGTCGCAGAATCGATGGAACTGCATTCCGTGGAGAGAAGGAAGGAAGCCTTCGTGACAGCTTAGTCCGCAACGGATACGCCCACAGTGGTCGTGAAGTAATGGTTAACGGTGAGACCGGAGAAACATATCCTGCAGAAATTTTCGTTGGATGTATCTACTATCAGAAGCTGCACCACATGGTATCTGGTAAGATCCACGCTCGTAGCCGTGGACGTGTCCAGATTCTAACCCGTCAACCGACCGAAGGTCGTGCTCGACAAGGTGGTCTAAGGTTCGGAGAAATGGAGCGTGACTGTCTGATTGCACACGGTGCATCGATGGTTATCAAAGACCGTCTGTTAGACGAATCTGACGGAATTGACCTATTCGTTTGTGCCCAATCTGGTCACATCGCTTGGTATGATCCGAAACGACGCACTTACGTATCACCGATACACGGTGATGGTGCAGAGGTGTACAAGGTACAAACCTCATACGCATTCAAGTTGCTACTTGATGAGATGAAGAGTCTCGGAGTGGCAATGCGCCTAGAACTGGAGGACCGCAGATGAGCAGAAATAGCACAACAATGATTCCAAAGAGAATCGCAAGCATCCGCTTTAGCTTAATGGACCCTACTGAGATTCGTAAGATGTCCTCAGTTGAGGTTAAGACCGCAGATACCTACAAGGACGATGGTCACGCTTACCGCCAAGGTTTGATGGACCCTCACATGGGTGTTATCGAACCGGGTCTACTTTGTCCTACTGACAACTGTAAGTATGACGAAAGCCCAGGTCACTTTGGTCACATCCAACTAGAATTGCCAGTAATTCACATTGGTTTCGTCAATCTAATCAAGACTGCGTTAAAGGCGACTTGTAACTCATGCAGTAAGATTCTACTGCACGAAGCAGGTGGTACTGCTCCAGGTATGGCTAACGAAGATGAACCATCTGAGCAAGATTACTACCGTAAGAGAGTTCACGACATCATCCTAAAGCACGGTGTAGGTTCTACTGAATTCTCCAAGATTATCAAGGAGATTGAGAAGAAGACCTCTGAAGCACGAAGAACCATTTGTATGCACTGTAATGCACAACAAGGTAAGATCGTTCTAGACAAGCCTACAACTTTCAAGGAACACATTATCGCTCAAGGTGGCGCTAAGGCTACTGAGAGAAAGTTGAACGCTCGTGACATCAGAGAATGGCTACAAGGTATCCCTCAGGAACACTTGATTTTCCTAGGAATGCACAAGGAGAACAGACCAGAATGGATTATTTTGAAGGTTCTACCAGTACCTCCAATCACAGTTAGGCCATCTATTACTCTAGACTCTGGAGACCGTTCAGAAGACGACTTGACTCACAAGCTTGTCGACGTACTGAGAATTAATCAGAGATTGAGAGAAAACCGTGACGCTGGTGCTCCTCAGTTGATTGTTGAGGACCTTTGGGAACTTCTACAGTACCACGTTACCACTTACTTTGACAACCAAACAAGTGGAATTCCACCTGCTCGCCACCGCTCGGGTAGAACCTTGAAGACTCTGACTCAGAGATTGAAGGGTAAGGAAGGAAGATTCCGTTCTAACCTGTCTGGTAAGCGTGTTAACTTCTGTGCGAGATCTGTTATCTCGCCGGACCCATACCTAGGTGTCAATGAAGTTGGTGTACCTACTAAGGTTGCCAAGGAACTGACAGTTCCAATTCGTGTTACAACCCGTAACCGTGAGCAAATGAGACAGATGATTTTGCGTGGTCCAGACGTTCACCCTGGTGTTAACTATGTTATCCGTGGTGACAAGCGCCGTGTAAGAATCAACGAGAAGAGCAGGCTAATCAACGCAGGTTTCCGATGCCACAACCCGGAGTGTATGGAAGAGACTACTCAAAGATTTGACCTGCACTCTGTAATGCCGGCACCTAATTTCCTGCCAGGCCTTGTTGTCAAGAAATTCGTTTCTAGAGAAGAAGCGGTTGCAGGTGGAGAAGAAATGGTCTCTTATGCAATCGACGAAGCTGCAACTTTGGCTAACCTACGTGGTGAAGATGTTGATGGCAATCCTCTCGCAGAGGACGACCCACGAGCAATAATGCATCACCGCTGGAAGTATGAATTGGCTAACCCCGATTCTCCATTCCCTGAACATCTGGAAGTAACTTG
>DAGO01000077.1:0-9160 GCA_002498185.1 Euryarchaeota archaeon UBA10 | reverse complement strand
CCGGGTCTACTTGTTGAGAGACACTTGATTGATGGTGACGTTGTAATCTTCAACAGACAGCCATCTCTACACAGAATGTCAATGATGGTACACGAAGTCAGAGTCATGGAAGGACACACTTTCAGATTCAATCTTGCTGTATGTACTCCATACAACGCTGATTTCGATGGTGACGAAATGAACCTCCACGTTATTCAGGGTGAAGAAGCACGTGCAGAGGCGAAGATACTGATGCGTGTTCAAGAACACATCCTAACTCCAAGATATGGTGGTGCTGTTATCGGCGGTATCCACGACCACATTTCTGGAGCATACCTACTATCTAGGCCAGACACGCAGATTTCGAAGCGCCATGGTCTAGAAATGCTAGGAAACATTGGTTACACAGGAGAACTTCCTGAGATCCACAAGGGTCCAAATGGAGAATACTTCAACGGAGAAGATTTGGTATCTGTTATCATACCTGAAAACATACACTTGCGTTTCAGAAGCCGTTCCAATGACGATGTAGTTGTCAAGAAAGGAAAGGTTTCAGGAACACTTGACAAGCGTGCTATCGGTGCTGAAGACGGAAGACTATTGGATGCAATCGTCCAGACAAACGGTCCATCTGATGGTGCAAAGTTCCTAGATGAGTTCACTCGTCTGTCTATTGGTGCGTGTACTTCTCTAGGTTTCACTACCGGTATCGATGATGAAGATCTATCTGCTGAAGCATTGAGCGAAATTGAGCGTCACAACGCTGAAGCTCGTGCTGAAGTACGCGCTGAGCTTGAAAAGTTCGGAAAGGATGGTAGAGGATACGAAACCAGACCTGGACGAACCCCTAAGGAAACACTAGAAGAGAATATCATGGTTATCCTAGACCAAGGTAAGCAAGCTGCTGGTGACGTTGCAAAGGAAGAACTGAACCACCCAGGTAACTCTAACGCTGCTGTGGGAATGGCAATTTCTGGAGCAAGAGGTTCAATGGATAACCTGACCATGATGGCAGGAAGTATTGGACAAGCTAAGGTTCGTGGTGCACGTCTAGAGCGTGGTTACCACCAGCGTGTACTGCCTCACTTCAAGCGTGGCGGACTAGGTGCAACAGAGAAGGGATTCATTTCCTCATCATTCAAGCGTGGTCTTGAGCCGACAGAGTTCTTCATGCTTTCAGTATCTGGAAGAGAATCATTGGTTGATACAGCGGTTCGTACCAGTAAGTCCGGTTACATGCAGCGAAGACTAATCAACGCTATGGATGATTTGAAGGTCTATGACGATGAGAAGTTGTCAGTGAGAAACACTGCCGACAGAATTATTCAGTTCTCGTATGGAGAAGACGGAATCGACCCAAGCCGTGGTGTGCACGGAAAGCCGTTCAACATCGATGTAGTAGTCGATGAGGCATTAGGCACAGACGGTCCAACAAAGATGAAGGACGAAGAATACATCGATAGAGGTGACAAAGATTTCGAAACCACATCTTGGGGAGACGGTGATTCTGAAGCAGCAGCAGGAGGTGAAGCCTGATGGTAGTCAAGAGCGCAACCAAAAAGAAATTGATGGACATGCTTGTCCCTGAGGAATTTGCCCACAAGTTGGCAGACGACAGAAAGTGGGACGACGTGAAGATTCTAACAGCACAAGAGATTGCTCAGTTCTGTGAAACCGACTCAGATACAGCTGCAAGAATTCACGGAATTATCTCCGGTGCTGCATCACCAAGTCGTGATGCAACCAGTGATAACTCAGCAACGACTTCAGTTCGCTTGCGCCGTGGAACACGCCGCCGCCGTACTGCAAAGACAGTTCAAGAATTGGAGCCTTATACTCCCGAGATGAATGCTGAAGGCATTCCTTCAATCTATGACGATGAGCTGGCAGAAGACCCTGTATTCAAGTCGATTAAGGCAGCAGCAGACGATGCTGGAATCAAGTTCTCTCAACAGACAATTCACGATTTGACTGAAGCAGTTCACAATAGAGATATGGCTAAGCTGACAAAGAAACAAGCTGAAGCACTTGTTGCTGAAGCAGGAAAGGCAAGAGAAATGGCTCTTATCGACCCATACGAGGCTGCAGGAATTATCACTGCACAGTCTATTGGTGAACCGGGTACTCAGATGACTATGCGTACTTTCCACTATGCGGGTGTTGCAACGGTTAACGTTACACAGGGTCTGCCTAGAATTATCGAAATTGTAGATGCTCGTAAAGTTCCTAACACCCCAACTATGACCATTCGCCTACAGGGTGACAACAGTCAATCTGCGGATGCTGCTAAGAAATTGGCAGCGGCAATTGAAATTACTACTACAGTTAACATCGCAGATATCGATACGGACGTTGCTCAGAGAAGATTAGTTCTGAAGTTGAAGAAGGGTAACCTAAAGCAGAAGGGAATGACTCCTGCTGAAGTCAAGGACAAATTAGAGCGTGCTCTAAGATTGTACGTGGAAGCAGACAAGGAGAAGAATCCTTCTACTTTGACATTGATTCCAGGAATTCAGACCGAAGAGGACATGAAGACCTTGGCAGAGAATCCACCTTCATACACCGAACTTCTACAACTCGAAGACAAGATTAGAGACATGCGCTTGAAAGGAGTTCCTAACATTGAGCGTGCAAATGTTCAGTTGGACGACAAGACTGGCGAGTATTACCTGTCCACTATTGGAAGTAACCTTGCTAGAATTTCTGACATGGAAGGAATCGACAGATCTAGAACTTACACAAACAACATCATTGAAATTTACGAGTACCTTGGTATTGAGGCTGCACGTCAAGCAATTGTCAATGAATTGCAAGCAACTCTAGACGGAGCACGTCTGGAGGTTGACGTGAGACACTTACTAATGGTTTCAGATGTAATGACTAGCGAAGGAGAAGTTCGTGCGATTGGTCGCCACGGTGTTTCTGGTACCAAGCACTCAATCCTTGCTCGTGCTGCTTTCGAAGTTACCGTCAACCACTTGCTAAAGGCAGGTATCATCGGAGAGAGAGACAACCTAACTGGTGTTGCTGAGAACATTATCGTTGGTCAGCCAATCAGTCTTGGTACAGGTTCTGTGGAATTGTATTACATCCCAGAGTGAATTCAACATTGAGAAGCAAAATTGTGGAGGAATGAATAATGGATATAAGTAGACAACTAAAGATTGCAAGTACAACAGGGAAACTATTGTTTGGTCAACGCCAAGCAATTGATGCATGTGCTAAAGGTGACGCTAAGTGCATCGTGTTAGCTGCTAACTGCCCACAGGAGTATATTGACGACCTTGCTGCAAAGCACCCGGAAGTCACTATGCACCGAACAGGATTGGTTAATCGTGACCTTGGTGTTGCATCTGGAAAGCCTTTCAGCATCTCGACTATTACAGTCATAGATGCAGGTGATTCAGACTTGCTAACTTTGAACAATAACCTAGAATGAAACTAAAGACGGTTTCATTCTAGAGGGCACATGGCCCTTGATATGGTCGCAGTTCTTAGGAGGCTGAGCGTCAGAATTGACACCAATTCTCCTCCACTAACTGCACCGGGTGTTATTTCTTGGTTTGGAAGATTGATTGATGTCACTCCAGAGCAATCCAATCTTGGGATGAGAGAAGGCATGGAATTGTGGGGTACAGGCCAAGGTTTTGCTCCACTAGATATAGCAGGTGTAGAGTCTTGGTTATTTGATGCACCAAGGGGTGAACACCTTCTCATTGCTGAACGTAAGATATCATTCGATGTACAAAATACTCCTTCTAGAGAAGGCAGAAATTTGGTGATATGGACGTTGAATGATATTGCTGCATTCATAGGCCATGCTGTGATTGATGGAAGATTACAGATTTTAGAAGAAGAAACAGAATCTGCTGAAGAGAATGAACCAGAATTGTTCTCGGGACCCGGTCCCTTTACTCTAAAACCCTCTAATGATTTCTCAATTTTAGAAGAGAAAGGTCTTGATGTTTCATTAGCTAAACCAGTTTTGATTCCCGCTAAACTACACAAAGTAACTGGGATACTGAAAGGTCCCGGCGAAGATGAAATTTCTCGCTGGGTCCTAAACATCGGTGGCTTGCATATCCTGCAAGAGTTTGAATTGCTAGATAGATCTCCTATGTTGAATCATGTGAATCTGGAAATTGATACAAATCCCGATTTCTCAGAACTCCTATCCGAAAGGCGTTCACATTCCGATGGAATGGGTGACTTACTTCGATGGTGGACCTTCGATTCTGGAACAGCTACAGTGGAGACATACGAGGTTTTAGTGCCTGCTCACAGTGGCATGGATGCAACCGGTGCAGAATGGATTCTAGATGGAGTTTCGAATAAATTGCACATGAACTATTGAACAAAGGATTCATGACCTTCAAACTCGACCACTAACCATGCGCACTCGTGGTATACTGAGCATTGCTATCATCGCAATCTTACTAGGAAGTTTGATTCCTGTAACCAACGATATAGAATTAGATGACATTGACAACAAGTTATTCGCTAATTCTGAACCTGAACTATTGATACAAGCAGGAACTGCTGCAGGCCACGTCAATGGCACTGGTATTGGCGCTACTCCAAACGGTTGGGTCATTGCTGGAGATACCAGACATTCAATGACTTTCGGTTCCACTCAGTTACAGGCAACTTCTCCATACAATGGTCAACTGGATGCAGACACCTATGTCGCAGCCATGGATGAACAAGGTAATTGGCTATGGGCTACAATGCCTGATGCAACTCAAGGGCTATTGTTGTTGCAAACTATGGAGGTTACATTGGCAGGTGATATCTTCATTGCAGGCTTAATTTTTGGAACAGTTATTTTCGGTTCACAACCTTCGTCTCCGGCTTTGACCACACAAAATGGCGCTGGTGATGGCTTCGTCGCAAAACTAGACCCAACAGGACAGTGGATGTGGGCCACGTCATTCAACACCGCAGGTGGGACTGGCAATTTCAGCATTATCACTGGAGTAGCCGAGACATTCTCGGGTAAGGTAATCGTTTCTGGTGTGCATCAAGGAACAACTGATTTTGGAGGAATTACCGAGGTAAGCCCAGATGATGAGTTATTCTTAGTTGAGCTTGACAGAAATTCCGGTGCGACTAATTGGGCTGTAACAGCTGGTGGAATTGGTGACGATGAAGGTGGACCTGTTGGCGTTGACTCTATGGGTAACATTTGGCAAGTCGGCTCTACTACTGGGTCATTTACCGAGAATGGAATGACTCACCAGGCTGTTAGCCAGCGTGACACGATTCTAATCAAATGGAGTTCATCTGGTGTGGCACAAGATGTCATTGGTTTCTCAAGTGGATCATCTGAGATCAACCTACCCGCGGATCTACTAATCACTCAAAATGACGATGTTATCGTGTCCGGTGTATTCTTGGGTTCAATGGATGCAGGAAATCAGAATACTTTGTCTGATAGGGGCAATGGAGATGCTTACATCGTTAAAGTCCTGAAATCTGGTTCAACCTCTTGGGCTACCAGCGCAGGAAGTAGTAGTGCTACGGAAAGGGCAATGTCGATAGCACAAACGTCCACGGGTGATATCATAGTTGGAGGATTAATTTCAACATCAACTACTTTCGGTGTCCATGTTGCAAACACCAATGGTGGATTAGATCTCTACATGGGTATGCTAGATTCTAATGGAAATTGGGATTGGGTAGAAAATTTAGGAAGCAGTGCTGATGATTTGTTTGCTGGAGTTGCAGTCAATATGACAGATATTCCAGCCGCATTTGGCTCATTCCAGTCTACGATTAACAAAGGTACACAATCAGTAACTAGCAGTGGAGGACTGGATTTGGTTGTCTGGGCCTTAGACCCAGTTAACAATGCTGACAAAGATAACGATGGAGTCAATGACTTGACAGACAACTGTCCAAATACAAACAATCCTCTTCAGATTGATTCAGATTTAGATGGAGACGGTGACGAATGTGACTATGATGATGACAATGATGGAATCACCGACAATTCCGGTGACGATTGTCCACGTGGTGGTGCATGGAACTGGACCAGCGATTCTACGACCGACTTCGATAACGATGGTTGCAAAGATTCCAGCGAGGATAACGACGATGATAATGACGGAGTCGAGGATGACGATGACGGTTGTTTGAGTTCATACACTCCACCTCGTAATTGGTGGGTTTCAGATTCATCTAACGACCTAGATGGAGATGGGTGCAGAGATGCAGATGAAGATTCAGACGATGACGGTGATGGCTTCGATGATGCAGCAGATGACTGCAACAAAATCGCCGGGACCTCGACTCTAGGAACTTACATCGGGTGCGTTGATAGTGATGGTGACGGTTGGGCTGATTTAGAGGATTCATGTCCAAACACTGCTGGTAATTCCACATTAGGTGGAACTCTTGCATGCCCTGATGGCGATGGTGATGGTTGGGCTGATTCAGACGATGATTTGCCAAATGACCCCACTCAATGGATCGACACCGATGGTGACGGCTATGGTGACAATCAAGATGGAAACACTCCAGACTATTGCCCAACTATCTCAGGAACTTCAGTTCTAGACAGATATGGCTGTCCTGATCCAGACATGGATGGTTATTCTTCAGCTGATGATGATTGGACTGTCGGAGATGGTGCCGATGCATTCCCTTCAGACAACACACAATGGTCGGATTGGGACGAAGATGGATTTGGTGATAACTACGGAAACCTCTCTTGGATCGACCGCAATACGAACTGGCCGGGTGAATACTACCAATACGCTAGAGACCAAGATGCCTGTCCTACTCTGCCGGGTAATTCTTGGCAAGACGATATTCTAGGGTGTCCAGATGGCGACGGAGATGGTTGGGCTGATTTCATGGATGCATTCCCTGCGGATGCTAACGAATATCTTGATTCAGATGGTGATGGAATCGCTGATGGATATGATGAATGCCCGGATTTCTATGGTAATTCAACAGAGGATGTTGAGGGATGCCCTGATTTCGACGGTGATGGTTGGGCAGACCCGCCTAAAGGAACCGATTGGAATCCAAGCGATTCAACTCAGTGGGCAGATTCAGATGGAGACGGATACGGTGACAACCCAGAAGGAACGAACCCAGATTCATGTGTTGGTGAGGCAGGCTATTCCTTCCAAGGAGGTGTCTTAGGATGCATAGATTCAGACAATGATGGCTGGGCCGATATCATTGATTCATTCCCAGGGGAATCATCTCAGTGGAATGATACCGACGGTGATGGATTTGGAGACAATCCAAACGGAAAGAATGCAGACGAATGTCCTGATATTGCAGGAGTAGCAAAGCAAAATGGATGTGAAGCAGTTGTCGAAGAAACAGGTGGAAGTGTTCTCAAGTATGGCGGAATTTCCGTTGGAGTAATTTTAGTTCTCATTATTCTTGGATTGGTAATTACACGATTGAGAAGCGATGATGGTGAAGAAAAGGATTGGAACCAAGGAGTGAGCATGCCAGACATGTCTGCTCAACCATCAATGCCGAATATGTACGCTCAGCCTGCTATGCCAGATATGTCTGCTCAACCGGCTTATTCACAGTATCAGCAACCAGTTGCGACTCAGCCTGCTATGCCAGACATGACAGCACAACCAGTCTATCCACAATATCAGCAACCAAGCGTTCAGCCAGTTGTACAAGCAGCATCTCCTGACCCAGCAGCACTACCTGGGAACCAGGCAGTTGTACCTCAACCGGCAACACCTGCTGCCCCAACAATGTATGATGTTGGTACCATGCGCAGTGATGGCAACGAGTGGCTAGAGTACCCTGCTGCTAGCGGAGCTTGGTACATGCGTGATGCAACCACACGTCAGTGGGTTCGCAAAATTTGAGGTTGGACTCTATGGTTGAAGTCGTTCTACTAGGTTCGGCTCAAGACGGTGGTGTGCCACAGGTCGGATGTGATTGCTGTATTGACTTGGAGCAAAGATACCCTGTTTCAATTGGATTAACAGATGCAGACGGAGGCAAGCATCTTTTCGAAGCAACACGTCATCTAGGTGACCAATTGAGAATATGGGGCTGCAATTCTGTAGATTCGGTATTCCTTACACATGCTCACATTGGGCATGTGGATGGTCTTGGATTGTTTGGGAAAGAGACGATGGCTGCAAAAGGCGTCAATTTGTATTGCTCAAAGATGATGCTAGATCTCATCGAAAGAACCCCTCACTGGTCAACATTACTCTCTGATGGAGTTTTCATACCAAGAGTAGCGAGTGTGTATCAGTTACCTGGAGTAATTGTTGAGGCGATTGAAGTTCCACATCGTGATGAGTTGTCAGATATGCATGCATATCTAATCAAGGCAGAGAAGACCCTGTTGTTCTTACCTGACCATGATACCTGGCAAGAAACGTTGAGAGGTCATGACTTGAGAGCTTGGCTAAATCATTTTGAAGTAGACATTGCTCTAATTGATGGCACCTTCTACAGTGCAGATGAACTCAAGCACCGTGACCAAAGCAAAGTTCCACATCCACCTGTTGAGCAAACTCTCCAGATGTTAGGTGAGCGAAGAGAAGGAGATGGCGAAGTAGTATTCATTCACCTAAATCACACAAATCCGTTGTGCAGAGACGCTACTCCTGTAACCGAATTAGGCTGGAAGGTTGGCAAAGAAGGGATGTCATTCAACCTCAGTTAAATCATAAGAGACGAGCGTGTTGTAACGCATCATCAAGGTAATTTCCTCACCACCATCTCCGTTGAGGGGAGTTGCCCGATTCACGTCCACTGTGACATCGAAGATGATTTCACCAGCATCCTTTTCCACAGTTAGTTCAGCGATTGTAATCTGGTGGTTCTCATAGGTGTTCGTCTGCATGAAACCCGACCATGTGGCGATGCCTCCGAGCATATTCTCACCGCAGTTCTGCCCAGTTATGTTCTGCAGGTTCCACATGACTCTGAATTCGCTTGGGACATTAGTGTCATCATAACTAGATTCTACATCATCACATTGACTACCTATCCCTCCTTCATTGGATTCCGAATAATTGAGCATGAATGAGACCCCGACCGCATCGGCTGGGATATCGAAATTGAAACTCTCCGTAGTTCCATCACTGATATCGATTATCTGTTCTTCAAAGTGAGGCTCGAATTCCACAGTCAGGTTCCAAATCGAATCAGAGTCTGGAGTTGATGAACTCATTGA
>DAGO01000061.1:6648-13269 GCA_002498185.1 Euryarchaeota archaeon UBA10 | reverse complement strand
GTTTCGGAGTTGCTTGCTCAAGAAGATGAAATCGAAGAAGAGCCCGAGGCTGAACAGGAGGTTTGAGAATGCAGCAAGCTGTCCTTGACGATTGGTTCCTTCGCCAAGACATTCTCGACCAATTGATGAGCCAAGAAGAAGAGATCAGTGAGGCTGAGCGTTATGCCGACCGCATAATGCGAATTGCACAGGAAGATAGTGCCGAACATCAAGTGCTGAGTGACCCCTTTGACAGGTCAGTGGCATTGGTTCTCTCATTGGTTAAGGAAGAAGGCATGGATCCCTGGAATATCGACCTTTCAGCATTCTTGAAACTGTTCACACAACGTGTAAGAAAGGAAGCGGCAGGGCTAGATCTGCCTGCGTGTGGCCGTCTTATTCGTATGTCTTGGGAAGTATTGACTCAGCAGGCATCCACTCTATTTGACAGAGTCATCGCCATGGATATGGAGGATGAGGAAGAATTCCTTGACTTTGGCTGGGAGGCAGAATATGATGATGAAGAATTTATTTTCACATCAACAGTTCTGGAGGGTAGTGCTGACCAACATCTTCCTGCATTCTTCGGAGAGAGAATGAGAAGAGATGAGGGGAGGCCTTCGACTCTTGGTGAATTGCTATCGGCTTTGAAAGATGCATGTGATGAAGCAGAGATTTTGAAAGCTAAGGAAGAATATCGTAAGGCACATGCTGAGGAACTCAAGAGTATGCTTGACAATGTAGGTTCAAGAATGCATAACGAAGACATGGAAGGCGACATCCGTAGATGCTGGACTGCTATGCGAAAAGTAACCAAAGAACTTGGAGAAGTTAAGGTTCCAGTGGAAGATGTTACTAATGAATTAGAGAAAATCCTCTTAGAGACTTATGGTGAAATTCCCGAGGGGTATGATGTAGAATCAAAAATCACATCTTTCGTTGCAGGATTATTCCTAACTCACAGAGGTTATGCTTGGATAAGTCAAGAGGGTCCAGATGACCCGATTATGCTCGAAGATAGGTGGCCGAATGCGTCTACTTTTGATGAGGTCACCGTTTTGGCAGAGAAATTGATGGAAGAGGATTCTGAATCTATTAAGGGCGATGAGACAGAATCCATGAGGCATGCGGTAAAACTTGCCGAAAGGGCTCAACAAGCACTCGAAGAAGAAAAAGAAAGGTTGAAACAGGAAGAGATGGCAAGATTAGCAGCAGAGTCAGAATCCGAAGACCCTGGAGATTGGTTGGTGGAGTAAGGAGTAATTTACATGTCAGAAGTACCATTAGAAACTTTACTCGAAGCAATGCTATTCAGCGCTGGACGTTCACTGAGTGTATCAGAGATGTCTGAGAATCTAGGGTATGAAGAAGAAGAAATCCTCGAGTCAATTGGAAATCTGCAATCTACGATAAAACGCCGAAGAGGCGGAGGGCTTCAAGTTGTAGAAATAGGAGGAAAATGGGCTATGGAAGTAAAGCCAGGTATTGCTGACCACCTTCCAAAAGAAACCAAATCAGAATTACCTCCAAAATTACTCAAAGCTGCTGCATTGATTGCATACCATCAACCAATGCCTCAATCGAGGTTAGTAGAACTACTGGGTCAAAGAGCGTATGATCACATCAGAGAGTTGGCTCAAGCAGGCCTAATCGGGCGCAGAAGAGATGGAAATACTCGCAGACTAACCACCACTCGCAGGTTTTCTGAGATGTTTGGCTGTCCTCATACGGATAGAAAGAAAGTCAAAGCATGGTTCAGAGAAATGGTTACCACTTCGGGCATGCTTGATGGTATGGAAAGTAAACTTGCCCTTAGAGATGAAACCGACGAAGAAGGTGGGGTTCAGACTACTTTGGATATTGGAGAAGATGAGTAATCATCCGTTTCGAATGCTTTCTAGTGTGTCCTTTACCAATTGTTGAGTTACTGGGCCACTTTGGGCATTGACAATATTGGCTACTTGCTCAACTTCGTCTCCTATGGCCCCTGCACTTACGGCCATATTCTTCGCATGCAATTTCATGTGTCCTGCTTGGATTCCACTAGTTGCTAATGCTCTCATAGCTCCTAGATTTTGAGCAATTCCTGCTGCAGCCATTATTCCTGCCAGTTCCTGAGCGGATTCTACTCCGAGTATAGACAGGTTGGCTCTAGCGGCAGGGTGTACCTTTGAGGCACCTCCAACAATTCCTACTGCCATCGGTGTCTCGATTCTTCCGACTAGGTTTCCATCATCATCTCTATTCCATCGAGTCATCGATTTGTAAGATCCTTCTTCGACAGCAGCCCACGCATGACAGCCGGCTTCAATCGCTCTCCAGTCTTGTCCACACGCTAGTGCAATAGCGCTTATTGCATTCATTATTCCCTTATTGTGAGTAGCTGCTCGGTATGGGTCGGCCATGGCGAAGTGATGCGCTTCTAGTATGCCAGAAATTATCTTGCTACCACTCTCTCTGGTGCCATCTTCAGATAGTTCCTCGGGAGTGAACGTTGCTTCCACTTTTGCCAATCTATGAGTTGCTAGGTTAGATAGAATCCTCAAATGAACTCTGCCACCAGTGATTTCCTCGATTTTACCACTAACGAGTTCTGCCATTGTATTGACTGCATTTGCTCCCATGGCATCTCTGGTATCAACTAGTAGATGGATGATTAGCATCCTTCCAGACATTGAATCAATGCTTCTGGTGACTATGTCTTTACACCCTCCTCCTAACTTAATCATGGTTGAAGGCAGGGAATTACACATAGCCATTAGTTCATATTTTGCGGTTAGGACTGCTTCAGCAGCCTCCTCTACATTGGGCAAATCCAAAACCTGGATTTGAGCAATCATCACTGGGTCGTCATTATTGGTTTTGAAACCACCATTAGAAAGGCACCTTTTGGCCATATTGCTAGCTGCTGCGACAACGCTTGATTCTTCTACGCAAAATGGGATTAGGTAGGATTTGCCGTCGATTACGAAGTTGGTTGCAACTCCAACTGGCAGTGACATTGTTCCAATGACATTCTCAATCATTCGATCCGCTGCTTGCTCACTCAATTCGCCATGGCTAGCCAAGGCATCAATCTCTTCAGGAGAAAGTCCCGACAATTGTGCAACCTTATTCCTCCTATCTTCTACTGATAGTTTGTAGAACCCAGAAAGCCTGCTATCGTCTACTGGCATACGGCTTGTCTCCACTTGATGGCAATAGGGTCTACTTGATGAATAAACCGACGATTAACGCTTCGACTAACGCGTTAACAATGCGTTAACAAAGTGTTAATTTGGCAAAAATAGCCATTTTGGCATTTCATTTAACGCGTATTAACGGGCACCTAAAGGTGGACTTGTAACTGAAACATCATATACTCAGTAAATCCCAGTGCTATCATGAGCGAAGATGTGCCGATTTTGGGCATCCCTGCCTTGAGAGAGAACCCATTCAAAGCACGCCCTTTGGAAAGAGGGCAATCGAGGATGTTGATTGGGCGGGATGAGATTAGTGCAAGATGGACTAGATTCCTGAAAGCTAGAACTGCTAGAATGGTTTTGCTAATTGGTGAGAACGGTTCTGGGCGCTCTTCATTGATGCGTTGTGTGTCCGAAGAAACTAGTAAAAGTGTCCACTTAGACATGTTTCCAACATCTGAACATGCTCACAAAATCCTCCATGAAATCTTTGTTTCTTTAATTGGTTTTGATGTGCCATCTAGCACACAAGAAATGGTGTCAAGGCTTGTCAGTGTAACAGAGAGTTTTGAGGGTCCCATTCCTCTAATTTCCTTGGATTTCTCCAATGTAGATGGGAAACATCTCTCTGAAGTGCTTTCGACATTAACTGCGCCTCTTGAGAGACTTAACGCATTGGTTGTGGTCGTTTTATCAACTGAACAGCGGGCACAATGGCCTACTGCTCTAGTTAATCGATTTGACCACGATGATGTAATTCATCCATTGGATATTGCCCAGGTCAAAGAATTGTGTCAGACTAGAATTGCTAGTGCGTCGAAAATATCGTGGGAAATGCCTCAGCAAGCACTGGAGTATGTTTTCGAAAAAACATCAGGGTCTCCTTCCAAGGTAATGCGCTTGATGAGGGATATGGTGGATGAGGAGAGAGCCAACCCAAGGGAAATGAAGTATGATGAACCTAATCTGGAAATTGCTCATGCTGTTTTCGAAGAAGAACAATTTACGCAGGAAGATAACGAAGAAGAAGATACAGAGCCTGTATTTGATCTTGATTTGGAGGAGTTAGCCAAAGAACCCGAAATTATGGTGGCAGAATCTTCTCCACAATCGTTCCCGCTTCCTATGGGTGCATTTAGGTCCCTAGCTGCGAGGAATAGGGTAAACAAGCAAGAAGCGCCACCATTCGACAAGAATGCCGCTAAAAAGCCTACAAGAGAACCAGAAGGGGTTGATGCGAACAAACTTTGGATCTCAAATAGTCCAGAAGCAATGCTTGTTCAAGAGAATCAGGATGTCGAAGAAGATGGGTTGGAAGATTTCACGGCCGATGATTTCCAAGATTACGCAGATTCACAAGCATCACTAGAGAATGTTTCACAACCGGTTGGTGATGTAGAGGGCCTATTCACGCAATTACTGGATGCTCTAAATGTTCCAGAGGGACTAGGGCTAGCAGAATTATTGGCCGCAATGAGAAGGCCCACTATAGGGCAGAAAGAAAGCAACCCGTTAGACGTCCACACTCTGAGAAATTTGTCTAAGAGTGAAGCGGTCCTAGTTGAAGTAGCTTCGAGTAGAGAATTTTCTCCCTCTGACAATCGTTTACGCGATAGATTGAATGTAGGCAGGCCTAGGATGTCACAGATGAGTAACCGGCTCTATAGAGCAGGAATTCTTTCTGTCCAACAAAAAGGAAGAACCAGGATGTTCAAACTCACAAATGATGCTAGAGCACAATTAATTGCATGGGGAATGATGGAGGCGGTTGTATGAGTTGGTCTGTTTCGAGGTCTTGGCAAGCCCCTGATTTGATTTCTACAGCATGCAATGTAGGAAATGAACTACTGGTCTCATGCGGGCTTGAATTGGTTCTGTTAGATGAGGAGACGAATCAAAGATGGAAGCGCTCATTACCATTCCGTGTTCATTCAGCTGCACATGATTCAGGAAAAATCGGCGCACTATGCGGTCATGGATTCCATTTGCTTAGAGTAAGTGACGGAACCCAAATCGGTGAAGGAAGGTCAACTACTGGTGGGTTCAGTGACATTTTATCTCGCCCTGGAGGCGGTTGGGTTCTATCCTGCAGAAAAGGACAATTGCACGTGTTCAATCAAGAAGGTCGCGGTTTGAAACGTCTAGACGTAGGCGGAGTTCGCAGATTGATCGGCTGGTTTGACCGAGAGCACCTTATGTGGCAAGATGAAGATGGCAAATTGAGATGTGCTAGGCTAGCGAATGAGGACTCTCAACGCCTTTTGGAAGATAGAGTTTGGTCCTGGGTAAGCAGAATGTCTGGAGGGAAAATATTGCTGCAATCAGCAGATGGGATGCTATGGGAGGGTTCACCTCACCCTTACGGCTGGGATAGCCTAGAAACGATCGATACACGCTCTCTCGAACCGCTTTCAGCCCATAGAGCAGGAGATGGATGGTGGGTTCTATCCATCGAAGGAGGAATTCATTGCATGACTGAGGATGTCGCAATCAAATCTACAAATTCAGAGTTAGGTGACTTCCTGATAGGCCTAGCAGCAGATACGATGGCTACGGTGAAGAGAGACGGGCTGGTCAGATTATGGCAATCTCCAGAGCTATCTCAATTGAGAAGAGTGGAAATGCAAAAAATGGTTGCTGAAGCCAAGGTGGCAAGCGATTGGGAGGAAAGGCGCAGGATTTTCAAGAGAGCTTGCGAAGCTGAAGACGAAGGTAGGATTTCCCTTGCCATTGACTTGTATGAATCCCTAGGTCGGACATCTGACGTAAATCGCTTACTTGCAAGACAGAGAGGTGATTGAATGGTTAGTGATACGGTAACCAAAGAGAGATTAAATCATTATTTGAATCTCACCAAAATGGCTAGAGAGAAAGCAACTCCGATTCCAAAAGAAGGAAGCCCAGAGTCACAACAACTTGCTGTATTACTGCGAATGGCTGACGATTATGCCAGTGATGCAAAGCATTTCATGGACACAGGTGACTATGTTCGCGCTTTTGGCGCAATTAATTATGCACATGCATGGATAGATGCTGGAGTTAAATTGCGTTTACTGGATGGGCATGGTGATGATGAACTATTCACACTGCCTTAATCGCTAGCTGAGTTGGCGAGTTCGGTAAGCCTTGATAATTGGTTTTGAAGAATAGATAGTCTTTCTTTTGCTTGCCTTCTGAATGGAACTAACGCCTCGTTGAGCGGCATTGCTAGTTCATAGATGTGTGAAGGCCTACCTCTGCCTTTACTCGCTGAAGAAATGATGCGAATAACTTCCATTTTCTTCAATTTGTTAATCGAAATTGAAACGTCTGGTTGTCGTAAGTCGCATTTTGATTGTAATTCGCTGGATTTGGAAGGACCGTGTACGTGAAGGCACATCAGAGTCTTTGCAGTATTGATATCTGCACCCAATGAGACTAACAAATCGACCATCTCCTCTGAATCATTGAAAATCCTGTT
>DAGO01000061.1:0-6267 GCA_002498185.1 Euryarchaeota archaeon UBA10 | reverse complement strand
GAGTATATGAATTAATCACCGGCATTATTCATTCAACTAGTCTAAGGTGGGACCTTCCACTTACTTCGACCCATGAAACATTTGACTGAGATAGCCTTCTTTTCAGATCAGTATCAACTGTCAAAATGGGCCACTTATTTTCAACTGCTAAAGAGAATAATTGGTCGTCAGTGTGCTTTCCAGCGGCTTCTGGGGCATCATACATTTCCGCCTTTGCCTCTAACATTGGTATCATTAATTTCGAATCGTTCAGGGCTTCTAACTCAGAAATCACATTCGGAACTATTGCTAGGTCTTTGTATCCACAACATTTTAGCAATTCTAAATCGATGTTAATCCCAGCTTCAATGACTGCGACCCAGCCGCAGGCATCAATCAGAATTCGAGGCATAGAAATCACTCGATGGTTCCGTGCCCAATCAATCTCCAGCGTGAACCAACGCGCCTAGATAGCGAGATTCTTTGTCCACTATCTGCACAAATTGGAAGTCGAAGTGACAAAGTTGCTTTGCCTTTCTTGACATTGGAAACGACACCTACGCTGGTTGCAGTTGCGACATTTACCATTAGCATTTCATTTGAACGCAATGGCATTATTGGAGATGCATCCTCGCCTTCTCCGGCCACCATATTTTTCATTAGATTGACAGATATGTCTACAGAATCACGAATTTCGGGCAAATCTCCAACCTTGGCAACGACCTGTCCTGATAAGTTGTCAGCGGTAGTGATTGCTGGGTCTAGGGGAGTTGCCATACCGCAAAGCCCTCCAGCATGCATGTTTCCTAGGTTTAGTCCTCCTCCCTGCATGCTGATTACCTTGGATTGAATTGGCTCGTAGTGAACCTTGTTGCCCTTCTCAATCTTTCTTCCAGGGCCGATTACGATTTCATCGTCAACGTTGAACTCTCCTTCAACGATGCTGCCGCCAATTACGCCGCCACGTAACTTCGTAGGTCGAGTTCCAGGCTTATTGATATCAAAAGAGCGTGCTACGTGCATAATCGCTCTCTTGTCCTTAGAGCGGTCAGGAGTTGGAATTGTTGCTTCAATCGCTTTTATCAAAATGTCTAGATTGACATCGTGATGAGCAGAGACTGGAATAATTGGCGAGTTTTCTGCGATTGTTCCTTTGAGGAATTCTTTGATCTCACTGTGAGATTCAATCGCTCTTTCACGGCTTACCAAGTCGATTTTATTTTGAACAATTACGATGTTTTCAATGCCTGCAATCTCCAAAGCCATCAGATGTTCTCTCGTTTGCGGCTGTGGGCATGTCTCATTTGCAGCAACCATTAGCATGGCTCCGTCCATAATGCTAGCACCCGTGATCATAATCGCCATCAGAGTCTCGTGACCTGGTGCATCAACGAATGAGACAACTCTCTGCAATTCAGTAGCGTCGTCATTTCCACCATTTGGTCTCTTGCCAGTTGCGTAGTACTCACCGTCACCAGTCTTGTAAAATGCAGTATCTGCATATCCAAGTTTGATTGAGATTCCACGTTTTCTTTCTTCAGAGTGGGTGTCAGTCCAAACACCTGATAGTGCTTGAGTTAGAGTTGTCTTTCCGTGGTCTACATGACCAACTAGTCCGATGTTAACCTCAGGTTGTGCGGGAAGCTTGCGTGCCATGCTTCCCATTCCTCCAGTACCTCAGATCAGCCTCGCGGCTTCACTCACTACTCTCCTCTGCACTTGCTCCGAGGATGTCTGAAAGGCTCTTGTTAGCAGCCTCTACAACTTTGAGGTTGATTTGTCTGGTATCTTGGGTGATTGTGTTGCCACGGAAATTACGGCGCTTGCGCATCCCGTCAGGCTTGTAACGGAATCTCTTCTTTTCTCCACCCTTTGCTTTGTGAACAAGGTTGTGTCCCTTGAATCCAGTTGATGCTGTGACTAGAACAGATTGTCTTGTTCCACCTTCTAGGTCGGAGCGCATTGGAGTTCCGGTCTTGTCTGATCCTCCAGTGATTTCTAGTTTGTATCCAGCAAGCGTTTGGTCGCCTTCTCCTACGAAGATTCCATCGACGACATCGCCGATTTTCTTTCCTAGGAATTGGGACAGATTGTTCCCACTAACTGTTAGGTTGTAGGAGCGTCCTCCGTTGTCTGGATTTGTGTCATTGACCACTGCGACGAATGTAGTGTCTGCCATGTTATCAACTCTTGAGCAGCCTGCCGACATGCGACGGGTATTTAGGCCCTTTGTGCGATATAAACTGGTCAATCAGCGACGTAGTCGGCTAGGAATCAGTGTTTCGAGGCGCCTTTCCACATCGCTGGGAAGCATATGCGGCATTGAGATGTGCTGTGTTCTTCCCCTGCCAACATCTGCTTTTGCGGTCTTGGTTACAACTATGTCTTCTTGTGCCAAACGCTTGAGATGCTTCCACAGAGTAGTGTGTCCTTTTGGAGCCTGGTCATATTCTTCACAAACCACGTGGTAGAGTTTTTCAGTTTCCCCACTGGTAACACTTTCTTCTTTCTTCAATCGTCTGCACAAACCTAGCAAGATCAGCATTGCATGCGGAGGTAAATTTTCGATATTCATTGAATCAACATTTGTTGGCATAGTTACAACTGTTCTTTGAACATCCTTTGACTCTATAATTGAGCGACCTGAGGCTTCAGCACGCTTTGCAGCTCCTTCTAGCAATTCGATTGCCTGACGGGCATCTCCAGATGGCGCCGCAGCTTGTGCGATTAGGTTCAGAATCTCCTCAGGGCAAGTACCGGTTACTAATCCCAATTCGGTTCTCTGAGTGATTATTTTCATCAAACCTTTCTCATCATAAGGAGGAATTCGAACATGGTTTGAGCGTCCAACTCTGGAGATAACCGCATTTTCTAGCAGGTCCAGAACCTGCTCTTGGCTAATCAAAATGGTTGAAAGTGTACCAACGCCTTCTCTGTCTTCGTCAATTCTCATCAATTTGTAGATTATATCGTCACCAGAACGCCTCAAAAGGTGATCTACTTCATCTAGAATCACGATTAGATGTGTGTTGCTGCTTTGCAACATTCTTCGTAAACTCGTCAGTAGTTCGCCAACACCCAGTCCTCTATCAGGGTGGCCTGGGTCTAAATCCTGCACAATCTTCTGCATCACTCTAGAAGGTGTAGCAGCATTTCTACAGTTGACATGGACTCTCTTGATGTTACGCTTATCGCTCAAGTGTCTGATTATATCTTGACAAAATCGCTTTGCTAAGACGGTTTTGCCGGAACCAACAGGTCCTGTTATGACAACTCTGCCGGTGCCTTCAGGATGCGCTATGCTGCCAAGTATTGCGGCTAATTCACTTTGGATGTCCTCTCTTCCAACAAGTAAATCTGGTACGTAATCAAACCCAAAAACCTCAGGTCTACTGAGGATTAGGCCTGCTCCGATACGGTCGAGATATGAACTCATGACTACAGAGCCTTATCGTCTATGGTTATTGAACTTTCAATTCGAGAACCCCTCTCAAGGTATCTCATCGAACTGATATCCAGTTTCCCACTTCTTCTCTCCTAAGGCCACTTCCAATTCGAATGGTGTGACCAGAGGCTTACCATATTTCACAGAATCATCAATTGCGATTCTAGGGCATGCAGTGTTGACAAAAGCGTCCACAGGATAGAAGTCAATTAGTTCAGGACCGATGTGCTCCAAAGCTAGCAGGTATCCTTTCTTACCATGCTTTGCAAGAGTGCGCTTCAGTTTGAGGGCCAAACTTCGGCGCATTTGACCGGGCTTTTCGCCAATTAGTATAGCGAAATTCTGCGCATCTTGTATTGCCATAATCAATCCAAAGCGTTGTCTGAGTATTCTTTCAATTCTTTCAGTACCCATTTCTGTTGCATCACCAGTGTAAGGGTCGAGCATTGCAAGCGGCTTTCCAGTGTGTAATGCTAAGCCAATAGGATGGAAATCTCCGCTTCCTAGGAAGAGATAATGTCCGATTTCATCGTCATCACCAGAATAGTTGCAACCGAGTACCTGTCCAGGGAATGTCAGTCTTGCTCCACCAACAGGAACTTCGACCTCAAAACCTGCATCTTCGAATTTTTTCTTGTAATCGAAAACTAGGTGCAAATGTTGGATAGATGCTACCAGTCCTAGCTTAGCACCCTTCAAAGGTGCAACTCTTCCGACAGCATCGAGGAATCTTTCTTGCGCTTCTTCTTCACTAATGTTCCCAACATCGCCCTCTGCTAACCTTGCTTGAGCAACGGCTCTATGTTGTGCGAGAATAGGCAAAACTGGGTCAATAGCAGGGTCGCCGTCGTATGTGACATTGATGAACTGAGTTGGCATCCCTGAATCGATGTTCATTTGTGAATGCCCCATGTGGGCTACGAGTTCAACACCCATCATTTTCATTTTATCATGAACCAAATCGCAGGCTCCGTAACAAGGGTCTGCTGCTAGAATTACTTTGGCAGAAGTCTCATCCTCTATTTCATCCATCATTTCTAATGCTTGCATCTTCAGACCTTCAGGAATTTGAAGGGCAACTAAGCGATGGTCATGACCTTTGATTCTCTCGATTAACTCATCGAGTTCGAAATCGTGTCTATCAAGGTCCATGCAGCTCACTCCGGTTTTTCTTTTGTGCCGGAATGTTTCAACCTTCAGCTAGGTAATCGACGTACTCGTCTGGTTCTAGCAGATTTTCCATGTCCACATCGTGTGGATCTAGAATGATAATCCAACCCAAATCATATGGCGAATCATTTACCAATTCTGGATTAATTTCTACTTCGCCGTTAACTTCTGCAATCTCTCCAGCAAAAGGACTTGGGAAAGTCAATTTTTCTTCTGCTGTCCAAATTGAGAATAAATTCTGTTCCTCGTCGACTTCTGTTTCAGCGTGTGGTAGGATAACACGGAGTACTTCTCCTATGTCTGCAGCGAGGTAGTCGGAAATGCCAATTACCAAGCGGTCGTCCTTTTCTTGGTACCATAGGTGGTCCCTAGAGTACTTGCGGCTGTGTGCGATGCCGAATTCCATGACTTCTTCATCCATGGTCTCAACCCTGTGGCGCCGTTAGACCGGTAATATATGAACGCACTGGAAAAGTGAATTACAGAGGGGTAGCCCTAAAATGCTCTAACCATTTGGCCCGCAACATGCAATTCGAAGAGACTGATGAGCAGCAGATGATTCGTGAGATGGTAAGGGACTTCGCAGAGTCTGTTCTGCCTCCAACAATCGAGCACAGAGACGCTAATCAGATACCACCTGCAGAGGAATGGCAGCAATTTTTGGAGTATGGTCTGCAAGGAATAACAATCCCCGAAGAATACGGCGGAAATCCTGTTGATGATATTTCAGAATCAATAATCATTGAAGAGTTAGCTAGAGTCGACCCTTCTTTCGCAGTAATGTTCTGTGTTCATGTCGGTCTGTGTGCAAAAACAATCGCACTCCATGGGAACGAAGAACAGAAGACAAAGTACCTTCCTAGGCTTGCAGCAGGCGAAGTAGGGGCTTACTCACTTTCAGAGGCCGGTGCAGGAACAGATGCAGCAGCAATGGTCTGCAAAGCAAAATTGTCTGAGGATGGAAAGCACTACATCTTGAACGGAGAAAAGATGTGGGTTACCAACGGTGCGCAAGCTCAAATCTATGTTCTATTCGCCAAGGATGTAGACCATCCTGATTATGGGGTAAAGAAGCACGGTGGAAGTACTGCATTTATTGTTGAACAATCCTTTGAAGGATTCAGTGTTGGCAAGAAAGAGGACAAACTAGGAATCAGATCTTCTGATACATGTACGCTAATTCTTGAGAATTGTAAAGTCCCTGTCGAAAATGTGCTGAAGGGCTCTGGTAAAGGATTCGCAATCGCTATGAACGCTCTAGATAATTCAAGAATCGGTATTGCAGCACAAGGGCTGGGAATCGCACAGGGTGCTTATGAGGCTGCTTTGAAGTATGCACATGAGAGAGAGGCATTCGGCAAGCCAATCGCTCATCATCAAATGATTACCAGTTACTTAGCAGACATGGCCACACGTATTGATGCAGCCAGACTCCTGGTTTACAAGGCATCTTGGGCTAAAGAAGAACACTACGAGAACGGTGGACCAAGACACACGAAAGAGGCGAGTATGGCCAAACTGTATGCTGGAGATACTGCAATGTGGGTTTCCGAGAGAGCAATTCAGGTATTGGGAGGATATGGTTACACCAAAGAGTTCCCAGTCGAGCGTTTCTTCCGTGATGCAAAGATTACTCAAATCTATGAAGGGACTCAAGAAGTCCAGAGAATAGT
>DAGO01000036.1:15346-29640 GCA_002498185.1 Euryarchaeota archaeon UBA10 | reverse complement strand
GGGGCAAAAGTTCCTGGAGATGTTTACAAAATATGCCAGCACAATGTTGCAGTAGGTAATCAACCTCACTCGGAAGTTGCAGCATTAGCACTATTCATGGATGCTTGGTTTGGCGAGTCTGCGAGTGAAAGGAACTTCGATAACGCCCGGCTCATTATCGAGGGAACTAACGATGGTAAGTTAGTTCATGATTTACGGGAAGATGAGTGAATAGTAAGCAACTGTTCACTATTGGTACTGTGATGTATTAGGGGGAAGAAATAACCTTTGCAATGGAATAGCCATCTCACTCTAACGCCTTGCCAATGATTATACCCCCTATACAACCAGCAAATCTGATGTCGGGTGAGTGGTCTCAGAAAGGAGATACTTCTCTCGGGGACCGTGTTCTCTTAGTAGACGCAACCGATGACATCAATGCAGGTGCAACTATTCCACCGACTGCTTCAGGAGAAGGAGTTCTGTTATTGGCCGATGGTAGTCGTTTTACAGGCAAGTTGTTCGGTGCCAAAGTTTGGGGCGAAGGCGAGTTAGTTTTCACTACTGGAATGACAGGATATCAAGAGTCATTGACCGACCCATCTTTCGCTGGACAGGTCCTAACTTTTACTTACCCACTGATAGGAAACTATGGGATTCATCACGGAACGTCAGAATCTGCAGGTGTTTGGCCTAGAGGTGTAGTGGTGCGTCATGCAATGAAGAATCCAGACCACAGGGATTCAATAGCAAGTCTAAGTGATTTCTTGGCTTATCACAACGTTCCCGGAATTGAGGAAATCGATACCAGAGCAATAACTCGCAGGGTTAGGGAGTATGGTTGTGTCCTGTGTGTATTCGGACCACTCGAGGATGAAGAAGCTCTCAAACAGCATCTTTCACAATTGACATCTCCGGAATTAGAGGATTTGGTCGACTTGGTTTCGATTGATGAGCCGGTTATTGTTAACGAAGGCGCTACAGACAATCTTGGAAATCCTTTACCAAGAATTGCAGCAATTGATTGTGGAATAAAGTACAACATTCTTCGCAGCCTATGTTGTCAATTCGAAGTAGTCTGGTGCCCACCACATACTTCTTTCAAGGAAGCACAATCTTACGACATAGTTGCTTTATTTTGCTCGAACGGACCAGGTGACCCTGCTCATCCAGGTAAAGCAACAATGGCAAGAAACACGCTTGCTGAAGCTGTAAAAGCAAACATTCCAGTGATGGGAATTTGTCTCGGCCACCAGTTGTTGGGTCTCGCAAGTGGCTTGCAAACATACAAGATGCGCTATGGCCATAGAGGCGCAAATCAACCGTGTGTTGACTTAGAAAGCGGAAGAGTTTGGATCACCAGTCAAAATCACGGATTTGCTGTAGCAGACCCTGATGCTGGAATGCTAGCAGCACATCCATCTGGAGCATGTTCTCCCGAGGGAGAAAACCTACACGGCGACCAGGTCAAAGTCAGATTCGTAAATGCAAATGACAGAACTGTAGAAGGATTAGACATTGTAAATAAATCCGTTTTCACTGTTCAGTTCCACCCTGAAGCCGCACCAGGTCCACATGATGCTTATCCACTCTTTGCACGATTCCGTGAAATGGTTGATGCCCATTATGGAGGTGCAAACTGATGCCTCGTCGTGAAGATTTGGAGACTATTCTTGTTTTGGGGTCCGGTCCAATCAAAATTGGTCAAGCAGCTGAGTTCGATTTTTCAGGCTCACAAGCGGTTCAGGCGCTTAGGGAAGATGGATACAAAGTAATCCTTGTCAACTCCAACCCTGCAACGATTCAAAATGACCCAGAAATGGCTGATAAGGTGTATATTGAGCCACTTTTACCTGATACTATTCGTCGTATATTGGAGATTGAAAGGCCGGATGCTTTGTTGGCAGGAATGGGAGGTCAAACAGCATTAAACATCGCTAGTGAACTAGCTCACGCAGGCGTATTGGACGAACTAGGAGTGGAATTGATTGGTTCTGATCTAGATGCAATCGATAAAGCAGAAGATAGAGATTTGTTCAACCAGGTCTGTCTTGGAATAGATTTGCCAATCTCGGAAGCAATTGCTTGTAATTCAATGGACGAAGTTCTTGCAGCAGCCGATGAAATCGGTAGTTGGCCAATCCTGATTCGCCCGGCATTTACTCTTGGAGGACTAGGAGGAGGAACGGCTTGGAATACAGGTGAGTTGGTAGAAATCGCAACACTTGGTCTAAGAAACAGTAGAATTGGCCAAGTACTCATCGAGGAAAGTATTCTTGGATGGCAGGAATATGAATACGAGGTTATGAGGGATACTGCAGATAATGCCACCATCGTATGTACCATGGAGAATATCGACCCAATGGGTGTTCACACAGGTGAATCAACAGTTGTAGCTCCAGTTCAATCATTGTCAGATAGAGACCATATGCAACTTAGAGACATGTCGCTTTCACTAATCCGCGAATTGAATATCAAAGGCGGCTGTAATGTACAGTTCGCAGTAAATCAATCGACAGGAGAAGTAAGGGTTATCGAAGTCAACCCTCGTGTTTCGAGGTCTTCAGCACTTGCTTCCAAGGCAACAGGCTATCCTATTGCTAGAATGGCTGCAAAGATCGCTGTTGGTTACACACTTGATGAACTGCCAAATCCAATAACAGGTGAAGGAACAACCGCTGCATTCGAGCCAACATTGGATTACTGTGTTGTTAAAATCCCTAGGTGGCCTTTCGATAAATTCAGAACTGCTGATAGAACACTAGGAACTTCCATGAAGTCTACTGGCGAAGTTATGGCAATAGGGCGATGCTTCGAGGAGGCATTCCTCAAAGCGTGGGCATCACTTGAGCAAGGTGCACCACATCCTAGACCGCTTACAAGGGCGGACGAATCAGAAGGAGAAGGAATGGCAGAGCGTGCTTTTGAGCAACTTCCTGACAATGTACTAATTGATTGGTTAAGGATTGCAACTGACAGGAGAATGGGTGCTGTAATAGAGGCATTCAGAAGAGGATGGAGCATCGAAAGAGTCCATGAAATCACCAGAATCACGCGATGGTTCTTGTATGGATTCCAGCGAATCGCCAATGTTGAAAATGAAATTGTGGCAAGAGCCTGCAGCCCTAGGGATTTGACTGCTGATGAATTGAGGAAGTGGAAGAGCTTCGGTTTCTCTGATGGCCACATTGCAGATGCGTTGTCAGGATTCCCAACAACAGGTCTCAAAGAACTAACTGAAAGTAAGAGTGAACAGGCTGTAATGAAAGCAAGACATGGTCATGCAGTTCATCCAATCTTCAGAATGGTAGACTCTTGTGCTGCGGAATTCGCTGCTAAGACTCCATATTATTATTCAACTTACGAGCCTTATGGTGACAATCGCATCGACATATTGCCAGATTTGGAAAATCGAGTCAAACGAAGGCAAGTCGTAATCGGCTCCGGGCCAATTCGTATCGGACAGGGTATCGAGTTCGACTATGGGTGTGTTCACGCTGTTAAAGCGATAAGAGAAGCAGGCATGGATGCTGTGCTGATGAACAATAATCCCGAAACAGTATCTACGGATTTCGATACATCAGACCGTCTATACTTCGAACCTTTGACACTGGAATATGTCACAGAAGTTCTCCTCCGTGAGAAAGCACATGGAATCCTACTACAATTCGGTGGACAGACTGCCATAAATCTGGCTCTACCACTCGAAGCAAGACTACCTGTCCTCAACATGGATTTAGAAATCCTAGGGACAAGCTGCGATGCAATAGACGAGGCCAGCGATAGGGAAAGATTCGAAGCCTTCGCCGAGAGAATCGGTTTGCAAATGCCTCGAGGCGCAACAGGAACCAGCGCAGATGATGTTAGGGCTGCTGTTGGCAAGATAGGCTACCCCGTTTTGATTCGTCCATCATACGTACTTGGTGGAAGAGGTATGGAGATTCTAGCCAATGAAAAGCAGTTGGAAGCATATCTTGCAGAGGCATATTTGGCTCCTGACAAACCCTTGCTAGTTGATGAATATCTTGGACATGCGATCGAATTGGACGTCGATGCAGCATCAGATGGTAAAGAAGTCCTCATCGGTGCTGTAATGGAACACCTGGAAGAAGCAGGAATACACTCTGGAGATTCAACATGTTTCATTCCTACTCAGAACATTAGTGATGAAATGTTGGAACGGGTAAGAAAGCAGACCAAAGAAATTGGAATTGGCCTCAAAATCAAAGGATGTTTCAACATACAATTCGCTATACAGGGAGATAACCTGTATTGTCTTGAAGTCAACCCAAGAAGCAGCAGGACCGTGCCGTTTGTAGCGAAAGCTACCGGAGTTCCAATGGCCAGAATCGCTGCAAGAGTAACTCTAGGAATAGACCTGAGTCAACAAGACATACCAAAGGCGACTTCTGGACATGTTGCTGTCAAAGCACCGGTATTCCCATTCATCAAATTGCAAGGATTAGACCCTGCTCCCGGACCTGAAATGAAGTCCACCGGTGAAGTTTACGGTTCCGATACGAGGGCTGATGTTGCTTATCTTAAGGCTAGACTGGCAACTGAGATACCTGTAGCCAAAGAAGGAGGTGCGTACCTGACTGTAAGAGATGAGGACAAGGAAGCATTGATTCCAGTTGCCAAGCAACTCGAGGATATGGGCTTCACAATCTATGCTACTCCTGGGACTGCTGATACTATTAGAGCAAGCGGCGTCGAGGTTCAAACTGTCTATAGAATAAATGAAAGAAAGCATCCTGATGCACTTGATTTGATGCGCGAAGGCCAGGTATCTTTTATCGTAAATGTTCCTACTGTCTCTGGCGGTGCTGTCAGAGATGGTAACATGATGAGAAGATTAGCTGTAGAGATGAACATACCATTCGTGACAACCATGTCTGGTGCTGTAATGGAAGTCTTAGCAATTAAGGCAAACCGTGAGGTTGACTTGGTTCCAATGAGGCTCAAAGTGAATTACTAATCAGCAAGCATCGTATGCTTCGATGATATACTCAGTGAGCGGGCTTGTCCAAGCAAGTTCACTGATTCCGTCTTTCCCTTCTGAGTGATATACTCTTACCACATCTTGAACACGTACATTCCCATCACTTGATCTTGCCAAAATCGTCTTTGGTTTCAGGACCTTGCCTGTGCCGTGAGGGTCGTAGATGGTGTCCAGTGCCTCTGCCAAGAACCAATCAGCTTTGTCCGCAGGGTCGCCTTCGAATGTTTTCTTTGGCCGCTTAGCACCACCAAATAATCCACCTGCCTTTTTCTTTGGTGTAGTAGCATTAGATTTCTTCTTTGCAGACGCTGTTGATGATTTGGATTTTGAAGCAGTCTTCTTTTCTGTAGTGCCTTTGCTAGCTACGCTGCGGCCCTCGAATTCAGCTTCGAGTTCCTTTCGAATCTCTTTCTCAAGTTTCTTCCTAAGGGCATCTTCATCAACAGATTTTGCATCCTTCTGGATATTTTCAATGACTGTTAGGTAGTGAGACGCAACTTGGATTAACGCGGTTTCCATACTTGCTTCAAGTTGCATAGATACGACATCTCCAGATGAGTCTCTCCACTTCCTCCACTGTAGCATTGTGTTAGAATGAATATCAGAACCGCACTTAGGACAGAATGACCGCTTGGGTGGTTTCAATACTGGAATTGAGCGCATTGCATCTGGGTCGATACCTTCGTGTTCACCGCTTGATACATCATGAATGTGAGTACTTGCTTCCATTCCAAGATTCATTGCATCGCGGAATAGGCCTTCAGATAAGTCGAGGTCTCCCTTTTGGACCAAAACCCAGCCATCAGTTCCCCTTACTGTAGCACGAACGGCAGCAGCAGCGGCTTCGGATTCACCAAATTGATAGTTTGTAAATGCACTTTCAATGACTTCAACTACCTCTTCGCCTTGGTCTGAATCATCATCATCAGCAGGTGCAGCGATTCCAAGTAGAATCGGATTGGCTCCTTCTTCAACCTTAGCAATCATGTCGAATTTTTCGGCCATAGATAAGTCGTCACGTGTTCTAATGACGTCCTTTAGTTGATTCAAATCGTGTCCAGTGGCGGTAATTGGACCCCTTACTGTGAGGTCATTTCCACAAGATAGACAAAACTTCGAAGCGGGTTCGACTCTAGCCTCACAACTGGGACAATACACTCCGGCCATGACACGGCAACAACAGTAGGCCCCTTTCAATCGAACGGTTCAGATACTACGTATCTGTTGAATTTGCTTGATTTGGGGTTCAGCCGAGTAATTCCAGAACTCTAGTTCTCTCTAATTCTGACAAAATTGGTGCTAGCCTCGGGCCTTTTTCTACACCCAAGATTGCAAGGTATAGGTTTCTGTAGCCTTCTTTTGGGCTGATTTCATTGTTCTTGAAACATGAAGATATTGCTTCAGCAATAGCCTTTGTATTCCACTCGCAATCAGCTAAGGATTGGCTTAACCCCTTAGATATGCTTTCATCTATCCCTGCCATCTTTTCTTTTCTGACACTAATTCTTAGTTCGGAAGGGAAGTGAGCGCCATTTATCCAATTTCGCATTCTTGCTAATTTGTCGGAAATACCATCTCCTAAGGATTGAACAATTTCCTGGTCATTCTTTACTTGTGCAAGCATTGCTAAATGCCTGAAAGAAACTTTCGCACTTGTAGAATCTCCAATTCGACTCATTCTCAACGCTCCTTCAGCGTCTTCAATAGCAACTCTTTGTCTTCGTGACAGGCCTTCATCACGCATTTCCGATTCTAAGTCTCTTGACAATAGTCTCTCGTATTCATCAGCCAATTCGACTAATGACATTCCAGCATCAAACGTGATTGCCTTCTTGGGCTTTGTTGAAGCGATTAGATATCTCAAAATTTCTGGAGGAACTAACTCCAAAGCTTCCAGCGGTCCTATTGTATTACCAGTCGATGAAGACATAGCGCCTTGCCCTTTGAGCGAAATCCATTCGTAAACAAGAGGATGAGGTGGATTATCCCCAAATAGAGCAGAGATCTCCTTTCCAGTTGCGTAAGACCCACCGGCTGCTCCGTGGTCCTTTCCAAACGGTTCACAAGTTACCCCAATCCAGCCCCATTTTGCAGGCCAATCAATTCTCCAGGGGAGTTTTCCTTCCGCTTTGTTTAGGTCAGATTTACCGGCTTTACCATTCTGAGTCCAATGAACATAAGGCCATTCAAAACCTGTTACAGTTACCCCATCCAAACTACCGTTGTGACCATATGGGTTGTAAGGAAACCAATCGGACGCAAGTTCGCGACTACTTACTCGCTCTATTATCTCTCTAATTTCATCGGCTTTTTCGCAAGCAATCCGTGACTTTTCTGCAAACTCACCATTTGCATAAGAGGTATAGTTGTCAATAATTCTAGGTCTGACATCAATTTGTTCTAGAGCGGCCAAGAAGGGCTCTAGGAAATGTTCAGCATAATTTCGCCCGTCACTGCCCGGGCAGCCATTTTCATCGGGAGCAGGTATAGTAGCCAATGCACAGCCAATGTACTGTTCATATTCGTCTGATAAGAAAGGATACACTTTTCGCAAAGGGTCAGCTGAATCTACAATAAAAACAAACTCTGCATCCATTCCGGCGTTCTTACAAGCCCTAGTTATCATGTCTCCTGTTAGAATCTCTCTCAGGTGTCCAATGTGAAATTCTCCACTTGGCGTGATTCCAGATGCTATGATGTGTTTTCCTCCTCGCTGCGACAAGGTTTGTGCAGCAAAGTCGGCCCAGTGCAAGAAAATCACCTCAGACTAGAGCAGCTCTGATTATTCCTCTTAGAGGCACTTCTTCGATTTCATTTCTTGCAGTTTTGTTGACTAGAACCATGCAAAGTGCGACTTCAGCACCCGCTTCTCGCATTGATTCGATGGTTCGTGACATAGTTACACCAGTTGAAAGAACATCGTCAACTATTGCTACTCTCTTGCCTGCAACTTGTCCATATTTGTTCGATAAGGAACCTTTTCCAGGTCCGCCGTCAACGTTTCTATGAATTGCAACTTCGCACCCTAACTGGCTAGCAACTTCATTTGCAAAGAGCACGCCATTGATGGAAATACCGACTATAGTGTCAATGCTATCACCGCATTCCTCATCTGCGACATCGGCCATTATTGCACCGATTGCTGCAATTCTTTGAGGGCGAACACCAATTGTTCTCCAGCCGATTCTAACGTCTTCTGGCTTTTCATTAGTGCTGCTTTCTGCCAGTAGCCACGAAATAGTGTCTTGAGACAGAGATAACTCATCTGCGATTTGCTGAGAATTGAGTCCATCCTTTCGCAAATTAGAGACCATGTCCCTCAACTGCTCTATGCTCAAACCTTGCTCCATAATGGATTGGGGGAGTCTATCAGACATCAAACCATCGTTTCAAAATGGGGAAACAGGCGGAAACCCTCAAATGGGGCGGGCTCGGCGAGTAGTCTGATGTCAGACTTCGAGTACGAGTCCTTGCTAGACCGAGCTAGGTCAAACATTCCTGAGGAAATCTCTAATCGTGCAAGATGGAAATTACCTGATCCTCAGATAATGATTGAAGGTTCGAACACGATTTTCAGAAACTTCACAGAGGTTGTAAATCAGATGGATAGGGATGACAACCACGTTTACCAATTCATGCTGAATGAATTGGGTACTGCAGGTTCTAGGGATGGGCCACGTGCAAGATTCAAGGGACGTATTCCACCAAAGAGATTGAAGAAAGCAATTGTCAATTATGTAAACACATACATCAAGTGTGTTCAATGTAATTCACCGGATACTCATTTCATCAAGGAAGACAGAACCACTCTGCTGAAGTGTCAAGCATGTGGTGCTACTAGGCCAGTCAAGCTTTGAGGTCTAGTAGAAATTGTGCTGGCAATCTTCCACCATTCATGTATTCAACTAAACTTGGAATCGCTTCTTTGGTGATTTTGAACCACTCGCCTTGCGGATAAATGACGCATGTAGGCCCATTCTCACAAAAGTCGAGGCAGCCAGATTTCTGTACCCTAACATCTTTGATTCCCTTTTCTTTGGATGCCATTTTGAATTCTTTCATCAATTCGAGAGAGTTTTTCTCGCTACAACAACCCCTCACAGAGCCTTCGGGTCTCGTGTGCCCACAGACGAAGGCATGCATTCTATAGCCAGCAACATCTCTACCTTTAGGATCCATTAGCGAACACTCCATCTATACCTTCGGCTAATTTGTGGTCCCTTTCGGTGATAGAATCAGTATCGTGACTCCAAGTCCTAACACAAACACTGCCCCAGGATAGGATAAATTCAGCATGATGGTCTTGTTCTTCGCATACTTGGCCTGCTTTATTGACAAAATCGAGTGCTTGGATGAAATCAGGAAACGTGAATGTCTTCTCTAGATGATGATTTTCAATGACTTCCCAAGTCAAGTAATCAACCCCATAGGTGCGAATCATCATTTCCTTTGGTCTTCTTTTCGACCTTCTCGTGAAGATTAGTACGGCGCTTTTGGTCAGCCCTCTCGAATTCCAACAAGTCCTTGTCGTCTATGTATGCAGGTCGTGTGTGTGCAACTAGTACTATCTTTACAATTACATCACGTGCAATGTAAGCATGTTCGCCGTCTGAAGTCAAAATTTCTAGTGATGATTTACCGGAAGAGAGCAATCGCCCTCTGACCCATGTTTCATCATCTTCTCTAAACGCCCTTGCATCGAGCTGAATTTCGACTAAGTCGTCCTTTCTCAGGCCGTGCCTGCGCTCCATAAGGTCGCCTGTATGGACGCTCTGTAAATCGCTTAAATCTGGAGAACCCAGTTCTTCCCACATGCTTTTCGCCCAGTCCGGTAAGTCCGACATGGTTGGGTGTCGGGGCTCCTCCTTCTAAGCACTGACGCATACAAAACCTACCTACTGATTGAAAAATAGAAGGCTACACCGTTGTTTTGGAGGACTCACTATGAAGGTGGTATGGAGAGACTTAGTCACCGTGCTTACTGAAGAGGAAGTTCTAGACAAAGGATTCAGTCGTGCGAAAAAATCTGCTGACAGAGTAGATGACCCGGTCAAAGTTTTCCGGGTACGCAAGCAATTGACAAGAATGGTGCAGACTGCTGCAGATGTTATGTCGCAATATCTCGAAGATACCGAGCGCGCTTGGCCCAGTTTAGACCAAATGCCAATTTTTGACAAAGCTATGGTCGATGCATGTGTGGGTTGTGACGATTACAGACACCACCTCTCTATGCTAGGTTGGGCTTCCAAACAGATGCGAAAAATCGCTAAACAAAATTCTGACAAAATCATTAGAACTGCACGATTTGAAGTAATGCATGATGCACGAAAAGAAGCCTACGGGAGGCTGTCCAGCATAATGCGAAGGGTTGGTCCATCTCTAGATTGGCTTCATGAAAGTAGAATGATTCTGAGGCAGTTACCAGTTATTGACCAAGTATGTCCAACCATCGTAGTGTGTGGAGCACCTAATGTAGGAAAGAGTGCATTCATCTCCTCGCTATCTAGCGGAAACATGGAAGTCAATCATTACCCGTTCACTACAAAACAACTTCACGTAGGGCACTTCAAACATCGTCGTGTACCTCACCAAATGGTAGATACTCCGGGCCTTTTGGATAGGCCGATGGATGACAGGAATGCTATCGAAATGCAGGCAATCGCAGCGATAGAGCATGTAGGTAGTCTGTGCATTTTCTTGATGGATATTTCAGAACAATGTGGTACAAGTTTGGAAGATCAGAATAATCTGTTGGATGAAGTCAAGACATTATTACCAGAGATTGACATGATAGTCGTAGTCTCAAAGGCAGATTTGATGGAACCAATGCCAGAAAACTGGGATGATGTCAAGGCTGCAGAATCTGAATGGGATGGAGAAGGTGAGCCTGAGATTCCAGTGCTGATTGATGAGGAAGGTTGTGTAACCATCTCCTCATTAGAAGATGTTGGAGTAACTGCTCTTAGATTGGAAATAGTCAGGCGCTGTAAAGCAAATATGTCCTCAGACCCATTGGAATTACCAGAGGGATGGCACCGTCAGTCCTAGAAAATTCCAACCGAACGGAGTAAGATTGGAACGAAAAATATTCCAACAAAGATGAAGAACATTATCCTCATCATTCTGTCGTTCTTTTCTCTTTTCTCTAACGCTGAAGCACAATCTATGCTCTTACAAATGCGAGGCTCTGCCTTTGCATCGATGTTGATTCCACAAATTCGGCAGTGCTTATGGGCAGTAAGGTGAGAAGAAACCTTGCTTCGTGTGCTGTTGATTTTCTTGCTAACTTTGTCTTTAATCGCCTTTGCATCAACCATTCTATCACTCAGCCTTTACTAAAGTTCCAATGAAGGGCCTTCCTTCAAGAGCATCTTCTACTCTACTCAAATCTCTGCCGTCCAAAACGGCTAACCTGATTCCAGCATCCATTGCCCATTTCACGGCGATTGGGTCAACCGCAGCAGATTCTCCGGGGCGCAAAGCCTCAGTTCCTGTTATTTCCGCTAATTCTGAGAGTGTCAATTCCTCTATTGGTTTTGCTTCAGGATTTGTTTTAGGGTCACTATCGTGAATATGACTAACATTTGTCGCTATCACGCAGTGAGGTGCCCCACAATCTCTTGCAAGTGCGACAGCTACAGCATCGGTAGTATGGCCAGGTGTTGTTCCACCCATTACCACAATATTGTGAGTTTCTAGTAGGTCTGAGGCCTCACCAGTTGTTACCGGAATTGATGGGCTTACATTGCACCCAATGTCAATCAATGATTGCTGCAAAATTGTGGCATTCAACCTTGTTGCAGATATGCCGACAGTATCTAGTCTATAGGAGTCTGAGAATGATTCTTTAGCTAGGGTTATTGCTTCTCTTGCTGGAAGGCCTCCACCAACTACGATTCCTAATTTCCTGCCATTACCTTCGAAGTGAACAGCCATTTGACGAAGTTGGCCGAACCAGATTGTGCGCTGCTCTGCTTCCTCAGGTCTCAGAAGCGAACCGCCTAGGGCGATAATTTGGGTCGGCATCGATACTCCGTGAAAGACGCCCATTCAATATGGTTCCTTCTCAGAAGCCTTCAAAGTCCTCGCCTCAGCCCTAAGGGCTGGGGGAGACCTGTATGAGTGATGATCCAGAACAGGCTACCCGCAGGTTGAAACTGAAGTTGGCTCTTGAGGACCTTAGAGAAATGAAAGGTTTCGGGACCGAATTGGTCACAGTAATTATTCCTCCAGACAGACAAGTTTCAGACGCCCGGCAAATGTTGCAAAACGAGCACGGGCAGGCTGCTAACATCAAATCTAAGTCCACAAAGAAGAATGTTCAAGGAGCCATTGAATCCGCGATTTCCTCACTTTCCAAGTATAGAGATGCAGGCGATAGAGGCATTGCATTGTTCACTGGTTCAATCATTGTTGGAAACAATAAGACCAGACACATTACTGTTGTAATCGATGACTTGCCCCAGCCTTTACTATCTTTCAGATATCGATGTGACTCAAAGTTTGAGTTAACCCAACTGGAAGATATGCTGATTGACAAGAAATCGTATGGCTTGTTTGTTATTGACCGTGCAGAAGCAGCATATGGAATCGCTAGTGGAAAGAGGATCCATGTCCAGGAATACCTAGTCTCAAACATCATGGGCAAGCACCGCCAAGGTGGTCAGTCTGCTCAAAGGTTCGAGCGATTAATCGAAGAAGCTGCTCACAATTTCTTCAAGCGTGCAACAGAGCATGCCTGTTCGTATTGGCTGCCAGAACTAGATAACATCCAAGCAATAATTATTGGAGGGCCTGGTGCAACAAAGGATTTCGTTGTGAAAAATGAATACTTTCATCACGAGATAACTAAGAAAATCGCAAAGACAACTTTCGATGTTGGATACTCGAATGAAAGCGGAGTAAGAGAATTAGTCGATAACGCTGGAGGTCTGATGGGGGAAATTGAACTCGATGCAGAGCGTCAAGTCGTTACAGAGTTCTTGGAAGAGCTAGTCAAAACTAATCCTAAGGCAACTTATGGTGAAATGATGATTCGCCAAGCCCTTGAACAGGGCGCAGTTGCTAAATTGCTCATAAGTGAGGGAATGAGAAAGAATGTTGTAGATATCAGTTGCAATTCATGTAATCACAGTTGGAAGGTCAGCATCGGTAGAACCGATGAATTGCCTGCTTGCCCAAACTGTAAGGCAGACGGTGATGATTTGAAAGAAACTAATTCGGTGTCTCTGATAGATGAATTATCGATAATGGCTGCAAAAGGTCGATCTGAAGTCAAATTCATTTCAACCGACACCGAAGAAGGAGCTCAATTATCATCTGGATTCGGAGGATTGGCTGCGGTTCTTCGCTATCCGATAATGTGAGGTGCGATTATGGATATTCTAAGGAAGATTATCGAACCATCTCTAGAGTCTGCTTTGTCAGATATCGGCGTTTCGGGTGATTTCTGGAAGAAAGCCTTGGGAGTCAGCAGAGAAAAGTCACAAGGTGATTTATCTCTACCGTGTTTTCCATTTGCTAAACAACTAGGGCAAAATCCAGCAGAAATAGCAGAACAGTTGGCTTCTTCACTCTCTGGTGAATTCGAAGTTGCTGCAGTAGGAGGATACTTGAATTTCAAAGCAAAATCAGAATGGCTCGCTAGGAATGTGATGAGCATTGATTCAGCACCTGGTAATACCAAAGTTCTGATTGAGCACACAAGTGCTAATCCGAATGGTCCATTCCATGTAGGGCGCGCTCGAAATGCAATACTTGGAGATACTCTTGTCAGACTTAACCGACTTTATGGAAATGAAGTTCGGGCAGAATACTATGTCGACGATATGGGCAAGCAAGTAGGCGTTCTAGCCTGGGCACTTTCCAACTTGTCTAAGAAGCAAGTTGACGATATTCTAGATGATGCAGATAGCATCAATCCACGTTGGGCTGGAAAGAAGGACCATGAGACTGTTAGATGGTACCAAGCAGCACAAAGTCTACGGTCGAATGAGGGTGCAGATGATATCGAAGAGGCAATTGGGAAATTAGTACATGCATCAGAACATGGTGACGATGCAGTTCTAGCACAATTTGAGCAGGCTTACAAACCAGTTCTAGATGGCATGCTGGAAACACTTTCTCGACTGGGAATTGAATTTGATACTTTCACAAAAGAATCGGAGTTCGTCGTTAATGGCTCGGTTTCAGCATTGATGGAAAGACTTGAGGGACTTGAGATTCATGGGGTTGCTGACAATGGAGCTCACTTCTTAGACCTAGGTCAGAGAGGTCTGAAAGGCAAGACTGATTTCTTCTATAGAAGAGGAGA
>DAGO01000036.1:6396-14972 GCA_002498185.1 Euryarchaeota archaeon UBA10 | reverse complement strand
CAATGTGACAATCTAATCAACGTTTTAGGTGAAGACCACAAATTGCAAGCTAAGCAAGTTGGTATGACATTAACTGAGTTAGGTGAGAAAGTCCCTGATGTGATGTTTTACGCATTTATCAAATTGCCAGAAGGAAAAATGAGCACTCGGAAGGGCAATGTGGTATTCATGGATGATTTGCTTGAAGAGGCGAAGGAACAGGCTGCATCGGTTGTTCGTGAATTGCGAAGCGATCTATCTGATGATGAAATCGATTTGATTGCAGAAGCAGTTGGAGTGTCTGCTGTTAGATTCAATATTGTGAAAGTAAGTCCAGAGAAAGGGTTCACCTTTAGATGGGAAGAAGCGCTTTCATTTGAAGGAGAAAGCGCACCATTCATCATGTATTCACATACTAGGGCATGCTCTATCGCAACTAAGGTAGGACGTGACGCTAACTTCGAAAGCACAGGTGAAATTCCCGATGCTATGCATGAATTATTACGTGTAATGGCAAATTATGTTGACAAACTTCAACAATCAATAACCGAAAACAAACCACACCTCTTCGCATTGTACATGCTAGAATTGGCCACTGCGTACAATTCGTTCTACCGAGATTGCCACGTTATCAAAGACGGCGCAGTTGATGAGTTCAACTACGCAATTAGTGAAAAGGCCAGAGAGTTACTTTGCAACGGTATGACTGGGGCAGGGATTATTCCTCTGGAATCGATGTGAATGGCTCATCTGGAGTCCTTCCAGCTGCCTCAACATCTGCTCCAACGATTCTTAATTCAGCGATTGCATCTTCCAAGGATTCCGTTTGCTTGAGGAATCTCGTTGGTGGCCAGCCCAAGTCAATTTTTCCAGGTTCTACAGTTGATTCTTCAATCCAAGCTTCACAAGATTGGCCCGTGCACATGGCCGAGTATGTTTCCAGGTCAACCCAAAATGTTCGCCGCTTGCATACAGGACAGTCCCTGCAGTGCATGCTCGACAAAACAGTCATCGCATCTTCTCCGACTTGGTCAATTTCCCAAATCACGAAATCAGAACGGTTGAGTGACATTAAGTGAGATTTCTTCAGGAATGTTCGCAAGACCTTCCAGGCGACTTCTTCGGTAGAAAAAACCCCCAAACCGATTGTGTTTCCGTTTTCCTCTGTAACCGAGGGTACGAATACTCTCGAAGGGGTGGACATAATGAGTGCTGATAATCGACAGCCCTTCAATCCCTCGTCCATTCATGCTCTACAACTGCCAATCCGCCAGGGTGTGGAAAAGGTGCATCGGGCTTTTCGATTCTTATTGACAAAGCAGCCACGACATCGTTTTGTGAGATGTTGCTTACTAGTTTGTAGCACAATGTTTCCATCAAATTAACTGGCTCGGAATTGACAACCTCTGTGTCTACCGCAGATTGCAAGTCTGCATAGTTCAGAGTGAGTTCGATATCATCACCTATGACATCTTCAACTAAGGTTGCCCATATTGAAATGACAAATGGTTGGGTTTTCTCTCTTTCAAAGTCAAATACACCGTGGCAAGCTAGGACTTCATAAGATTCCAGGCCGACTCTAGTAGCCATGAGATCACTCCTCTCTCTCGTGAACCCAAATCAGATGGTAGCCAAATTGAGTCTTGATTGGTTCAGAGACAGTTTTCAGCGGGATTGTCCAGACCGCTTCATCGAATTCACGTACCATTTGGCCCTTCCTGAACCAACCTAGGTCGCCTCCTTTTTGACTTGAAGGGCAATCCGATTTCTTCCTTGCAGTCTTTTGAAAGTCTTTGAATTTCTTGATGTTCATTGCTAGTTGAGTTGCCTCTCCTTTGCTCTTCACAAGAATGTGGCTTGCATGTGCGCTTGGATTGACCATATTTTCACCTCAGGCATCAGGGTTGTATGCTAGGAACTTCATGTAGTTTCCATAGATGGTTGCAGAAATACCTAGGCTCTCTTCATTGAACCTCGACATGTCATCGAGGTACGTGTGATATTCATATGAACCACTCCCATAACATACTGCTGCTCTACCTATCACATTTCCACCATCAAGGCTGTACACGAATGGGCAATGGTCAGAATTACATGGCATGCTACCAGGCTCACCCTTTGCGCCTTGATATAACCCTAGATTGATTACGTATTTCTTTGCCATCTCAGGGTTATCTTTCTTGTATTTCTCAGATATGGCCTTGATGTGCTCATAATCCTCTGGATGGTTTGTGAATAAAGTTACAGAGTTTCCTCTGTTTTCTAAATCGATATCAACATGATTCATGTCTAGATTGACGTAAAGTCTGAGATTCTCCGCTAAATCTTGGTTAAATTCCTCGACGTATGCAGTCGAGCCCCACAGGCCTTCTTCTTCTCCCCCCCAAGTACAAAATCGGATGGTTCTGTCTGGTTCACCATGCTCTGAAATGTATTCTGAGAACATTGCAGCCATCTCAAGAACGGTTGCAGTTCCTGACGTGTCATCCACTGCACCTGGAGCGTGGTAGACTGTATCGTGATGTCCTCCAACAATCAATAATTCGCTGCTTTCGCCATAGTAAGTGCCACACGGCACTCGAATGGTCAATTCCTGGTCGTTTGTAACGTCCATAATCATCTCCAATCTGCCGCTACCATTGATTACGACTGATTCTAAGATTTCACCTGCGTCTTTGCTCATCGCAATGAATGCCATGTCGGTAGGCATGCTTCCCCCATTTGCTTCGAGGATTGCACTGTGACTGGTTCCTTTGAAAATTGGAACGCAATCATTGCCTTCTATGAGTCCACAATTGTAGTTCTTGTTGACTCTAATTATAGACGCAAGGTCGTTTTCTATAGCGCGTACCATTATGTCAGTATTACTTGAAACCGAAACGCCTCCGACTAGATATCCAACTTTACCTGATGCGGAGGCCCAGAGTGAATCATCGGAACCATCTCCAAGATAGACTACCTCAATGTTGTCTGCGAACGTGAATGAAGATTGACCTGAGAATCCTTGGATCACATAATCCATGCGATGATTAAGCGTAGTGACTTGCTGGCCAACATCAGCTGGTGAACAAGGAACAATTCCGAATCCTCCAGCCGCCCCTGGTGTGCAAACTCTCAGGCTTGGTTCGCTGTTTACACTGTGCATTGGGACTTCGTAAGTATGCAGTGTAGATTGGTATCCTAATTCTTCGAATAGATTGTTGATATATTCTGCAGTAGCTTGCTCTTCAGCAGTGCCGCTCATTCTACCATACCAATCTGGGTGTCCTAACTCGAGTAAATCTTCAACATATCCTCTAGTCCTGTCTTGGTCGTAGGTTAGAGAAGTCCCGTAGTCTACGGGCTCTTCTCCCAAATAGAAGTACATGAAGGTCGATGAAACAAAGAGAGCAACCAGTATGCCTGCCATGACAGTTGTGTTTTGTAGAAAACCCAGCGCTGTGCGCCTGTTATTGGCCTCACTCCATTCTTCAGCGATTTCAGCAGATATTACTTCATCATCGCTCATTGCAATTCCTCGCCGGTCCAGCGCTTGGTCAGGTCGTTATCCCTTCCGAGGTGGTCGAGTATCCTTGCAACTATGAAGTCTATCAAATCATCCATGCTTTGAGGTAAATTGTAGAATCCAGGCGAAGCTGGAATAACCGTGACTCCCCAGCCTGATAATTTAGCCATGTTCTCTAGATGAACAGTGGCGTAAGGGGCCTCTCTTGGAACGATAATCAGATTCCTTCTCTCTTTCATCGCAACTATCGCTGAGCGGGTTGCTAGATTATCACCGATGCCTGCTGCGAGCTTTCCAAGAGTAGTACCGCTACAAGGACAAATGACAACAGCATCAATTGCTGCAGAGCCTGAGGCTGACTTAGCCGCTATGTCGTCGTTATTTTCGAGAATAGCACCGGTTTTTTCTACAAGTTTTTCCGGAGTTAATCCTTCACATTCATGTGCCATTGTTAGCCTACCTGATTCGGTGACCACGATTCTGGCATCGCTACCTAAGATCTCTGCTAGGCGCACTCCATATATTGCGCCAGAAGCGCCAGAGATTACTAGAACGACTTCTCCCATTGACCTTTACTCGCAAGGAATCATGTATCAAGTTATGTCCAAGGCTGTACGTAGTACAGTTTCTAAGACATCAACTGCTTCAGCGAATGATTTTGGGTCTATAGACCAACCTACTCGCAACCAATCATCGAGTCCAGAATCAAACATACATCCTGGTACTGCAAGCAGCCCATGCTCCTTGCCGATAGTGTCGATCATTTCTAGAGTGTCCACGCCCGGTACTCTGAATGCTCCAAAGACTCCATAGGGTGGAGGATTCCATTCAATCCCTACTCGATTCAGCATTGATTGTAAGAGCGGTAAATTCTCCTCTCGGTAGTGGTCGATAAGGTCTACAGGTTCATTGAGTTGGTCTTTGATTTGTTCAGCTATCCGGATTACGGGTGAGGACATTATTCCCGCTAGATTATGGAATGTGTTCTGTGCATTCGCAATAATTTCCTTGCTGGCAATAATCCATCCATATCGGATTTGTCCCAATCCGTGGACTTTAGTCAACGAAGAAATAGATACGCAATTGTCCCCTTCAAAGTAAAATGGCTTCCAGTTTCTGTCGGCTCCAGAATATACTTCGTCGCTAATTATTCGGACATCATGTTGTTTGCATGCCTCGATTAACCACTCTCTATCAGACTCGGTGTACGACCATCCTACTGGATTCAATTGTGGGCAGACCATTAGGAGGTCGACTTGGGATAAAACCGATGCCCACTCTTCACGATCGATAATCCACGCACTTTCAGTTGGTTTTCTTCTTACCACAATTGTTTCAAGACCTAGTATTCTTGCAGTTTGACTCAATGGGCCGTATGATGGCATCTCAACAGCAACTTTTCCTCCTCTAGATGTTGCAGAGATTGCAATGCTGATTGCTTGAGTTGCTCCATGAGTTAGGTGTACATTCTCAACATTTACTCCATACATCTCACTAACCATTCTTCTATCATCGGTTCCCGGTCCTCTATGGTCTTTCCAAATGTCTTCAATAGTCCCTAAATCCCATGGATACTGAAGACCTGAGAACGAAAGATTGTGTGGTCGCATTTCCTTTAGTCGGGGAATATACCATTTCAGATAGGCAACGGGAGGAACTTCCTCGGCCCTTGCTGGGCCTCCTGCAGTTGGATGATAGCCTTCCATGCTTCCTCTGAAGAGGAAGCGACTAATGAAGTTCATTCATTGTAAATTTCTCTGGATAGTAGGGATACATTATCTGTTAGCGAATCCAAAATTTGTTTTCGTGTCAAATTAAATCCTAGGGTGGAAAGACTAGTTGTAGTGTCCTTTCCTAGGCCACATCCGCTTACCATTTCGACTCGGCCTGGAGGGGTGTCATAGTTGATAGTGAAGCCATGTCTGCTGGTCCAGCGCAAAAACGACAGCCCTATCGAGCAGATTTTGTTCTCACCAATCCAAACGCCCTGCATCCTTTCATCTCTGTTCGCATCGATTCCGTGTTCAGACAGTGCCTGAATTACCCAATCTTCTAGAATTGAAATGATTGCTTTGACATTAGATTCTCCTTCTAAATCCCATTTGAAAATAGGATAAACTACGATTTGTCCCGGCCCATGCCAGGTAAGTCCTCCACCTCTATCGACTGCAGAGGTTGCATAATCTTCAGGTGGCTTGATTCCATCATTGCGAGCCCTAGGTCCTATGGTGACGATTTCATCGTGCTCACAAACTATCAGCGTATCCATTATTTCATCTTCGATTCTTTTTGCTTGCATTACTCGCATCAACTCATCAGCATCAGCATGGCTGATTTTACCGATATTGTTGACCACGATTTTCCGCATTAAGACACCTCAAAATCTGCCACTGCTGCCGAATCCGCCTTCTCCTCTATCGGTTGTTGAAAGATCTTCGAAACTGACTTCTCTGTAACTAGTAATAGGGACTGGTGCAATCAGCATTTGCGCAATTCTCTCTCCTTTTGCCAATACAATTTCATCGCCTTCTCCTATCCAGGTTGCGAGTACCATCAATTCGCCTCTGTAATCGGAATCGATAGTCCCTACTCCATTCGGCATAATCATCCCCTTTGCACCAAGGGATGAGCGTGAGCGAATTTGACCTTCCCAACCATCTGGAATTGCTACGGCCAATCCTGTTCGAATTTTTGTGGAGGTTCCTTTTCTGACAGTGGTCTCTTCTAGAGCTCGTAAATCCCATCCTGCAGCAGATTTGCTACCTTGTGTTGGAGCGGATGCATCCTGGTCTAACTTAGCGAACAACACTTCGACACTTTCTCGCATGTAACGCTCCAAGAACTGGTGGCTATCAAGGGCTTTGGTATGTGTAACGTAATTATTGAATTATTTTCTTGGTGTTAAACAAAAGATAGAGATGATAAACTTCCGACATTCAACCAAGAAGGCTGAGCACGCGAGTATGCCTCTCAAACCGAGGCAAATTAGGGAACTTGTTTCCTCAACTTTATAGGCTCGTTTGAACGGCCAACAAAATCCACCGCGAGCGAACAATGGGAGGGACACAAGATGCAACCAGAATCACAAAACCAAGATGGCTTCGACATAGACCTATCATCTGAGTTCGTAGAGCCAATGCTAAAAGAATCACTAGACCGATTTGTACTATTCCCTATAGAACACACTGAGGTGTGGGAGATGTACAAGATGCATGCCGCATCTTTCTGGACAGCCGAAGAAATCGATCTAGCGGAGGATGCAAAAGACTGGGCCTCCCTTTCAGAAGACGAGAGGCATTTCCTGAAGCACGTATTAGCATTCTTCGCAGCATCTGACGGAATTGTTAACGAAAATCTTGTTGTTAACTTCGCAAATGAAGTTCAATGGGCAGAAGCTAGAACATTCTATGGTTTCCAAATTATGATGGAAAATATTCACGCTGAAACTTATTCGCTTCTGATTGATACCTACATCAAGGATCCTAATGAGAAGGATCACTTGTTCAAGGCGCTTGAAACAGTACCTTCAGTTGAGAAGAAGGGTAAGTGGGCACTTCGCTGGCTAGACCGCAAGCGTGCATCATTTGCAGAGAGGCTAGTCGCATTCGCTGCGGTAGAGGGTATTTTCTTCTCCGGTTCATTCTGTGCTATTTTCTGGCTCAAGAAGCGTAGCCTAATGCCAGGTCTGACCTTCTCTAACGAGCTAATCAGTAGAGATGAAGGGCTACACTGTGATTTCGCTTGCTTGCTACACTCAATGCTCATTAGAGGGGCTGGTGAAATGAAGATTCACCAGATAATCTCTGAAGCAGTTGAGATTGAAATTGAATTCGTCACGAGTGCACTTCCAGTTTCTCTAATAGGTATGAATGCCGATTTGATGAAGCAATACATCCACTTCGTAGCGGACAGGTTGCTAGTATCTCTAGGTGCTACCAAATTGTACAATGCTGAAAATCCATTCCCATGGATGGAGATGATCTCCATGCAAGGAAAGACCAACTTCTTCGAAAAGAGAGTTGGCGAGTATCAAAAGGCTGGTGTAATGGGTTCATCCAGTCTCGGAGCGGTACAACAACGCTTCTCAATGGAGGAAGACTTCTAAACCGTACGCGTCCGACCACGGATGCTACACGCTCACAGGGAAAGAAATCAGGGGGACAGAAATTATGGGTCTACAAGTGGTAAAGAGGAACGGAGAAAAGGAAGATGTCAGGTTTGACGCAATTCAAGAGAAATTGTCTAGACTCTCTGAAGGGCTTAACCAAGACTGGGTAGACCCAGGACTAGTAACCAAGTTGGTTATCGAAGGTCTATACGATGGCGTCACAACTACCGAACTCGATGAACTTGCAGCTGAAACCGCTGCTTCTCTCGCTGCACAACACCCTGATTACTCCAAACTTGCAGCTCGAATTTGTGTTGACAATCTCCACCGTTCAACCAAGGACATATTCAGTGATGTCATTTCTGATTTGAGAAATTATGTTGACCCAGAATCTGGCAAGCATGCACCTCTAATTTCTGAAGAAGTATACAATATCATCATGGAAAATAAGGATGTATTGGATGCACACATCGACTACGAACGTGATCACAATTACGATTACTTCGGATTCAAGACCTTGGAACGCTCTTACCTATTGCGCCTGGACGGTAATGTTGCAGAAAGACCTCAGCACATGCTAATGCGTGTATCAGTAGGCATTCACCATGGGAATATCGAGAAGGCTTTGGAAACCTATGATTTGATGAGTGAGGGGTGGTTTACTCACGCAACTCCTACTCTGTTTAATTCAGGAACACCAACTCCACAGATGTCTTCCTGTTTCCTACTAACAATGATTGAAGATTCTCTTGATGGGATTTATGACACATTGAAGCAGTGTGCAAGGATTTCAAAGTCTGCTGGTGGAATCGGACTTTCCATTCATCAAATCAGGTCCAAGGGTTCCTACATCAAGGGCACAAATGGTCACTCGAACGGTCTAGTTCCTATGCTGAGAGTCTTCAACGACACAGCTCGATATGTAGACCAAGGTGGCGGTAAGCGAAAGGGAAGTATTGCTATCTATCTAGAGCCATGGCACCC
>DAGO01000036.1:4133-6025 GCA_002498185.1 Euryarchaeota archaeon UBA10 | reverse complement strand
GCTCGTGACTTATTCTACGCTCTATGGACTCCTGACTTATTCATGGAAAGAGTCGAAGCAAATGGTGAATGGTCTCTTTTCTGTCCGAATGAGTGCCCTGATCTTCATGACACGTACGGTGATGAATTCCGTGCACTGTATGCTAAGTATGAATCAGAAGGCCGTGCACGCAGGACCGTAAAGGCTCGAGAACTATGGGATGCAATTACTCAATCTCAGATTGAGACAGGTACTCCTTACATGCTTTACAAAGATGCTTGCAATGAGAAATCAAATCAGAAGAACTTGGGAACAATTAGATCCTCAAACCTCTGCACAGAAATCATTGAGTACACAGCTCCTGATGAAGTTGCAGTTTGTAACCTAGCATCTATTGCTCTACCAAAGTTCGTTAACTTTAGTGATGGCACATTTGACCACCAGAAACTGTTTGATGTCACATACCACGCAACTGGAAACCTAAATCGTGTAATCGATGTAAACTTCTATCCAGTAAAAGAAGCTGAAAATTCCAACATGCGCCACCGTCCAATTGGACTGGGTGTGCAGGGGCTAGCTGACACATTTGCTATGCTCAAATTGCCATTCGAGTCAGATCAGGCAAAGCAGTTGAACAAGGAAATCTTCGAGACAATTTACTTCGCATCCTGCTCTGCAAGCATGGATGCAGCAAAGGAAGAGGGTCCTTACTCCTCCTTCGAAGGCTCACCTGCTAGCAAGGGGTTACTACAACCAGACCTGTGGGGAATGACTGACCACTCAGGCCGCTGGGATTGGGATAATCTCAGAGAACAAATCGTGGAACACGGCATGCGTAACTCTCTGATGGTTGCTCCAATGCCAACCGCTTCAACCAGCCAGATTCTAGGAAACAACGAATGTTTCGAAGCATTCACTTCTAACTTGTACGTGAGAAGAACTCTTTCCGGTGAATTCATCGTTCTGAACAAGCACCTGGTTAGAGACCTAATCGGGAGAGGACTTTGGTCTTCAGAGATGAAGGACGAAATACTGCGCCACAAGGGTAGCGTACAAGCTATTGCTGCAATTCCAGAAGACCTGAAGGAATTGTACAAGACCACATGGGAAATCAAGCAGAAGCATGTTATCGACATGGCTGCAGACCGTGGTGCATATATCGACCAAAGCCAATCATTGAACATTCACATGATCGATGCAAACCCTGCTAAGGTCACCTCCATGCACTTTTACGGTTGGAGAAAGGGATTGAAGACAGGAATGTACTACCTGAGAACCAAGGCAGCCGCTGACGCAATTCAGTTCACTGTCGAGCAAAAGAAGGCAGAAGATGAGACTGTGGAAGGCCTAGCCTCTCGTGCAGAAGCAACCAGCATGGAAGCGATCGCATGTTCTCTAGATGCTCCAGATGACTGCCTAATGTGCGGTTCATGATCTGTTATCGGGTTCAATCTAGTCCACACACTTTGGATATACTTCATAACCTCAAACACCGATTGAAACATGTGTTTATGTGGAAAATCATCCACGAAATAGCATACAGTTCAGTGAATTGTAAGTATTGAGTTGGTTCGGTTGGCGTTTTCTTCGGATTTGGATTCATTCAATCTTTGGTACCACCCACTGTATACGGATGGAATTCACGAAGAAGCAAGGTTCCCTAGAGAACGATATCAAATGCTGTTGAAGCGGTTGGAGGATTCTGAGCAATGTCAAAACATTAAGCTCAGGTTACCCGAATCAATATCGCGTGAAACCCTACTTCTGGCTCATGATTCCGATTACGTAGATGGATTTCTGAGTGGCACATTAAGCGAGAAAGAAATGCGTAGGATTGGTCTCACTCCCTGGACTCCAAAGATGATTGAGAGAACCCTTCGCTTGACTGGTGGTGCTGTAGAGGCAACGATTCA
>DAGO01000036.1:1458-3792 GCA_002498185.1 Euryarchaeota archaeon UBA10 | reverse complement strand
TAACTGGTAATATGGCTGGCGGTACACATCATGCACACCGAGATTACGGCTCAGGATATTGTGTATTCAACGACCTAGCGATTAGCGCTCTGTATGCGCTTGAGAATTTGGGTGTGAAACGGGTAGCAATCCTAGATTTGGATGTTCATCAGGGTGATGGAACAGCGACTATACTATCTGATGAAGCGCGTGCAAGAACAATATCTGTGCACTGTGCAACAAATTTCCCATTCAGAAAATCGGTGAGCGATTTCGACCTACCTGTTGAGCCTTTAGCTGGCGATGAGGATTATCTGAAGATTGTTAGAGAATCGCTTGAGATATGCCTAGATTTCGAGCCTGATTTGGTTTTATATCAGGCGGGTGTCGATGGTCTAGAGACAGATGATTTAGGCAAACTTAGCGTAAGCCGAGAAGGAATGATGAAGAGGAACCGGTATGTGTTCGAGATAATGCTGGAAAATAGAATTTCAACAGTGGTCTTCATGGGTGGAGGATACTCAAAACCAATTGAGCATACTCTTGATGCATTCTATGATTTATTCACTGATGCTGCTGAATGGAATAAACGTTGGAAATAATTTGGTTCAATAAATTCCACCAGAGGCAACGATATAGAGAACCAATACAATAAATGTAGCAATTAGTAAAACTACTGAGATTATGAAATATGATATTCCCTCTACAGCACTAACCTTGCTACTTCGGAAGGACTGGAAAATCAAAGACAGCCCGAGTCCTGTAAAAAGAAAGCAACACAAGCACGACACGAAATCTTGTGGACCCCCAAAAATTACTGAACAAGCGGAAACTATCAAAGTAATTCCAAAAATTGCCTTTAGCCCCCTATTTTCATTTGAATTTACTAGATTAATAGTGGCCTTTTTGGTTGCTGGATTGTTAGTCTCTATCCTTGGTTGGCTAGTTTTTTTAGTTGAATTTTTGTGAGCATTTTTGATTGAAGGGGTGTTATGTATTCTACAATAATCGCTCCCACCCCTTTTTCCTTTCTGGCAATCTCCATAAATGCAAATGTGCGAAAGCTTGGGTTCGATTGGAACTTCTTCTTCAGTTTCAGAGGTTATGCTTGAGGTGTGAATCACTATTGACTTTGGCTGCTTTATTCCTGATGGTCCAGCCTGCTTACCCATGATTCTTCTAAAGTGAAATTCGGCTTAAGCATTGACCCGACAAAGCGAATCAAGCGATGTGAATTGCATGACCTAGAGTTGCAAGTACTGCTTCATGAGTCATCTCAGTCATTGTTGGGTGTGCGTGGATTGTTCCAGCGATATCTTCCAATAATGCTCCCATTTCTAGAGCAAGAGTCCATTCTCCGACCAGTTCGCTAACATGAGTTCCTACAGCCTGGATTCCTAGGATTCTGTGGTCGTCCTCACGGGCGACTACCCTGACAAATCCGCCAGTCTTTTCTGCTTCTTGGGTTAGCGATCTTCCGTTTGCAGCAAGAGGGAACTTTCCGGTGATTACTGGATGTCCAGCCTCTTTTGCCTCATCAGGAGACAATCCCACTGAGACAATTTCTGGCTCTGTGAATACGATTGCAGGAACTGCAACTGGGTTGTAAGCACGGTTTGTGCCGGCGATGATTTCTGCAACCATCTCCCCTTGGAATGAAGCTACGTGCGCTAACATTTCTCCCAAATCTGAAACATCACCAATCGCATAAACTCCCTTCATGTTGGTCTGACACTGGTCATTAACCTTCACAAATCCACGCTCGTTTAGAGCAACACCTGTTGGAGCAAGTCCTTCACTGCGTGGTCTGCGACCAACGGTAACCAGTACTCTGTCAGCTTCTACAGATTGCATCTTTGATTCGTCATCAGCATTGTTCTTGTCAATGAAATTTAGTTTGAGTTTTCCATTGTCAAGTTTCTCAACACCCTTAGCAAAAACTCCGGTGTTTACCTTGACCTTGTTCTTCTTCAGGAATAACTCGAGAGGTCTTCGCAATTCCTTATCGAAGATTGGTAGAACGCTATCCATAGCCTCAACGATTGTTACCTCAGCGCCAAGCATTCTGTGAGTAATTCCGAGTTCTAGGCCGATATAACCTCCACCAACTACAACTAGGTGCTCCAACTTATCGTCGATATCGAGTGCTTCTCTACTAGAAATGACACCGTCACCATACTTCATGAATGGCAACTCGATAGGGACGCTTCCATTGGCTAGAATTACATTCTCAGCCTCAATTTGAGTTTCTCCAACAACAACAGTCTTTGCGTCTTTGAACTCTGCCCAACCGGTGATTAATTCTGCACCTGAACTCTTCAGTAGGTGTTCAACACCCTTGTTTAGGCGGTCAAC
>DAGO01000036.1:0-1075 GCA_002498185.1 Euryarchaeota archaeon UBA10 | reverse complement strand
CCCATGTGTCCTCCCTTCTTTGCGTGCTTTGCCAAGTCGTGGAATTTGTGTGCTGCGTGAATCAATGCCTTGGAAGGAATACATCCTCTGATTAAGCAGGTTCCTCCTGCTCTCTCACCTTCGACAATTACAGTGTCCATACCTAATTGGGCTGACCTAATTGCAGCAACATACCCGCCAGGTCCTGCTCCTACAACTAATACCTTGCACTTACGAGTCTTCATTCTAATCAACCTCACATGAAGATTGTAGCTGGGTTTTCCAGCAGTGTTTTCAGCCTTTGAACGAGCATTGCTCCGTCCCAGCCATCAACAACTCTGTGGTCCCAAGATGATGATAATCTCAGCATCTTTCGAATTACGATTTGTCCGTTGCGAACAACAGGTGTGTCTACAGCATTATGAACTCCAAGAATACCAACTTCTGGTTTGTTGATGATTGGAGTTGCACCCAAGCCGCCCATTCTTCCTAGGCTCGTAATAGTGAAAGTAGAACCTGTCAATTCGTCAAGTCCTGCGGTGCCATCACGCGCTGCTTGACTGACTCTTTGCATCTCAGATGCTGATTGCCAGATGTCCTGAGCCTCAACGTGCTTTACCACAGGGACGTATAGCCCTCTATCGGTTTGGGTTGCAATTCCTAGATGGACTGCATCATGTCTGGTTACAACTCCCTTATCATCATCGAATAGTGCATTGCAAACAGGATTTTCTCCAAGTGCTTTGACAAGTGCTTGCATGATGAATGGCAGGTATGTCAACTTAGGTTGACCATCTGTGCGAGTAGAGTTTAGGTGAACTCTCAACTCATCCAAATGAGTGATGTCGACTTCCTCAAAGTATGAGAAGTGAGGAATTGTTGTGTATGAAGCAGTCATACTCTCTGAAATCTTTCTTCTCAAGCCGATGACAGGAACTTCAGTAGTCCCTGTTTGAGCAGTTCGAGCAGGTCCTGCAGCTGCTACAGGGCTACCAGCAGCCTTCCATGAATCCAAATCTCCGTGAGTGATTCTTCCCGCAGGTCCACTTCCAGAGACTGTAGTCAAATCGATTCCACTTTCACGCGCACGCTGGCG
>DAGO01000091.1:2821-3556 GCA_002498185.1 Euryarchaeota archaeon UBA10 | reverse complement strand
CTTCCAATGCGTTTTGTACGCTTGGGAGATATCAGCGCTAACCTAGGCGCACCAGCACACCGATGGAACGGAGGTGAGCAGTGATGGCTCGCAAAGGAAAGAAAGTAGTACACACTTCAGGTAAGCGCAAGACCGCAGTTGCACGTGCAACTGTCAAGGTTGGTAAGGGAAGAGTTCGTGTCAACAGCGAACCTATTGAAATCTTGCAACCTGCTCTATCTCGCCGCAAGGCTATGGAGCCGCTAATCATTGCAGATGCAATGAACCGCTTGTCTAAGGTAGACATCAACATTCTAACACATGGTGGTGGAGTAATGGGCCAAACTGATGCAATTCGAACTGCAATTGCTCGTGGTCTAGTTCACTACAATGGTGGTGCAGAAGGTCTTGATGAGGAACTTCGTGACGAATACCTGCGATTCGATCGCAGCCTACTAGTCAACGACCCTCGCCGCAAGGAACCAAAACATCAGCTCGGTCGTGGTGCTCGCCGAAAGAAGCAGAAGTCTTACAGGTGATTTAGATGATTATTCCAGTACGTTGTTTCAGTTGTGGCAGCCTAATCGCACACAAGTGGGAAGAATTCAATGAAAAGAAGGAAGCAGGAACAGATGTCATGACAGCACTTGACGAACTTGGTTTCGACCGCTATTGCTGCCGCCGTATGTTTGTTTCACACATCGACCTGATTACCGAAGTTGCACCATTCAGTGCACCTCGTGAGTGAATCTAGTC
>DAGO01000091.1:2183-2421 GCA_002498185.1 Euryarchaeota archaeon UBA10 | reverse complement strand
TCTGGGCAGGCCCACTGCCTGGGATTGTTCTAGAAGTTGATGAAATGAGTCTCCGTAGGAGACTCGGAGGCAATGTATTGATGGTGGATGAGGCTTTACAAGGCAATATGAGAATCCGATCAATCTTGCTGGCAGCCTTAATCGCTCTGTCTTCTTTATCGGTAGTTATTGCAAATGATACGGTTACAACACAGGATGTTGACCTTTCAGGAAATCACACTATGACCGGGAATTACAC
>DAGO01000091.1:0-1770 GCA_002498185.1 Euryarchaeota archaeon UBA10 | reverse complement strand
GACAATGCAACCATTATGTCATCAATTCAAACAACAGGCCCAGGTTCCCATAATGCAGGAGTCTGGGATGCTCTAACAATTTCTTCAATCGGCAGCGCTACACTGGATAACGTTACAATCTCAAATGCAAAATCATGCATGATAGTCGATGGAACATTAACAGCAAAATCCCTTACAATTGAGGACTGTTTAATCGGAATAGAAGTAGACGGTTCTGCTAATATCGATGATGTAACCATTAGTCATGTTGATCACGATGGCATTCGCTCAACAGGTAGCATCGACATCACGATGGTAAGCATTGATGATGTTACTGGAGGCATTCATTCAAGTGGCGATATTACACTATCCGATGCCACATTCAGCAACGCTGGTGTCGGTATTGCTTTGACTGGTGGAACTGCTGATGTTGAAGAATTAGAATTCACAACAGGAGTTGGAAATGCACTTACGATTTCATCAGGAGTATCTGGCGATGTTGAGGGAATGCAAGGAGATGCAACCAATGCAGTCGTTTCAGTGGACTCTACAGGGTTCACAGTATCAAATATCGATATGTCTGGTGAGAGATTGGTTAACTCATGGTCTGCAGGAGATTTGACAATCTCAGATTCTTCTTTCTATGCAGACAGCCCTGAAACTCCAATCGATTTGAGAACATCAGGAACAGTGACACTTTCCAATATCACAGTCACAGGCCAGTTTTCATCCGGAATGAATTCCTATAACGCACCCTGGATTGGAATGGCTTTAGCTGGCAGTGGAGATTACATTGTGTCATCATCACACATTCAATCAACCGATTCTGCTCTCAAGGCTTCAGGTACGGGAACACTGTCAATTTCGGATACGCTGTTTGAATCTGACAGACTCGGACTATCTTTTTCAGGGATTTCAGCAACAAATCTAGATTCAGTGATAGTAAACATCTCAACCGGAGGAGAGAAAGGAATCGATATTCTTCAAGGAGCTCACACATTCTCTGATTTACACATTAATATGCCATTCAATCAGTTCGAATCTGGAAGTATCGGAATGGAAGCCTGGTGGTGTAATATCGGTGCTGAAGATATTTCTGTGAGTGGCTTTGCACACAGCATGAATGTGTATGAATCGGTTTTACAATCTGAGGACTTGACACTCGTAGATTCTAGCCAACAGGGATTGTATGGCAGTTCTTCATCCATCCATGTTTCAGATTCATTGGTAACCAGAGTCTCCGATAACGGCATTGTGATGGCGTCCTCAAATGCAGTAGTGAGGGCCTTAACTTCGAGTTTCCACGAAGATGCAGTAGTTGTTGACTCAGAATCTCAAGTTACCGTTTGGTCTTGGACTTCTACAAGCAACCTTGGATTTGATTCTGAAGGAGAAGGCACTCTAAATTACGGTACAAGCCAAGCTCTTAATCTCAATACGACGACCAATAACCGTCTTTGGGAGATGTCAGTTTCCTTCGAGGATTTGACAGGCAATCCAGTCGATGCAGATTGGCAGGTTCTAGGATTCAGCGGAACTGCAACCAGTGGAAGTGCAGTTTTACCAGTTAGTGAGGCCGGCTCACAAATTACTGCAACATATGCGGGAGTCGGCGCTCTATCTACTCCAACAGGAATTCAAGGTGGTTCTCATACAATGCAAGTTCCAATCATGCCACAAGGAGATTGGAATCTAGGAGCGGGCTCGGTTGTAGTTCTCGGACCGACTGAAGATGGGTCTCCACACATGGCAGGTGGTAACATAACAATTCCATCCAATGCACAATTGATC
>DAGO01000064.1 GCA_002498185.1 Euryarchaeota archaeon UBA10 | reverse complement strand
GTTTTGTGGTCTAATTCTTGACCCAATGCTCATAGAGGCGACATAACTCCCAATCCAATATGCGTACTAACCGCATACTAAACAGGCACCCCTCGCAATGGATTTCTGTACTAGCGCTAGTCGGTGCTGGATTGATGGCTTTCATCACTTCAACCAATGCTGGTGGCGGCGCAGCAGTCGACATTGGAATCAAATTACAAGCCGGTCTTGGAAATGAACCTGTTTGGGTTGGTTTGGGTATCCTCTTGTTTGTATATGCACTGATTATCACAGAAGTAGTCCATCGTACACTTGCGGCTGCAATTGGTGGACTAGCCGCAATTGTTGCTTTGAATCATTACAAGACAGGCGGAGCACTGACTCTCGCTGAAACGACCACCTTGATTGAGTGGGAGACCATTGGTTTACTACTAGGAATGATGGTTATGGTAGGAGTTATCTCCCACACAGGTATCTTTGAGTGGTTTGCAGTACAAGCATACAAGAAGAGCAAAGGTAACGTTTGGACACTGGTTGTGATTCTGTGTTCTGTTACTGCTGTCTTGTCAGCATTTTTGGACAATGTCACCACTATGCTACTACTCACTCCAGTTACCATTCAATTGGCCAGAGTTCTAGACTTGAATCCGATTCCTTTGTTGATTGCAGAAGTCCTTTTCTCCAATATAGGTGGAGCTGCGACGATGATTGGTGATCCTCCAAACATCATTATCGGTTCAATGATGAGTGCCTCTGCGATTGAAAGCGCAGGCTATGAAAATCTAGCTAGCGACGGTGTTTCATTCAACGATTTCATTATCGAGTTAGCGCCTGGTATTATGCTGACCGTTGTTCCAACATTCATGATGCTAAAGTGGATGTATGCGGATGAGTTCTCTGGAGAAAGAATCCGCGATGTCGAAGAATTGGAAGCAAAGTATGGTGTAAAGGATGTAAAGATGCTGAAGGCCTCAGGTACAGTATTGACGCTGGTAATTCTCGGTTTCTTCCTGAATCCCGTACTTCACATTCCTGTGTCTTGGGTCGCATTAGTTGGTGCAGTTGTCATGCTGCTGGTAACCGACAGGCATGAACTGGAAGAGCCTCTTGAGAAGGTCGAATGGACCACGTTAATCTTCTTCGCAGGGCTTTTCGTACTAATCCATTCATTGCAGCATTTGGGCGTGATTTCATGGATAGGTGATCAAGTCGAATCTGCGATTATTTACTTTGACGAGGAATATCGATTTGTGGCTGCTCTCGTAATCGTTCTGTGGGTCAGTGCGATCGCTTCAGCGTTCATCGATAACATCCCTTACACAATCACAATGATACCGGTTGTGTTACAAATTTCTGACTCTTTAGGACTTGATTTAGGCCCTCTAATTTGGGCACTTGCTTTCGGTGCTTGTCTCGGTGGAAATGGTACGCTAATCGGAGCATCAGCGAATGTTGTAACTGCTGGAATGAGCGAAGAAGCAGGCTATCCAATCTCGTTCAATGAGTTCTTCAAGGCTGGTTTCCCAGTCATGCTGATGACTGTGACTATCATTACTGGATATGTTGTAATGGTTTACTGGGTCGACGAGATTTGGAAGTGGATACTTCTAGCAGTTGCTCTACTAGGAATCGTTTGGCAATACTACAACGGTAAGAGCAAAGGCAAGAATTGGGCAGAAGCTTTGGTTGATGACGAGTCTATAATCGACATCACAGTAGCCGCTCTACCTCTTTCCGGTAAAGAAGAAGAGTGATTTTCGCTCATTCTAGCGGTGTGTTCAAAGGTTATACGCGTCTGTCAACAAACAGGCGGTAGCATGCAGGAGTGCAGAGTTTGCGGTTTACTTTTCCTTGGAGGAGGAGCATGTCCCTCTTGTGGCTCGCAAGTCGCTGTTGATGTCAATACAGATGATATCGTAATGGATGATGAATCAATACCTGGTCTTGATGACATTGCCGATGCGATTGGTGATACTGAAGACGAGAACTTGTCTAATGCAGAGGTACTTCCGTTTGGCATGGGCGCTAAAGCCGAAGTTATTCAGTCATCTCTGCCATTCGGCGTAGGTTCATTCAGTGATTCAGTAACAGAAGTTGCAATACCAATCGGAGAGCAGGATTACGAAGAAGATTCTATTGAAGAAGACTCTGCTGTCATTGAACATGATGTAGAAGCGCATACTGAAGTCGATGAAGAACCACAAATCCATGAACCTCATAGTTCAGAATCCATAATTTCAGAAACCACAGGTGAAGATTTCGAAAAAGCAGATGACTTAGCGATTGGGGTTGGAGTTTCTGAAGAAATTACAGAGACAATGATTAGTCCAGAAACAGGACCACTAATCGCACAGACAGTTGAAGAGGAACTGCCTGCCGCAGAAGTAGTCGAAATCACACCTGCCCAGGAAGTTGTTATTGATGATGTTCCGGATATGTGGAGAATCGATGCTGCTGCAGTTGACATGGAAGCAATCTACGCACAAGATGAACAGATTGTGGAGGTTTCCTTTGAAGAGGACATAGAAGATAGTGATGTCCAAGTAAGCTTCGACGATTTCCATTATTCTCCCGAGGAAGATTCCATGGCTTCCGATGATGACGCTCCAGGGTTACACCCTGCTAGAGCACTACCTGTTGATTCTGCAGGACAACCTGAAATCACTAGAATGATCGATGCAGCATTCGAGCATATGGGTAATTCTGCTTGGATGCAAGCTGCTCAGATACTTTCTACCGCATCAACTAACCGTCAAAATGACCCCTCAATATTGAACAACCTGGGATTGGCATTGTTACAATCTGCTTTAGAGATGGATGCACAAAATGATCCAATGTCGTCTTCTCAATATGAAGCATCAATCATGGCGCTAAGACAAGGAGCAAAAATCGATTCCGATAACAACACCATACTCCTCAATCTCTCCCATGCATTACTAGTTAGCGGGAGAGCAGAAAAGGCTCTAGGGGTACTGAATGTTTTGCGTTCAAGAGAGCAAAATAATATCGAGGTTGAGAATGCATTCGGTGCTTGCTTAATCCAACTTGGAAGAGACGACGAAGCTCAATCAATTTTGCAACCGTATGCGAGCGATTCAGTTGTTTCAGATAATCTCGCCCTGATATGATTTATTTTCGCTAACCTTTGAAACAGATTCAACACCGTTTTTTCGGAGAAAAATGAAAGGCTTAAATCAATGTACTGCAAGCCCTTTTCACTAGTGGCCTACACCCTTGCTTAATCTGTCCTAGTACGATGCCTTGATATAGGGGAGGTAGGTCGGGAGGTTGCTTATGCACCCGGGCATGCCATTATGTCTGGGGAAGTGACTAGAAGGGCCGCCCTGCGGGGAGACGGTCTTTCCATGATGTCTAAATTGGCATGACTGGATACCGAAGGGTTACTCGCACAGGTGTGGTACATACACATTCTGTTGCTACAACCCATCTGGGGGATCGCTCGGCTCGAGTACCGAAGAAGGTCGTGACAAGCTGCGATAAGCTGCGGGGAGACGCATGAGTGTCTAGGATCCGCAGATAGCTGAATGGGACTTCCTATCCCTTAGGGGATAATCGCAATAGCGATAGGGAACCCCCCGAATTGAAGCATCTTAGTAGGGGGAGGAAAAGAAATCAATGAGACTCCGTGAGTAGTGGCGAACGAAAACGGAATAGGACAAACCGAATCTCGACTGGAAACTGAGAGACATGTGGTGTGACCATTTATCGCCTAAGTCACTGAAATAGAAGTCGTCTGGAATGACACAGCCATAGAGGGTGAAAGTCCCGTATATGTAGGTGATACGGCCACGTAATGAGTCAGGAGTAGCATGCGTTGGATATCGCGTGTGAAGACGGGAGGCAGGAACTTCCAATCCTAAGTATAGCTCGAGACCGATAGTTTACAAGTAACGTGAGTGAAAGCTGAAAAGAATCCTTAGCGGGATGTGAAAAGAACGTGAAACCAGATGGGTACAGGCTGAATAGGCGTGAAAGCGAAGATATGAGCAGCGTCTATTCGTGCGTTTCGAAAAATGCCCCAGGGAGTCTTGATCATTGGCGAGGTTAAGGAGTTGATCTCCGTAGCCGAAGGGAAACCGACAAGTCCGCAGCAGTTTACTGTGAGGGACGAAGTGTGCTCGCTTGGAGTCAATGGTGGAGGACCTGAAGCCCGACGATCTATGCCTGGCCAGATTGAAGCCCGACGAAAGTTGGGTGGAGGATCGAACCGTTGCTGATCTGCAAATCGCTCGGACGAGCTGGGTATAGGGGTGAAAGTCCAATCGAGTTGGGCAATAGCAGGTTCCGCGTGAAACTACTCGTAGGTAGACGTCCGTGAAGATTGATTACGCTGTAGAGCACTGATTGTGCGTTTAGGGGACTCGCGTCCTCGGCGTGCTGCCAAACTCCGAAGGTGTAATCGTTGTAGAAGCGGGCAGTGAGTCATGGTGGGTAAGCTACCATGACGCAAGGTGAACAAACCAGCCTGAAGTTAAGGTCCCTAAATTCCAATTAAGTGTCACAGACAAACCGTGTCCGTGGTCGAAAACAACCAGAAGGTGGGCTTAGAGGCAGCCATCCTTGAAAGAGTTCGT
>DAGO01000110.1:8261-8431 GCA_002498185.1 Euryarchaeota archaeon UBA10 | reverse complement strand
GGTACTACTGCAGGTAGAGCAATGACTTGCAGCGGCACTGTTTGTCTCAACGAAGCTCTACCAAATCCAAACGGCTATGACGACGCTGCATGGCCTGGTGGAGAATGGATGGAAATATACAATTCAGGAACCACTGCAGTTGATGTATTGAACTGGGAATTAGTCAACAA
>DAGO01000110.1:991-7800 GCA_002498185.1 Euryarchaeota archaeon UBA10 | reverse complement strand
GATTACATGGTAATTGCTAGAAATGCAAACCAAAATTTCTACCTCACTAACACTGCTGATTGGATCACTATGAATGACGCTTCAGGCAACACTATTGACCAAGCATCTTGGAACTCTACAGCATCCGGAGTCAGCCTAGAGGAAGACCCAACCAATGCAATGAATGACTGGATTTCGACCAACAGTCCAACACCCGGCTCTGTCAACAGCGCATCTACAGGACCTGTTCCTTCTGACTTGAGAATTAGCGAAGTCATGGCTAACCCTTGGCCATCTGCCGACAATGCTTCATGGCCAGGCGGCGAATGGCTTGAGATTTGGAACTCTGGCCAAAGTGACATCGACCTAACCGGTTGGACAGTGGTTGATAATGCTGGAAACATCATTCCTTTCAATGAAAGTCACCTAATCGGTTCGTCCTCAATCATAGGGCCTGATGAATATCGTGTAGTTGCAGTTAACTCCTCTACTTCTTGGGGAGTATTCAACAACGGAGGAGAAACACTACGTCTGCAATGGCCGAATGGAACAATGGCAGAATCAATATCTTGGAGTGACACTGTGTCTGGCTTCTCTTTAGTCGAACAGGTCGACTTGTCTTGGTCGCATTCAGCATATCCTACTCCCGGTTCTGCTAACCCTGCATACTGGGAAGTAATCGTTAATGGAACTTCGATGATTAAAATCACAGAGGTCTTAGTCAATTCAACCGCAGACGGAGTGCCATTACCTGATGGGGAATGGCTTGAGTTGCACAATACTGCCAACAGCGATTATGACCTAAACGGTTGGAAATTAATGGATGGGATGGGCAATGTCACACATATTGACGCTCTAACTCTAGAGAATAACATGACTCAGCCCGGGACAATGATTGCTGCTGATGGAAGGAGATTGGTTCAATTTTTCATGGGAACTGAACTTTGGGACAACTACAACCATGTCATGCTGATTGACCAAGCTGGTGCAATCGTTCACAAATCATGGTGGAATAGTGACCCTGGACTAAACGTTTCACTTATTGAATCTCCAGACCCAATGGGAGCATGGGTTCCAGCAAGTTGGCCTACACCTGGCCAACCTGAGCCAAGCACTGTATCGGTTGTTGGTGAAATCGCATTCAACGAGATATTACCAGATGCAGTAGGTAACGACACATCTTCGTGGCCTAATGGTGAATGGATTGAACTGATCAATATCGGAAATCAGACTGTAGACATCGCAAATTGGCACTTCTCTTCCGGGTCTCGAAACTTCAACATCAATGCACACCAATTGCCTCTAAAGAGTGACACCATGGTCAATCCAGGTGAAGTGGTGCTGGTAGCGATTAACGGAAGTCAAGGATTCTATCTCAGAAATACTAACCCTGACACTATCGAATTAAGAGACTCAACAAACCAAATCATCTCTACAATCACCTACAACTCCAGCACCGAAGGCGAATCAAACTGGTTCTGGAATGGGGATTGGTCTCAAGCTCCATGGCCTACACCTGGTGCAGCAAACCCTCAAACTTCTCCATACACTGGTGATGATTCCATTGAAATCACAGAGATACTAGCACATTGTTCATCTGGAAGCATCACGCCTGCAGACGACTGGGTAGAGTTGTTGAACAACGGCACACAGATGATTGATTTGTCTGCATGGATGATGATATCTGGTGATGGTGATTTGATGCACCTGCGCCCTGATAGAGTTTGGAACTCTACGAGCATGATTATCGCCCCAGGCGAGAGATTTGTATTCACAACACCAAACTGGTTTATCAGTGGTTTAGGGGACTCAATTTCCCTTCAAGACCCTGATGGAGTCGAGATCGATTTCGTAACATGGAGCACAACTACCGATTGTAAAACAATGAATGGCAATGGCGAAGTTCTACCATGGCCAACACCGGGTGAAGAAGAGCCTGATACCTCTGATTTCGCTGGACCTGAAGACTTGATTTTCAGCCGTTTCATGTTTGAAGAAAAGAGTCAGACAACCAATGACGAGTTCTTTGAAATCAGCAACACAGGCGACCTAATGGCTGTTCTGAACGGTTGGTCTATCAGGAAGATAACAACCGGTGGAACTACGTTCAATGGAACATTTACCGCCGGCGAAATCAATGCAGGTTCATCCGTAATTATCAGCCCAGATGCAAATTCTGTCAAGGCTATGGGCGCCACTATGATACTAGATGCCGATGACGTAATGGATTTCCCAGTGTGGATGCCTAACAGTGGAGCTACATTCCAATTGGTCGCTCCAGATGGAACCATTGCTGATACGTTCGTTTATGGAAACGGACCTACTTCCGAAGATGGATGGTCTGGCCCATCAATCGGCGAACCTGTCACGACTGTTGACCGCATTCTGTACCTAAGAGGAGATGGATGTGGTAACATGCCAGATACTGATTCATCCACAGATTGGGAAATGCGTTGGTCCGTTGCTGGGGCAAGTCATTTCTGTGGAATCAATACATTCACCGATGACACTAGCGTAACCCCACTCATTGGTCCTTCAGCAGGCCTTGATGATGTAGTTACAATGATGAATAACGCAAACGATTCTATTCATTTGCACGTATACCAATTACACGACACTTACCTTGCAATGTCACTCATTGAAGCAGCAGCAAGAGGTGTAGACATCACCGTAGTTATCCATGAGCCAGAAACCTGGTGGGGTGACTACAATATTGGACAGAGCCTAGGAATAGCATGGGAGCTAGAGAATGTAGGAATTGAAGTAATGCAATTCTCATCTTCTTCTTCATCTCCTTACCAATATGTTCACTCCAAGGTAGCAGTAGTTGATTCATCTCAAGTTTGGATTAGTTCAGGGAACTGGAAGTCATCATCTCTGCCGAGTGATGGAATTGGTAATCGTGACTGGGGAGTCATTGTAGACAGTGAAGACCTTGCTTCGATTGTTCTCGAAAGAATGGCATTCGATGAAGACCCAAGTGAACTACATGTTGAAGATTCGACATATACACAACCTGAATCTGGTTCCTATTCACCTCCGGTTTCATACCCTGTAGGACAAACAACTGCAGCGATTTCGGGACCAATTAGCGGTGAATTATTGACATGTCCTGATGATTGTATGCAGGGGTTAGCGGATTTCATTGACTCCGCTGATTCAGAAATTCTTCTATCACTGCAATACTTCGAAATGGATTGGTATTGGGGATGGGGAGAGAATCCTTTGCTTGACTCCCTCGAAGACGCAGCGGCTAGAGGCGTTGCTATCCGTCTGGTTATCAACCAGCATTACGTGAATGATAATCCTGGAATCAGAGAAGCCGTTAACGAATTGAATGACTGGGAAGGGGATGTTGAAGCCATCCTGATGAGCGAAAACGAAACCGTCACCAAACTACACAACAAAGGTGTAATTATCGACGGAGAGAGTGTTTTAATCTCCAGCATTAATTGGGGAGACAACTCGATTCTTCGTAACAGAGAGATGGGATTGATTATCCATTCACAGCAGGTCACTCAGCCTTACATGGATTCCTTCTGGGAAGATTGGAATCGCCTAGATCCTACTACAGATACCGATATCGATGGAATCCCTGATTTCTGGGAAGTTGCAAACAATTTGTCGAGAACAAACCAAGATTCATCGCTCGACCCTGACGGAGATGGTATCTCTAATCTAGGAGAATACTCATACAATTCAGACCCTAATTCAAACGACACAGATGGAGATTGTATCGCAGATGGTGATGAGATTCTTTGGGCTGCAACTATGGCAAATGTCAGCGCTGGTAGTGCATTGACACTAGCAGATGCTGATGGTGACGGCGTAGATGACCACACCGTTATCGGCTGTGTTCCTGACCTTGAAGAACAGCAACCTGTAGAGAATAATTCACAGAACAACAGTGGCGAAAACAACACTGTTGTAGATGACCTCGATAGCGACAATGATGGCGTTCTCGATGATGTAGATGAATGTCCAGACACCGAAGAAGGAGCAGCTACAGATACCCAGGGATGTTCAAATGAACAAAACAAGAATCAGGTCTACAAAGATACTGAAGAAGACGGACTATCCAGTGGAATGACATTCATGTGGACTCTAATCATTGGTGGAATAATTGTTCTATTCGGAGCAGGCGCCATCCTTCTGAAGCAGAAGAAGGAGGAAGATTTTGAAGATGAAATCTCTCAGATTCCCGAATTAGCTGAAACCAAATCTTGGGATATGCCGGTTTTAGATGGGACTTCACCCGAAGAATCAGGAGGCTTGGACCTAAGCAGATTCCCGGGCTGGAGTGCTGAACAAGTGCAAAAATACCTAGATTCAGGATGGACCGAGGACCAACTTGCAGAGTGGTATCAGCAACAAGTGGACAGTAATAACGCGTAAGATTGACAAGGGAGTGCTATAATCGAAGCCCGAGTCACATGGTGTATCGTAGTAGTAACCCCGCGCTGAACCCTCAATACTTCCAAGGTGGAGTTGCGAGCGAAAGAATGACCTTGGATGGTACAATTAACAAGACAGTCACTTTGCTTGGCCTTGTCTCAATCGCTGCAATGTTATCTTATTCAATTGTATCACAAACCCCCGGATTAGGTTTCATGATAACTATCGGTGGAGCCATCGGAGGAGCAATTCTTGCACTTGCAATTTTATTCATTCGTCCAAACAATCCTCAGATTTTGATGAGTATGTACGCTCTGCTGGAAGGATTGTTCATTGGTGGATTCTCTTACATGATAGAGAACTATTACCTTGGTGGAACCGAAGGTGTTGTACTGCAAGCATTGGTTGGAACTGTAGCAGTGTTCCTAACCATGCTGGCAATTTACAAATTTGGAATCATTAAACCAACAGAGAAGTTCGTTTTGGTAGTATCCGCTCTTTGCGGTGCGATAATGATCGTCTATCTATTCAATTTCATCATGATGTTCTTCGGAACCGGCATTCCATTCCTACACAGTAGTGGTCCAATCGGAATCGGAATCAGTATTGTTTTCATCACAGTTGCAGCATTAATGCTGATTGTTGACTTCGGCATGATCGAGAATGGCGTCAGGTTTGGTGCACCAAAGAACATGGAATGGTATGGTGCATTTGGATTGGTTCTAACTCTGGTTTGGCTGTACATCGAGATGCTGAAGCTAATCGCAAAACTACGTGATTAAGATGACTAGAACACTTGCAGTTTGCAACCTTGCCGACTGGCGAGCAGGAGGCGAAAGGAGAGAAGCATTCGTCCAAGAGATGGGTGCAGCGCTACAGGACATCGGCTTCTTCGCTTTGACTGGACATGGGATTGATGTTGAAGCAATCAAGAAATCCTACTCGGTTGCAGAAGATTTCTTCCATCTTCCTCAAGAAGAAAAGAACCGATATGAGCAAGCAGAATTATTCCGTCAACGTGGTTATACCCCATATGGAGTTGAACACGCAAAGGACAACCCTGCACCGGATTTGAAGGAGTTCTGGCAAACTGGCAGAACCATTGACGACCCTGATTTTCACAAGAATATCTGGCCGGAACAACCAGCAGATTTCGAAGGTGCAATCGATGGATTATACATCGCCATGGAATCAATGAGTTCTGAACTATTGGCTGCTGCCTCACTATATCTGGGCAAGTCAGAATCTTGGCTGCCCGACATGTCTCATAACGGCAACACAATTCTGCGTGTAATTCACTATCCTGCACTCGGGGAGAACTCTCCTGAAGGCGCGGTTAGAAGTGCCCAGCACGAAGACATCAATCTGATCACCTTGCTTGTTGGAGCAACAGCTGACGGATTGCAAGTCATGGACCACGATGGTACATGGATTGAGGTTGAAGGAAACCATGACCACATTATTGTTGACAGTGGAGACATGTTACAGAACTTGACCAACGGTCTATTCAAATCAACTACACACAGAGTAATTAATCCACCAGATGCAACCTCTGATAGATATTCGATGCCGATGTTCGTCCACCCTAGAGATGATGTCGACTTGACACCACTACCGGAGTTTGTGGAAATGACCGGTGGCGAATCATTGTATGATTCGATTACTGCAGGAGAATACCTTCACCAAAGGCTTGTTGAAATCGGCTTAGCGTCATGAGGTGTACTCATGCGATTGATGCCCGATATATTGGCTGCAAAACGCGATGGTGAAGAACTTACAACTTCAGATTTTCAATACATTTGCAATAACATAATGCAAATTCCAAGAGAACAACTTGGTGCTTTCTTGATGGCATGCCAAATCAATGGATTGAGCACCCAAGAAACCAGCGACTTAACCCGTGCAATGTTGAACGCAGGAGATAGAATGGAGTCTATGGAAGGGCGTGTTGACAAACATTCTACCGGCGGGGTTGGAGATAAGATGAGCATTATTCTCGCCCCCGCTTTGCGAGCTGCCGGAGCAACTGTCCCAATGCTAGCGGGAAGAGGACTTGCACATACCGGGGGGACCATCGACAAACTCGAAGCAATCCCTGGCTTCAACACTGGACTTTCAATGGATGAAATGAAGGATAATCCTTGTTTCATTTCTCGCCAAACAGAAGATATCGCTCCTGCTGATAGAATCCTCTATTCAATTCGTGATATTACTGCCACTGTCCCACAAATTGGGTTAATCACTGCCTCAATCATTTCAAAGAAGGCCGCAGAGGGACTGGAGAAATTGGTGCTAGACGTTAAGTGCGGAAATGCTGCATTCATGCAAACTAAGGAAGATGCGGTAGCGCTTGCAAAATCAATGGTTGCAACCGGAAATAGCCTAGGCATGAAAGTCACCGCTCAGGTTACAGAAATGGACAACCCGATCGGAAT
>DAGO01000110.1:0-618 GCA_002498185.1 Euryarchaeota archaeon UBA10 | reverse complement strand
AGGCCCCGAAGATACGATGGAACTCGTGTACGCACAGTCCGACTCATTAGGTTACGACATTCGGGCAAACATTGCCGATGGTTCCGCACTTGCTGAATTCCGAAACATGTGCATGCGGCAAGGCGTTAGTGAGAAAGACATCGATGAAATTATTCACAACCCTTGGGGCAAGTTAGAACGCTCACCTAATTCGGTTGAGATTGTTTCCACATCATCAGGCTGGATTACTGACATTCACGCCCTAACAATCGGTGAAATTCTGTGTAAATTGGGTGCGGGTAGAACGGGAGAAAATCCAGAAATCAATCATGGAGTCGGAGCTGAACTTCTCGTTCAAAGGGGCTCGTTCATCGAAGAAGGCAATGCTTGGATCAGATTCGATACCGAGTCGGAAATGTCTAGTGAAATGATTGACCAAGTCCAAGATGCTCTTACTGTTTCAGATTCTGAAGTCGAAATTAAGGGCAGGATTTTGCAAATTATCGAGGAATAATTCAGACGATTTTGATGGAAGCCGTCATATAGGAAATGTATCTCGGAAGGTTGCCGTTTTAGCTTAGTTGGTGGAGCGTGGGACTGTTAATCCCAAGGTCATGGGTTCGAGCCCCATAAACGGCG
>DAGO01000029.1:1627-3050 GCA_002498185.1 Euryarchaeota archaeon UBA10 | reverse complement strand
GTAAAACATCAGAGTGGAATACGAATAAGCCCAATGCCACAAGTACAATAGCTACCGGGAAAATCTGCCAGAACAGCTTGAATGAGAATTCAGTTACTGCGTTAGTAATCGGAACTGGGCCTGTCAGTGTCATTGAGATTCCTAAATCTTCCCAATCACACAAATCCGCACCGATTGGGTCGCCATTTTGGTCGTATTCACAAGGTTTCTTTTCTTGCGATATGTTATCCAGAATTTGCTGAGTCTTCTCAATTACTTCCTTGGCGGTTTTTGCTTCATCTACAGCAATAATGATTACAGCTTTATCGAGGAATCCATCACCGTCAGAATCTCTAGCCATCTTGTCTAAACCAGGGGACGGAGAACCATCGTCCTCATACATTTCATTGACAATCGTATCAATGGTCGTTTGAGAAGGAATACTGTAATTACCCCAAATTGGGTCTCCTACATCGAGCACATCCTTTACCAAATCAGCAGCAGTATAGCCGATACAATTCTCGTCATTAGGAGGACAAACGCTTGCTGCTAATTGGTCCACGAAAGCATCCTGAATACGGGGAAGACTAGAGTTTACTTCCTTAACGACGGTCGACAGAGAAAGTGCGTAAATGACGTCATCAGTGGGGTCTGAAATCCTAGGATTTAATTGCTTTTCAACGTAAGACATTTCTTGCAAAATGCGCCTATCATCAATCGGTTTCTCTGGAGAATCAATGTATATGATCATTACATTCGTAGACCAGTTTTGTTCAACTTCCTTGATGCTTTCCAACACAGGAGAGCCCTCGGGCAAGTACACATCTAAATCTCCATTGACATTCAAGGAAGGGTCATCGCCGGGCTTTATCGATGTCCCATCTACGAAACCTGAGTGGTATGCAAAGAAGCAAGAAGCCATCAAACAAACAACGACCATGAATATCGGGAACTTGGTTAGTATACCAGTAGCGCCATGTTTTTGCCATTCTCTTTGTAGTGATTTAGGAGCATCTAATACCGCATCAAGCGTCTTTCTAGCATTCCAATCTTTGACGTTTTCACGGAGCTTTTCTTGGCCGTGGCCAAAGATCCGGGACAGTTTGTCCTGTAGCGATGAAGAGTCATCTTTCGGCCCTGACTCATCTTCGGACATTATGCCCCCCCAATACCCCGTCACGCTTAGACCATTTGAAAGCATACCCATCATGGTCATCCAATCACTTCAAAAGTAATACCCATCAGCCACAATCGGACCTGTGAGGATAACGCACGCAGGGCCGGTGAGCAATATGCCATCTCCTAAACTAAACGACAAGCGATGGTCAATCGACCTAGAAAAGAGAATCCAAGAGGAACACTATGCAGATGAGGCTGCATATTCCAAGCGATATGGCTTCAATCCGAACTCTGGAAAGGAGATATTCGTAATCGACACACCACC
>DAGO01000029.1:0-1211 GCA_002498185.1 Euryarchaeota archaeon UBA10 | reverse complement strand
AAGTTCCCTTGGGGAGTAGACAGAAATGGAATTAATGTTGAATTCACTGTAGAAAAGAACACGGGAAGGAAGATGAAAACATATGATCGTGCTGAGTTCCTAAAGTTGTGCGAAGAAACAATTGAAGAATTCACTCAGTCCATGCGAAACACTGCACGACGTGTCGGTCTTTCAATGGATTTTGCAAATGAATACCTCACTGATGCACCAGATTACAGGATGGTCACTCAAACTATTTTCACGGAACTTTTCAAGCGTGGGGCTATTGTTGAAGATTTGCGACCAAACATCTACGACCCTGTAGAAGGCACAACAATCGCTGATGCGGAAGTTGAGAGATTGCAAAGAAGGACCAAGTTAGTCGATGTAAAATGGAAAACAGAAAATGGTGAAGAACTAATCATCTCTACAACAAGGCCTGAGCTTATTTGTGCTTGTGGAATTGTAGTTGTCCATCCAGATGATGAGCGATATAAGCACTTGATTGGTAAGAAAGCAATTCTTCCACTGCCTGTCGAGGGTAGAGAAGAAAGCGTAGAAATTTCCACCCATCCATCTGTAAAAAGTGAATTTGGCTCTGGTATTCTAATGGTATGTTCTTTCGGTGACCAAAACGACGTTGCTGTATTCCGAGAATTGGGATTAGCGCCCTTCCAAGCGATTGATTTGGACGGATGCATGACTAGTATTGCCGGACCGTTCGCTGGAATGAAGGTTGCCGAAGCAAGAAAATCTGTTATTGAACATCTTGAAAATGAAGGAAGAATTCACCAAATCGTTGAGAAAGAACAGGAGGTCCCTGTTTCCGAAAGAGGAAAGAATCCAGTCGAAATTATTCTTCTAAAAGAATGGTATGTTCGACAAACTCACATTCAAGATAGGATTAGAGAATTAGCTGAAGATATTGACTTCCACCCGCCTAGAAACAAGCAATTCCTTCTAGATTGGATGGAGAATATATCGATAGATTGGCCAATTAGTCGAAGAAGATGGTACCACACAGAGATACCCATCTGGTATGCAGATGAAGGAACTAAGGTAATCTGTGCGCCTTCAGGCGTCTATGTTCAACCTTGGTGTCAAACTCCACCTGACAATAGCGAGGTTCTAGATAGAGAGACCCGCGAAGTTGTCGGACTATATGGTGAGATGAAAGACAATTTGGGAGAAATTGTAGGTGAAGAGAAAGTGTTCGATACTTGGATGGATTC
>DAGO01000125.1:4136-4684 GCA_002498185.1 Euryarchaeota archaeon UBA10 | reverse complement strand
TTTCCGCTCATGAATTGAATGAATTCGTCACCGGTTAATCTTTCAGCCATGCGTGAAAATAGAATTGGACCTTGATTTGGCCAGTGCCTCAAGACCGTTAACAACACTCCATCCATCCAAACATCCACTGCTTTGTGTGGGCGCTTGAACTTCAATTTCTTTCCTTTGTTAACGTCCTCTATTGCCCTCTGAATTTGTTGGTGCATGAACACAAATGTGTATCCACTTGCTGGTCTAATAGCGCCAGCATTTGCTCCTAGGCCGGGAATTTGAGGGTCGTGTCTAGATAGATTGCCCATCGGGATAACTCCCTTCTCTTGATGGATTATCTCCTTAGGAGACACGCCATAGTGGCTTGACAGATATTGGTTTATAGAATCGATATAGAATTCATCTTCCAGAATCTTTGTGCTGAATAAAGTCGATTCTACCAGGGCACGTGTAGGGGAAAATGGAAGGAGATAGATGAAGTGCATTCCATGAGTTTGGTCTACTCTGAAATCCATCAAAATAGCAGTAGAATCATCGAAAACAGGGCGCTCGACTTC
>DAGO01000125.1:1221-3797 GCA_002498185.1 Euryarchaeota archaeon UBA10 | reverse complement strand
AAATGTTGCAGCATTGCATTCCTGCTGGCTCTCGGTGGGCGTGAATCGAACACATGCTTAGGTCGCAATTGTTCCGAGTCTTTTTGTTCAATGAATTTTACATCATTCATTTCAGCCTTAATTTTGCAGCTCTGCAAAAATTCAGTCTTATGCATCACATGGTACGCATGCTTGTTGGAGGACATTTTGAACTCTCCAGAATCTGTGATAATAGACCAGTTTGACCAAGATTTTCTCGAGACTATCTCAGCATATTTCAGCCCAGGTGTGTTCCAAAATCCAAGCATATGGTCTTTGGAGGCAGGCGCTCCGTCTGGCCTTACGACAGTCAGATTGTGCCCTTCAAGTTCGTCAGCTCTTGCTGCCAACATCATTGCTGAACAACCGTCTCCAATGATGTGGGTCTCTGATTTCATCCCCAGGTTCCTCCCTGGTTCATGTAGGATTCTAGCCCAGAGTGGAGTTTTGTGTTGTGGTTTGCTCTAGGGTGCGGGAATCTCCTGAACATTCCGAATGACGCTCTAATTGTGCAGAATACCTTGCTTCCCTTTGATGTGACTTGCTTTGGCCCCCACCAAGAGTGCTTAGAGCGAAGTAGTTGGATTCCGATTTGACGGTAAACCTTAGCAGCAACTCCTATTGAGAAATGGGCTCTTGCTGGAAGGTAGGAAAGGCCGACTCTGCCGCTGGCATAGTACTCTTCAGCAAGGCTCAGTAATCTTCTAACTGCGGATGTAATAATTGCTGCATTCTCGCTGTTTGGATTTTCTGCAGCGACAAGGATTTCTTCCGGTGTCATGTTGTTGACCCAGCTTCCAGGGAGATATCTTCTACCCATCTTTGCATCCACAACTACATCACGTGCGATGTTTGTGAGTTGCATTCCTATCCCTAAGTCCACTGCATGTGGTTTTGCTTTTGGATTGCTAGTGTTTAGGACACAGCACATCAGTAGACCAACCGTTCCTGCAACCTTGTAGGCGTACTGGATCAAATCTTCCTCGTCTTTGATTAGGACTTCTGGCTCTTGGTCATCCATCAACCCCTCCACTAGAGCACCAATGACCTCGATAGGTAACTGGTATTCATCAACCATGCTTGAGAATTGATTTAGGAAAGGGTGCCCCTCCCATGCACCGTTGTTTAGGGTGCTTTGGATGTCAGTAAGGTGTTCGTGGCCGTTAGGAATATCTCCATCTGCCATGTCATCTAGTACTCTGCAGAACGAATAGAGCCTTGCAGCATCATAACCCATTTTCTTTCCAAGGAAGCGTTTTGCCCAGTGGAAACTTTCTCCACTAGTAGCCAAGACAATCTCCGGGTCTTTGACTTCAAGCGAATTAGTCATGGCTGCCACTTAGAGATAATGCAACATTTTCAGGTTATAACTAGTTGTTTCATTGCCGTTAATTATCCAAGTAAAAAGCGAACATTATCAAGTGATAACGCAAAGGATAAACTATGCCAGAATCAAAATCACTTCCCAAAAGAGCAGCAGTCATAGGAAGTGGGTTTGGTGGCTTAGGTGCCGCTATACGTCTCCAAAGTGCAGGTATTCAGACCGTACTCTATGAAGCACGAGATTTACCTGGTGGTAGAGCATATGTCTACCACGATGATGGCTACACGTTTGATGCTGGACCGACTGTAATTACTGCTCCACATACTCTTACAGATTTGTTCGAGTTATCTGGCAAAAAGTTGGAGGATTACATCGAGTTGATGGAAGTACAGCCCATGTATCGGTTGATTTGGAGTGATGGCGACCGTTTTGATTATGTTCGCGACGAAGCAACAATGGTCAAGCAAATAGCAGAAAGAAGTCAATCCGATGCCGATGGTTATCAGAGATTTTTTGAGTATGCAAAGAAAGTATTCGCAAAGGGTTACACAGAGCTGGCCGACCGCCCCTTTGGAAGATTTTCAGATATGGTTGCCGTATCTCCCTCGCTGATCAAACTGCGAGCAGACCGTTCAGTCTACAAGACCGTGGCCAAGTATGTCAAGGATGACCATCTACGTCAAGCGCTAAGTTTCCATTCGCTTTTGGTGGGAGGTAATCCGTTTCAAACCTCGTCGATATACACCTTGATTCATTATCTTGAGAGGGAATGGGGAGTTTATTTCCCGGCAGGGGGAACACATGCTCTGGTGCGAACTTTGGTGAAATTATTCGAAGAATTGGGTGGAGAGTTGCGTTTGTCAACTCCAGTCAAGTCAGTAGAATTGGTCCAAAATGGTAAAGCAACAACGCATCGAATAACTGATGGGAAAGATGGAGTTGAAGATTTCGACATTGTCGTGTCTAATGCTGATGTGCATCACACTTACAAGAAATTGTATTCATCTTCCAAGGTCGCAAAAAAGCGTGCGAAGAAGTTGGAGAAAATGGACTGGTCAATGTCCCTGTTTGTTTTATATTTTGGAACCGACATTGCCTATGATGATGTTGCACACCACACTATTTTGTTTGGTCCTCGATACAAAGGTCTACTCGATGAGATCTTCAAAGGGAACAGTCTTCCGGAAGATTTCAGTCTGTACTTACACGTACCAACAGTGACCGACAAGAGTCT
>DAGO01000125.1:0-843 GCA_002498185.1 Euryarchaeota archaeon UBA10 | reverse complement strand
GACGTAGATTGGGATGAGATTGCAGAAGAGTACGGTGACAGAATAATTGAGGCGCTTGAGGTAGAGATGCCTGATTTGAGAAATCACATCGTAACAAGGCGCCACATCACACCTAAGACATTCGAATCAGAACTCGCAGCATTCAAGGGTTCTGCCTTCTCAGTAGCGCCCAAATTAACTCAGAGTGCTTACTTCAGGCCTTCAAATGAGGATTCCGGGATTCCAGGTTTGTATCTGGTTGGAGCAGGTACTCATCCCGGCGCAGGGTTGCCAGGAGTTCTGAATTCAGCTAAAGCCACTGTTGATTTGATTCTTTCAAATTACCAATAATCAGGGCTCAGTGGTCGGGTCCCACCCTGATACATAATCGCATTCAAGCGATTTGATAGCTTCCATTTCTGAGGAGATATCGACTTCTAGCGACGCTAGATTTTCTACGATTCTTTCAGGTCTACTCGACTTTGGAATTGTGATACATCCACTGTCGTAGCAGAATTTGATCGCCACTTGGGCCGGCGTACAGCCTAACTTCTCAGCGATTGCAACCAATTCTGGGTCGTCCACTTTGTGTCCTCTGGCAAGCGGGGAATATGCCATTACTTTGGCACCTGCATCTTCTGTAGCCTTGAATAGATGTGGCCTTTGTAGCCAAGGATTGAACTCAACTTGGTTAACGCTAGGCATGTAGGTGGCATAACCCCTCATTGCTTCTAGGTGCGTAGGGCCGTAGTTTGAAACTCCAATTGATTTCACCCAGCCCTGCTCTAGACAATACTCCATACCTTTCCAAACAGGTGCTCTGTGTTCCGAGTTTTCAGGTGGTGCGTGCACCAAGTAAAGGTC
>DAGO01000082.1 GCA_002498185.1 Euryarchaeota archaeon UBA10 | reverse complement strand
GAAATACGCATTGCAACAGCGTTTCCACCGCCAAGGCAAAGAGATACAATTCCGCTCTTCGCATCAAGCCTACGCATTACACCAATCATGGTCATTAAACATCGAGTCCCGCTGCTTCCTAAAGGATGCCCAAGAGCAACTGCCCCTCCATGGAGATTGAATCTGTCCTCTGGAATTCCAACTTCTTGAGCGACTGCACATGACGCGCTAGCAAATGCTTCATTATGTTCATACACATCAATGTCTAAAACATCCATTCCTGCTCTATCGAGTAACATCTGGATTGCTGGGATAGGAGCATACATTACACGACTCGGCTCAACACCTGCAGTGCAGTAATCTTCAACCACGGCAATGGTTTCCCAACCATTTGCCTTTGCAAAGTCTTCATCTGCAACTAGAACAGCAGATGCGCCATCATTCAGAGTGGAAGCATTTCCTGCTGTCACCATTCCACCTTCTTGGAATACCGGCTTCAGACCTGCAAGTGTTTCGGTTGTGGTACCTGCTCTAACTCCTTCATCACTCGAAAGTTCAGGCATATCGAATCTTTCCCAATCAAACCAACCATTTGCTTCAGCCTGTGCTGCATTGTTTTGAGAACGTGCTGCAAACGCATCCATCTTTTCACGAGAGATATTACATTCATTAGCTACAATTTCTCCAGTGTTGCCCATGTGTACGTCATTGTATACATCCCATAGGCCATCATGAACCATAGTTGAAACCATTTCTTTCTCATCGCCATTACGCTTCTCAAACTTTGGAGCATTCGTCATGCTCTCCATTCCCCCAGCGATAATGGCCTTGTATTCACCAGCCTTGATGCTGTTTGCAGCCATCATTACAGCTTTCAATGAAGAACCACATACCTTGTTAATTGTGGTCGCAGCAATCGTGTTTGGCAAGCCAGCACCCAGTGCAACTTGACGAGCAGGCGCTTGCCCTGCTCCAGATTGAAGAACTTGGCCGAACAATACCTCGTCGATTATCCCGCTGGATGGATCGATGTTACAACGGTTCAACAATTCCTTAACCGATCTGATTCCCAATTCTACAGCACTTAGATTCGAAAGACTACCCCTGAATTTACCGATAGGGGTTCGTGCTACTCCACAAATCACAACTCGTGCCATAGATAGGCGAAAACGATTAGATTCTTCAACTTGCTCTCCGACGGAAGTGTTCTTGAGTAGTGGTTACTCGCCGTAACATGGCCAAGTTCAAGACCGACATCGAGACCGACCGTGCTAAGAATGAAATGAGGAATATAGAGGTTGAAATCGATTTCACCCCTAATGCTCTAGCAAGCATCCTATACCGCCAAGGAAACACGCACATTCTTTGCTGCGTAACCAAGGAAGCACGCTTACCTGGTTGGTTCCCACGTGATGCATCTAAAGGATGGGTACATGCAGAATATTCCTTACTTCCAGGCTCGACTGATTCTAGGTTCCGTAGAGAACGCAGAGGGGCAAAAGGACGAACCCAAGAAATCGAGAGATTGGTAGCTCGCTCACTAAGAGGTGCGATAGATCTTGAAGCGCTTGGGCCACTCGCATTGACCGTAGATTGTGATGTATTGAATGCTGATGGTGGCACACGATGTGCATCCATCACTGCTGCTAATATCGCACTTAGATTGGCGGTTCGCAGACTAATTGCAAGCGGTGACTGTCTTCCTGTAGACTTGAGGCCTAGCCGCGAAGACAAGGAAAATGGTTGGACTCCTCCTGAATTAACTCCAACTGAAGCAAAAAATCACGAGAACAAAGTGATTCCTCACGACTTATCTGCAATCTCAGTAGGCCTTATCGGAGAAGATGTTTATCTCGACTTAGATTACATCCTAGATTCTAACGCCGATGTAGACATGAATGTTGTAGGAACCGCTGACGGAAAATTCGTTGAAGTTCAAGGCACTGGTGAAGAATCTACATTCTCATATGATGAACTGCAAGCACTGCTTGACATGGCCAGAGATGGCCTAGCGCAATTAGCAGAAGTTCAAGCCGCCGTTTTAGATGACATCGAATGAATAGCCGCAAGGCTTGAAATACAGATGTCTGTGGCAACAACACCCCGGGTTAGTAGCTTAGTTGGGAGAGCGCGGCACTGAAGATGCCGAGGTCGCTGGTTCAAGTCCGGCCTAACCCACCATTTCAGAACACGTAGCATGCTCTTTATGCGATAATAATTTTTCATTAACCTTTTATTAGTTCGCTTTAATTATTCACCGCTGTAGCAAACAATGGGTACTATCATGAATGCTTATGCGGACACGGACAGAAGGATTCCAGTAACTGTGCTAACAGGCTTTTTGGGTTCAGGAAAGACGACTTTATTGAACCATATTCTTTCTAGCATGGAACACAAAATGAAATTTGCAGTCATTGAAAATGAATTCGGTGATGTCGGCATTGATGAGAATATCCTTGTTGAAAGTTCAGAGGAAACAATCATCGAAGTTATGAACGGATGTATTTGTTGTACTGTTCGTGGGGACCTAACCGAGACTCTAGACAACATGTATGACAGAATCAAAGATTTTGATGGAGTGCTGATCGAAACAACCGGTCTAGCAGACCCTGCACCAGTTGCTCAAACTTTCTTCGTTGATGATAAAGTGGTTGAGCGCTACAGACTTGATGGAATAATCACCGTTGTTGATGCTAAACATATCATTCAGCATCTTGATGATGAGAAACCAGAAGATATTGAAAATGAATCTGTTGAGCAACTTGCATTTGCAGATAGAATAATGCTAAACAAAATTGACTTGGTAGATGAAGAAGGATTGAAGATAGTTGAGACTAGAATCAAATCGATAAACAATCATGCACCGATTTTCAGAACTGAAAACAGTTTGATCGACCCCAAGGAACTGATTAACATAGGTTCCTTCGATTTGGATAGGACCCTGGAAATGGATCCTGAATTCTTGGACACAGATGCTGAACACGAGCATGACCAACGTGTAACCTCAACTAGCGCAAGGTTCGAGGGTGACCTGAATGTCAACAAATTGGAAAGATGGATTGGAACATTGATGAGAGACAAGGGAGAAGACCTATTCAGGTACAAGGGAGTTCTGTCTGTAAAAGGAATGGACGAAAAATTCGTGTTCCAAGGAGTCCATATGCTGTTCAGTGGCGACTATAGCAAGGAAATAGGATTGTGGAAAGAGGGAGAAACCCGCGAATGTAGATTCGTTTTCATTGGACGAGACCTAGACCATAAAGCCCTACAAGATGGACTCATGGAATGCATAGCTGAAGAACTCAGATTCAATGTTGGAGATACCGTATACGCCAATGTTGGAGATTTTACTGAAGGCAAGATTTTGAAGTGCTGGGACCAAGGAAACCCGTACAGAGTTGAAATCCAAAATGAGCGGAAAACGAATGTCTGGGTTCCAATCGACAGCGACCAGTTCGTACGAAGAACAAATTAATCCGGAAGTAGTCTAAATGCCGACTAAAATCGCTGTATGCAATGGTTGTTGCTGTGGAAGAATAGAGAAAGGTAACAAAGAAGTTCCAGTGGATAAACTCAAACAGGCATGGAAAGAAAATGATCTCGACCAAAATGTGAAGCTAAATATTTCCACTTGCCTGGGACCTTGCAGTCAGAATAACGTTTCACTGATAACGGTTGATGGTCAAAGAATTTGGCTAGGCTCTCTTGAAGGTGAACATTATGATTCAATCATTGAGTGGGCGCAAAATATTGGAGAAAATTCCGAACTGCCCGAGAGCCTGAAGTCACAGCGATTCATTCCCCTTTCATAGGTAGATTCAGGATTTTCTCGTAAATCCTGCATAGTATTCATTTGCTGATGCCCCGTAGGGGCATACATGGGGTCCGACGATATCACAACTGATATTGAACCTGTCCCCGAAGATTCTGGAGATACCAAACCTATCGACAAAGTATCGAAGGAATTGGCTGGGATTCGAAAAAGAAGGAATACTGACTCAAAGAACCGATTTCCTTCCGCTATCGAAGATTGGACACTCCTAGCTGGTTTAGGATACGGCGCTCTCTATGCCATGCTCCTATTCGGAATGTCGAGCGGAATATTCGGTGAATCAACATCGCTTG
>DAGO01000052.1:6022-8137 GCA_002498185.1 Euryarchaeota archaeon UBA10 | reverse complement strand
TTTCTACTGGCACGTACCGAGTGCATGGGCCGCAATGATCGCCATTGGCATGCTCTTTGTCGGCTCAATTTATTGGTTCTTCAAGCGTAGCGAATGGGCTTGGCGTTTACATGTGGCTAGTAGCGAAGCAGGTCTAGCCACTGGATTGATGTGTATCACCTCAGGATGTATTTGGGGAGCAGCAGAATGGGGAGTCCCCTGGGATTGGACAGATGTTCGACTCAACACCTTCGCTTTGTTGACTCTCCTTTCACTCTACTTGGTGCTAGGTCGCCGCTCCCAACCGGATGGTGTTGAAACTAGAGATACCTTTGCGGCATTTGGAATGTACGGATTCGTCTTAGTTCCAGTGACATACATCGCTACAAGACTGTGGCAAATCCGACATCCAGGACCGGTTGTTGCAACATCAGAAGGCTCTCTTAACTCTGACATGAGCATCGTTTTGTTCATCGGCGCAATCTCATTTACCGTGCTAACTGTGGGATACATCATGGCTGGGATGAGACTAACTAAATTGGAAATGCGTCTCGAAGAACTGCAAAGCCAGTATGAGGAGGGGATGAGATGAGCGACCAAACGTACCTAACTGCCGCTTACATTTGCATGATTGGAGCCCTTGCATTGTGGACTTGGACAGTTTTTGCACGCTCAAATTCACTGCAACAAAAAATCGATTCCCTAGAGAAAGCCCTCTCCGAAAATGATCAGGGCACCATAGAAGGTGCAGAAGAAAATGAGTGACGAGGTGGAAGTATGGACCTCGGCGGAGAATTTTGTCTAGTTTGCGGAGCAGACCCTCCGCTATTCTCAGACAGAATGTGTGAGAAGTGTACTCGAGATAGGGTAACACTGGCCAAGGTTCCAAAGAACGTGCCATGGACAAGATGTGCTCGTTGTGGAATAATTGATTTCCAAGGTAAGTGGAGCCATGTCGATGAGGAAGATTTGTGGCACGAATTAGTCCAGAGAAATGTCGAATTTCACTCAGAAATCGAGGACTTAGAATTGGGATTAATGGCTCAAGAGGTCGATGGCAGACACACCTTGATTCACCTCGAAATAGAAGGCGTAATCGATAACCTGCTTTACACGGAAAAACACACAATGCGAGCTAGAATGTCAAACGGAGTCTGCCTAACTTGTACTAGGCGTGCTGGCAATTACTTCGAGGCTACCGTCCAGTTGAGGTCGAGCGCTCGCAGACTATCCGAGGAGGAATTCAACACACTTAGGAAAACACTCGATGATGTTCTTGCAGAGATGCCGGAGGACCCAATGTTCTTCATTACAAATGAAGGTCCAGTAACAGGCGGTTACGATGTTGTTCTCGGCTCGAAAGCTTTGGCTAGAGCGTGGGGGAGACACTTGATTGCACAGCATGGTGGACAAGTTACCACCACTACATCTGTTGTTGGTAGAAAGGATGGTGTTGACTTGACCAGACTGACCTTACTTTACCGTAAACCAGGCTATGAGTTAGGAGATGTGATTCGATGGAGAGGAGAATTATGGCGACCTTCAACATGGACTAACGATGGTGCAATTGTTGAGAAAGTAGAGAGAAGAGAACGTACCGGAGCTACTTGGAGAGACCTTGAAAACGCCAACGTAGTCGCTCAGTTGAATGAATTCACATATATCGAACCGATTAACGAGGATGCTTCAGTGGCAGAGTTCCTTGACCCTAACGATTGGAAGATGAACGCCGTTCGCCTTCCATTCGAACATGTGCCCGGAAGGAAGCTATTACTGGCAAGAATTGATGGTGAATGGGTTTGCTTGCCAAGATTAGGGATGGATGGTGAGTGACATGGAAGAAGGCATGGTTCGTCTTGCAGCCGCACTTGACAAACAGGACATGATCAAGTTCACTCGCTCTTTCGTACAAGATATTCGTGTCGGTAGAGAATCCGTTAACAGGGAACTACTTCCTTGGCTTGATGAACTAGATACAGGTTGGACGGGAGTTCTCTGCTTGGGTATGGGTGGCTCTGCAGCAGGTGGAGATTTCCTATCGGTGTTGTGTGATGAAAGCGGCGCTGTTCCAGTTAGGTGTCATCGCGGATATGATTTGCCTAATTGGTGGACACCGGACTGGTTAATCATCGCAAC
>DAGO01000052.1:0-5657 GCA_002498185.1 Euryarchaeota archaeon UBA10 | reverse complement strand
GGGCAAGGTGCTACGATTGTTGTAATTTCAAGCGGAGGAGAATTGTCAGGAATGTGCGAACTATCCAAGAGCGTACACCTGATTTCATGTCCGTCTGGCCAGCCGCCTAGGTCAGCATTTGGCCACATTTTTGCTAGACAATTGGCGTTCCTTGTGGAGATTGGCATCCTGCAAATTGAGATAACAGAACAGGCTCTTGAGCGTCTACAAGTCGCTGTAGAAGATAATGATATCATCACATATCCAGAAGGAGATGTTGCAAGCCTAGCACTCAATTTGATGCAAAACCCGATAGCAATCCTAGGACCAAATGAATTGATGCCTGCCATCAATCGTTTCAAGAATCAGTTAAACGAAAACTCTGCGCGATTTGCTAGAATTGGAGCAATTCCTGAAATGAATCACAATGAGGCAGTCGCATGGGGAGGAGTCGGAGATGACCAAGACCCAGAAGCAACAGAACAGGCTCTAATCTTCCTTTCATGGGATGGCATGCACCCTCGCGTGAGGCAAAGAATGGATTGGTTCGTTTCAAATTGCCCTACTGAATTAGCATGGAAGATTCATGGTGTTGGTGAAACTTTACTCGAGAGCCTATTGCACCTATGCATAATGACAGACTGGCTATCAATTGCTCTTGGACTACTGCATGGAAAGGACCCGTCTGCAATTGAACCGATTATTTCTTTGAAGGAATACTTGGCACAAATCAATCAGTAAATCGGCCCTAGAACCATCCTTGGGTCAGGATACTTTTCCAATGCCCAATCTCTATCTGACCTAGCAACGACTCCTGGCATGTCATTTCCTTCTGGTTCTTCCCATGAAAGTTGGAAATGGAGATGTGGCTCCCAGCCACCGTTGACGCTTTTGTCGCCAACAGTTGCGATAACTTGACCCTCGGCAACCTCCATCCCTTCTGAAACCATGTCTAGTGATTCCATTGACAAATGGCCATACAGCGCCCAAATTGGCTTACCTTCAAATTCATGTTTGATGATGATAGTTGGCCCGTATGAGCCGTCTTCAGCATTGATGCCTAGAGAATGAACTATCCCCTTTGAAAATGCGTAAATCGGTTCCCCGACTGGCGCACCTATGTCAATTCCGACATGCAAATCTCTCTCGCCGCCAAATAACTCGTGAGTGTACATTCCAGGGCGAACCTCATCATATCTCCCGATTTGGTATGGGAATGGACATTGAAAATCTGGGTCTTCACCCCTCGTGAAATCAAACACCCAATACTCATCGGGTAGGGCAATGACCTCAGCCATGTTCCTTCCAAACGGCCTTGATTCATCATTCTTCGCAAATAGGTTTGAAGGCTAGAAGGGCGAGGCGAGGATATGTCTCTAGGCTTGGAAGTGGCTATTCTTCCGGGCCTAGCTCTTGCCCGTCGCTTGGATGTAGAAGGAGATTGGAAGAGACAATTGATGCTAAGTCCAGCATTGGGTTTGTTGTCTTGTTTGGGATTAGCAGGCTTCTGTTTCATATTGGAGCTAAGCCTAGAGACACTGACTACACTTTTGATTCTAGCAAATATCGCTGCTATCGTAGCGATTCGAGTTGAACTAAATCCCGAACCACGTTTGGTCAACATCGACCGCAGCCCGTGGTTTTGGATATTCACAACCATTGCATGTTTCATTGCAATAACCCCTCTTTCTTACATTCGCCCGATGGGAGTAGATTGGATTGGATTTGCATCACTAACAGATTCAATCTCAAGAACTGGTGGATTCATTCTCTCTGAACCATCTGTTGGAGAATGGATCTATCCTCCCGCCTTCCCAATGCTAGCTGCTTGGTTAGGCGGTTCTGCACACCTGAGCGTTTTCTGGTTAGGCGTCATGTGCTTCGTGGCACTGTTGCTCGGGATTGCTGCAGTGGGAGAGAAAATGGGATGTGGCCATTGGACAATAATGGCGATGTTGCTTGCTCCTGCTCTTTTTGCAAAGAATCTAGATTCTGGTTTCCCAACTGTGGCAAGTCAGTTAGGATTAGTTGTGATTCTGATGATGTTTGGAGAAAAACTCAGGTGGGAAATTGTCGCGATAACTGCCGTAATCGTAGCGATGATTCACCCTACTGGGCTGATATATCTCACAACTTTGGTTGTGGCACAATTGATTATTTCCAAGCGTGAAGCGTTCACAATTACAGACAGGATACAATCGGTTATCCTCGCAATTGCAATTCTTTTGGTTGTTTTCGCACTCGCCCCAGCATTCGATGGCAAGGCGGTATTTGCAGAATATGGATGGCAAGGTGGGGCGCCGATGCTGATGTATGCGGGGTTGCTCCTCCCTCTTGCAATCTGGGCAACTTGGACAATGCGAGATGACAGTAAAGCGATGACTCTAGCATTGTGGTTCGGATTCAATTGGGCTCTTTCTTCAATTCACTTGTTTGATGGATTAAGCGGAGTTGCTATTCTATCCATGATGTCTTACGCTCTTTATTCAATGAGCATGCATGCATTCCACATTCCATTAGCGGCATTAGTTGGAATGCGTCTTTCACGAATCGAAGGAGGTATTGCTTCAGACGGAGGAAGAGCGATGATGATTGCGACTTTGCTCCTTTGTGGGCTAGCGCATAGTGCTCTATCCGAGTTGTCAAGACACGATGAATTACATGCGATTTCAGATGGTGATGCCGCATTATTCGACGTCTTGGAAGGCCTTCCTGAAGGCTCAATCGTCTACACCGAAAATGAACACTGGGGCCATATTTATTCAATTCCAGAACATATTGGAATTACAGCGGTTCCTACCTTAGGGATTCTGAAACAGGAACACTCGATACAAAACGCTGCGACTACAGCGATAATCTATGATGACATTGAACGCCTAAACAAGTTAGGAATAACTCATGCAATCGCCTCACCAAAGGGCATCATGATGCAGTACATACAAGCCTCAACCCATTGGGACCAAATCTGGTCTAGTGGCGGCTCAGCTATTTACATCTTGCAAGACGACTCTATGATATCCACTTTCATGCCAGTAACGGGCGACAACATGCGACCTGACCCGTGGGCGCCACTTCGCGACCTCGACCCGTTCGATATTGGTGATGAAAAACTCTACCTTACACAAGGCACACATACCTTTGCAGTCAACGAGAGCCAAGCATATGAAATCTGTATTATGACCGAGTTTGTTGGTGAGGTTTCAGCTACGATTAACTCGAGAGAAATCACCGGTTCAGGATGGTACAATACCTGCACTTATGCTGGTGGCGGAGGATTTGAAATTGAGATAACTAGTGACTCCAAGTTCTGGATAAATCCTCTGGGCGCCTCGGGTAGAGGAGATGCTCTATTCGATGAAACCGGAATTCGAGTTCATTGGATAGAAGTCATTCATTACGCCTAAATTGAGCGAAAGACACTACAATGAATAGGTAGTCGTATTACCGTGACAAACCTATTCATCATGCTTCCAACTCTTGATGAAGAGGGGGCTTTACAAGACATATATTCGAGAATTCCAATTGAAAAATTGAAAAATCGAGGATATTCTACTAGAGTTGTTGTTGTCGATGGTGGTTCAACTGATAACACCGTGAGCATTGCCGAAGAGTTGGGTTGCGAGGTTATCCAGCAATGGGGAGAAGGTAAGGGCGCAGGAATGCGTCAAGGATTCAAGAAGTTCCTCGAGGTTGGCGACGATGAATTGGTTATGCTGGATTGCGATGGCACGTACCATCCAGAAGAAATCACTAGACTCCTAGATTCAATTCCCAAAAATGGAATTGTGATTGGAGACCGGTTGCATGGCAATTTACACTCTAATGCGATGACTAGTACTAACTGGATTGGCAATCAACTTCTGACGTGGCTCGCCGTTGCACTACACGGCAAGCCGATTTACGACCTGTGTTCTGGATTCTGGGCATTTTCTAGAAATGCGATAGAAAGATTGCAACTGAATAGTATGCGGTTTGAAATCGAAGCAGAGATGTACACATCATGCGCACATCGAAACATTCCAATCGCTCATGTTCCAATCACATACTCGAAAAGAGTTGGTGAAGCGAAGCTAGGTAGCATCAAAGATGGTACGTCCATTGCAAGGAAACTCATCATAAGGAGAATCTTCCCCACACCACATGAGGAGCGATGACTGGCCGATTCAATGTGGCGATTCTGGGAGCTAGCGGCTTAGTAGGCCAAAGGCTACAGGAATTGCTTTGGGACCACCCAATGTTCAGGGTTGTTGCTATCGCTGGATCACCTAACTCCGTTGGACTGATGCATGAAGAGATTGAATGGAGATTAGAAACTCCTAGGCCCCGATATGACATTCTGATTTGTTCTATGAGCGACATTCCAGATGTCGATATTGCATTCTCTGCTCTACCCAACAATGTAGCTGAAGTTGTCGAGCCTTCACTAGTTGCAAGGGGCATTCACGTATTTTCTAATGCGAGTGCCTTCAGAAGAATCGCAGGCATCCCTCTAGTGATTCCTGAAGTAAATCCTGAAGATATGCACACTTACGATGGCCATGCGTGCGCAACTAATTGCACAGTTGTCCCAGTAGTTACTCCAATTATCGGTTTGAAACCCCTAGGAATTGTATCTGTTACAATCCACACACGTCAAGCCCTTTCAGGCGCTGGGTGGCGATTACTGTATGACGAAGAAGCACTCTCTGGCAATGTAAACCCCTTGATTCCTGGGGAGGAAGAAAAACTCATTGCTGAACTAAAATATCTGCTTGGAATAGAGATTCCCGTTATTGCATCGTGCAATCGAGTTTCAGAAAAAGACGGTCACTTCGTTTCATGTGGAGTTGAAGTTAGTCGAGAAACATCCTTAGAAGAAGTTGAAAAATTGATGCAAATCCCTACACTCGATTTGCCATCTTCACCGCAACTTGTCAACAATATAATCGAAGGAAAACCGACCAGAGATGAACACCTTTGGGTAGGCGAAGGAATGACCACAACTGTGGGCAATATCCGTGTTGATGGCAACATAATTCGATTCGATGCTCTCTCACACAACACCGTCAGAGGTGCCGCTGGAGGAGTCATTCTATTGGCTGAATTTGCGGTCGAAGAATCCTACATCACCAAATAGTCGACCACTACTCGCTGTTTGGTGGTCGCATGGGTGTCACAGCAATGATTCCGAATATGACCTTTCAACAATTGAAGGATGAGGCCAATTCTCGATGGCAAGAAATCTGGGACGGCAATGCAGCTAGACTAGAAGTTATGCTGTTGTGTCCTCGCAAAGAAAGGAAATTGTTGGAACTTCATGGCGATATGATCGACCACGGTCAACCCGTCATGGGAATCTTTCACCGACCGCGAGCGGAAGCCGAACTTATCAGCGAGCAAGGATTTGACCCTCGTGCTGCATCTTTCCAATTTGTAAACATTGCAAATGCAGACATGGGGCCATGGATGCAGCAATTGGTAACTCAGGAAGGATGGTTGCGCAGCACTGTTGAAATCGCACCTGTTCCATTCTCACTGGACATTCCGAACCAAAGGCCGTTCGAGAAGCACTCCATTCTGTGCTTTAGACACCCAAGCCTACCTGCGCTTGAGAGATATTTCCTTCCTTACCCCATACACGCACTGGTCGGCAAGGCATTCGTTTCTCTACCTAGAAGACAGGCTGCTGAATTAGCAAG
>DAGO01000058.1:14487-19776 GCA_002498185.1 Euryarchaeota archaeon UBA10 | reverse complement strand
GGAAGATACAGACGATGATTCTGATGGGATTAGTGACTCACAAGACCTCTGTCCACGAGGCTATGTTGGGCAAGCAGGTGTTGGGATGGATTTGGACCAAGACGGATGTGTTGATACAACCGAAGATGATGATGATGACAACGATGGAGTTATGGATTCAGATGACGAATGCAGATACACACCTAGTGGCATGGATGTAGATTCTGAGGGTTGTTCTGGTGTTCAGTTAGATGATGATGGTGATGGTGTTCACAACTTGAACGACCTTTGCCCTTCCACACCAGTAGGCGAAGTAGTGTCTTCGACAGGTTGTACTGTAGAAACCAGCGATGATACCAAAGCTAGTAGTGATGAAGAAGAATCATTCCCACTGATTACGATTTTATTCATAATTGCAGGAATATTAGTTGCAGTAGCGGCTTATGTTACTTTCAAACCACAGCCACCACTACCGCCTAAGCCAGTGCCGAAAGTAGGTGCAGAGACTAACTCAACTGTAAACGATGGAGGGGGACAAAGGAATAGCGGAACCACTCCGACCGACGTCAGTGACTCCGGCCTCGATGTCGACGCTAGTGAGTCCTAGGTCGCTACAGATGAAGTCTGAAGCAGCACTTAGAATATCACCTTCATTCAATGCACCACTGATCATCTGCTTTTCCTCATCTGACCATTTGAAGATTTGAGGAAGCATTCTCTTACCCCAGAATCCCATGATTTCTCCTCGCATTTCACCTTGAGCGAATGGTAATCCGGACAAAACTCCGGCGAAAGTTTTGACATTTTCACCCGAATTGATGTGTTCAATCGCTGCTTTTGCCAACTCTCTCTTCCACGGTCTCGAAATGTGTATTGTGGCATGACTAGGTTCACTGCCTATGTGCTTAACAGCAATTTTAGCAACTTTTCTTGCTTGCTCTAGGAATGAGCGAAGATAAGATTCGGCCTCTAGTGCTGCAACTTCTTCCTCGCTCAATTCTCCAGGTAAATCGAAGACTCTTCCTGCCATCAAATCGGCGTTGCCTTGCATTTTCCACCAGTCTTCTGCTAGGTGAGGTGTAGCGATAGAAATCATGTGTGTCCATACATTGAGGATTTCCTTACCAACTTCTGGATTCTCTCCTCCTCTTCTACGATACCAATTCAGGTCTTTAACCAAGTCGAAGTGGCTTGCATCTACAGCACCACGTAAGTCGTAATTGTCCATTGCATTCTGCCACTGCAAGCATCTCTGTTTGAGACGGGCCTGCATCCACAAATCGATTTCACTAGCACCACCGTTCCATTCCAATATATTGGAAGGCATTCCATACAATTGGACCATTTGTCGGTAATTTGCCTCAAGTGCTGAGTCTGACCAATCCATTCCAGCGGTAGGATTTGCAGCAAACAGAATGAACAATCGTACTGTATCTGCTCCGTATTTTTCAATCATTACTTCTGGAGAAACGGTGTTTCCGAGGCTTTTACTCATCTTCGCACTTCTCTCGGTTAGTATGAAACTACATTGGGGGCATTGCTGGCCAGCATGATCGACAGACAATGTAATTCCACAAGGCTCACACCACGGTGCTGATTTGTTGACCATACCTTGGCAAAGCAGCTCTTCAAATGGTTCGTCAATATTGTGTAATCCAATGTCGCGCAATGCCTTTGTCCAGAATCTAGCATAGATTAAGTGCATTTGAGCGTGTTCAATACCCCCACAGTAGAAATCAACATTCATCCAGTGGTTTGCGATTTCTGGATTGAAACAGTTCTCAGTCTGCATTGAATCTGTAAATCTTAGGAAGTACCAAGAAGAGTCTACGAATGTGTCCATTGTATCGGTCTCTCTCTTTGCAGGCTTACCACATTTTGGACAATCCACATTTAGGAAAGATTCACTGGTTTCGAGCGGGTTTCCTTTGCCATCGAAAATAACATCTCTCGGTAATTCGACTGGCAGTTGGTCTTCTGGAACTGGCACAGCTCCACAAGAATCACAATGAATTATTGGAATTGGAGTTCCCCAATACCTCTGTCTACTAATCAGCCAAGGCCTAATTTTCCAATTGATTGTACCATTTCCAGCGCCTATTTTTTCAAGCGCCTCGCAAACTGCAGATTTTGCTTCAGCACCATACAGGCCATCAAATCCTTCGATTCCAGAGTTTACCATCCAACCCAAATCACATTCAGCAGATTTTAGTTCACTATCAGCAGATTCATCTTCAGACATAACCAAAACACGTTTTATTGGAATATCGTATTTCTTGGCGAATTCAAAGTCTCTTTCATCATGACCAGGAACAGCCATCACGGCACCAGTGCCGTATGATGCTATAACGAAATTACCAACCCAGATAGGGATTCTGTCGCCGGTTAAGGGATGGATAGCAAACGCTCCAGTAGGAACACCCTTTTTCTTACCCATATTTTTGATTCTGTCAAATTCACTCATTGTGATTATTTCATCATGTAGAATCTTCCAATCATGTTCATACTGGGTGCCAGATACTAGTTTCTGAGCCAATTCATGTTCTGGGGCCAAAGTAACGAATGTAACACCAAACAGAGTATCTGGCCTAGTAGTGAAAACACGGATATTTGCATCCATTCCTTCCACTGCAAATTCGATTTCAGCTCCTTCAGAGCGTCCTATCCAATCCTGCTGCAAGGCCTTTACATTCTGTGGGAAATTTATTGTTTCCAAACCATCGAGTAACTCTTGAGCATATTTTGTGATGTCTAGGAACCACTGACTCATCCCCTTTTGGATAACTGGTGCATTACACCTCCAACATCTTCCTGCCTTTACTTGCTCATTTGCAAGAACAGTGCTGCACGGCTCACACCAATTAACGGGAGCGAACTCTTGGTAAGCAAGGCCTCTCTCAAGGAATTTTAAGAAAAACCATTGGTTCCAGCGATAGTATTGTGGGTCGTGACTTTTGACAAGTCGCCTCCAGTCATAGGAGAATCCCATGCGCTTGATTTGTTCTGTAATTGAAGCCATATTTTTTTCAGTAATATCATGAGGATGCCCACCTTCAGCAATAGCAGCGTTTTCTGCAGGCATTCCAAATGAATCGAATCCCATAGGGTAGAGAACATCGAATCCCATCAGCCTCTTGTATCGGGCTACTGCGTCACCAATAGAATAGTTTCTAACGTGCCCCATATGCATTTTTCCTGACGGGTATGGGTACATTTCGAGGCAGTAGAATACAGGGTTACCCTCATTATATTCTACATTGAAAATGCCAGAATCTTCCCAGGCCTTCTGCCAGGATAGTTCTGTATTCTGTGGAATATAATCCGACATCAAAACGCCTCTTCGCCCCTACGGGGCGAGTAGTCGACATATGTAATTGCCTTGAAACCATCTACAGAATTAGAGTTCAGTAGTCTCAAGTAAGAACACGGCCTCTCGAGTCAAACAATATCTGTTTCTCACGCCACTCCTCTTTTTCTCGACCAGTCCGTACTTCTGAAGCGTTCTCAAGTGGTGACTGACCAGTTGTTGTGATCTCTCTAGACGGTGTGCCAACTCAGATTGAGTTGGGAATAGATTCAGTTGTCCATCATCATCTAACAATCGCAGAATCTTGCCCTGTAAACTGTTAGGGTCTGGAGATAGAGGAGGCATTGGTAGCTCGTCATCTAGAATTCCTGGGTGAAGGTTTGAGGTGAATGGATAGAACCTAACTAAACGACCATCAGCTCTTCTCCAAATTCTATCTTCATCTTCGAGAATCTTTAGGTGATGAGTAATTTGTCCATTCGACATTTCTAGAGCAGCCATTAATGCACGGAAATGACAACCTGGGTTTGCTGTTAGGTAACCCATTAACCGCCCTCTTTGGTAACGTCCATCACTCGTTTCACTAGTTCTTCCAACCAATCCTAGGAACCAGAGTCCTGCACTGGTTGCAGGGATTCTCCATGACTCATTTGTAGCGATTATTGCAACAAGAAGGGAGAGAATTCCGCTGCTGGCAACAACGACTCCAATGGTGACGACAGCAGGACTAATCTCCTCGCTATCACTTTCAATTGGAATAATTTCAACAACTTCTGAATCTTCTTCAACACTTTCAGTAATTACTCCTTGCGAATACACTTCTTCAACAGTAAATGAAACTGCAGCGAAATCGGAACATTCTGGTACAGCCTCAGATTCATAGATTAGGTACTCGCCTGTTGCACCGCGTTCAGGAGCCCAGTTGACAAGTCCTTGAGCACCAGAAAGGGTTAGGATTCCTTCATCAGGAGAGTTGAGTAACCAGCAGGTTCCCAATTCGTTAGATGTTAAACTCCATGTTCCTGAGATAACTCTTGAAACAGCAACTTCTGTTTCTTCAGTGACTTCTTCTTCGCTTGTTTCTTCGAAGACTATTGGCCAATCGAAACTAACCGATGAGCGAACTTGTGGATATGTGGTAGTTTCGAAGAACAGAGTGTATTCTCCATCATCTAATCCATCCATGTCAAATTCAATTGGACTTAACTCAATTTCAGATGCTTGTACTGAGAACTGCTCAAGGTAATCGCATTCAGAAAGATGCATATCGATCTGTTCTCCAGCGCTGAACAAAGCGGCTTCCAATCCGCAAATTGTGAACCAAGACATTTCAAACTCATCACCAATCACAGATGGGATTACAGTTAGTAGGTCCTCGCCGCTGAGCTCAGCATCGATGAATAAAGAATCATCCTCGCAATACGTGTCACGCTCTCTGGTTAAAGTGATGAATTCTGAAGCATACAGGTCGTGTTCGGGAATTTCCATCACTACGAGTAAATCACCCGGTGGAAGATGACATCCAAACATGTCAATAAAGTTCCAATCCGGTTGTGTGAAAGATCTCGCTGTATCTGGCTGTAATTGGTATTCAACTTCATTTTCTGAACACTCTTTCATCGAACGGGAATCCATGACAACATTGCCTGAAGAGTCTAGGACCCAAATCTCGCCACGACAAGATGTTGAGAAGTCAATTGCAACATCTTCAGGCCCATTGTTGAATATTGAAATGTCTGGGCTAAAAGATTCCATTTCACCGAACTGATTGTCTCCTTCGAGAACTAAGTCTAGGGAAATGGAATCAAGGTTGCCTGAGTTTATTCCTTGGTCAGAATCGGATAAAGCATCAAATGAAATTGTTTGAGATAGTTCACTATCGCCGATGGAGACAGCGAACTCATTAGTTCCAATTTCCATTAGGTAAGGAATCTGAGCAATCGTAACAATTTGATTAGCTAGCAAACTGTTTGGCCCACACTCACCTAACAACTCCGAGTTGA
>DAGO01000058.1:13950-14096 GCA_002498185.1 Euryarchaeota archaeon UBA10 | reverse complement strand
ATTACCGGTTCTGCTTCAGAGAAGACATCCTCTCGTGCGGTAGCGATGACACTCAATTCTAGACCTTCAGGGATGTCAAAAGGCGATTGAACGTGTACAGGAACCGAAGAAGAGAGTTCTTCACCCGGGATAAAATACTCTACCAT
>DAGO01000058.1:10347-13518 GCA_002498185.1 Euryarchaeota archaeon UBA10 | reverse complement strand
CTTCTGTTCCGTCATACACCAAAACAGATTGGCTCCAAACCCTGAGAACTTCGTCACAAGAAGGGTCGACTACTATACTGGTCGCCTCCCCATCATTAGCGAGTGATGCAGTTAATTCAACAACGTCACCACTGCCGTACCAGCCTTTGTCTGGAGCATCGATAATTGTTGCATTTAGGCTGAGATTATCAGCATCTGCAAATGCGTTAGGGGCCATGATTGCCAGCAGCCCGGCAAGAACCAAAGCCAGCATTCGCTCTCTGCCCATGGTATACCATGGGCGTCATCCCTTAGAAGTGATGCGGTTCATGCCATTGGTGAGCGAAGATGGCAGATTGCATTCTAGAGACTGAAAAAATGCTAGTTTTACAGGCGCAGTTGGGCGAATGGGACAATCTCAACCACCTATTGGTTTGTAAGAAAACCAACAAAGCGGTGATTGTCGACCCATTCTTCTCGGAATTCTGGTCTAATGTGTGTAAAGAGAATGGTTGGGAACTTGAACAAGTTTGGCTTACACATTCACATTGGGACCATTCTAAGGGCGTAGATGGCTTGCAAGAAAAGCAAGTTTGGGTACATGAAAATGAGGCATTACGCGGATGGAATGGTCCTTCAAACAATGAATGGAACAACAAAGCCAATTCATTCGTTATTCAGGAAATAGGGGAATTGAAACTAGAAGCTCATTGCACACCAGGGCATACTCCCGGGCACATGACGTTCATCGGTGAAGGCGTTGTCATCAGTGGCGATTGCATGTTTTTGGGTCGTTGTGGAAGAACTGACTTATTTGGTGGCGATGTAAATGCACAGCGCGAATCATTGATTCATCTTAGAGAGAGATTGAATGATTTACCGAAGGATTGGCTAGTTCTTCCCGGTCATCAATACCAGTTATTGGATGGAACGAATCCTACTTACATCACAGTAGAACAACTGCTAAGTGATAACGAAGCGCTTGCAGCGCTCGATGACGATGAAGCGTGGGCTAATCTTGACTTCTTAGCATTCGACGATAGTCTTGCAGAGAAAGCTCGCAGAGAAAAAGCAAGAGTACAGCAAGAGTGATCACATATCATCTAGACTGAACATTGTAGGAATTGCTTCCTGTTGTGCCTGTTCTTGTTGCATCTGGTGCTGTTGCCATTGTGGAACGTCTGCAGGGGGCTGCCAGCCCAATTCCATTGCTTTCGCAGTATCACCTTGTGCGACATAATAGTCAATCCATTCAAGTCTTCTAGCCTCTTCTTCTTGGAACATCGCGGATACTTTCATCTCTTCAGCACGCTTGTATGCTGCCTTTCTTCTGCCAGCTTGCTTTGCAATCATTGCAACTGATATTACCGCCATAAGGAATACAAGCAAGGCAATCAATACGATAATTTCACTATCCAAACCAGCGGCGTCATCCTCGCTACCTGCCACATAGTCAGCATCATACTTGTTAGGAATTCCATCATCGTCGTGGTCATCGAAAGATGCACACTGGACCTGACCTCTCAAGCCAGAGCTGATGGTCGAGTCGTAAGGACAAGGGTCGGTTTGGTCAGAAACCCCGTCTTTGTCTGTATCGGTGCACCCAAAGTAATCAACGTATGATTCTCCGTACTTCAAATTACATTCATCAGGTTGCCAAGAACCTAATTTCTGGTTATCCCCATAACCATCTCCGTCAGTATCAGCCCACTGAGTCACTCGCACAGGGAATGCGTCAGGAAGCCTTCCTGTACTGTTGTCTCCCCAGCCATCGCCATCGGTATCCGACCATTGGCTAGGGTCTAGTGGGAATGCGTCTCCCCACTGGTCTCGAATTGTGATTAGAGCACCAATGTCTTGTTCGTCCGCAATTGTGGTGTTAACCCAACCGTAGTTATCTCCCCAGCCATCTAAGTCAGTGTCCTCCCATTGTAGTGGGTCGTTGGGGAACATGTCATCTTCATCTGCCCATGAGTCGTTATCCGCATCAGGACAACCTTGTTTGGAATTGTTAGTGCTGGTTCCATATTCGTCTGGGCACTCATCACCGTTAGGAACAGCTTGGTTGTCTCCCCAACCATCGTTGTCCTTGTCGGTTTGCTGATAGAAGTCCTCAGGGAATGCGTCGAATGGATCTACAACTCCGTCATTGTCAGAATCAGGGCATCCTCTTGCAGCTGGGATGGTAGATTGACCGTATAATTCTGGGCACTGGTCTCCATTATTACCATCTGAGTTGTCTCCGAATCCGTCGCCATCGAAATCACTCCATTGAGTTGGATCATTGGGGAAAAAGTCGCCATTTGGAAGAATTGGCCTGTCTCCATATCCGTCTCCGTCTGTATCAGCCCATTGGCTAGAATCATCAGGGAATGCATCTGCATTGTTCCCATTTGGGTTATCTCCATAGTTGTCCCCGTCTCTGTCTTCCCATTGTGTTCCGTCAGTTGGGAACGGGTCTCCTGCGTTCGACCACCCATCGCCATCAGCATCAGGGCAGCCTACCCTGTCGATGGAAGAGGTTCCATATTCACCAGGACATTCGTCAGGATTGTTTCCAGAAGTATTGTCGCCGAAACCATCACCGTCACTGTCTCTCCATTGGGTAGGGTCTTCAGGGAACGCATCTGCATCTCCTGTAGGGTGAGCTGGCCAATCTGGCGTAGCATCAGACCATCCATCACCATCAGTGTCTCTACATCCAATACGGTCCTCTGTAGAATTGCCCCATGTGTTAGGGCAACCATCGGAAAGAGGAGTGTTTGGCTCATCACCAATCCAGTCGCCGTCACTATCTGCCCATTGATATCTGAACAGAGGGAACTTGTCGACTTGCGTAGCGGCGGAATCATACTCTCCAGGCCAACTTTCGTCTTCATCTGGAGTAGAGGGGTCATCTACTGGTCTAATGGATGTCCATGAAGCATTGTCGTAATTATCTCCCCAACCATCACCATCAGTGTCATTCCATTGCGATGGATTCATCGGGAATGCATCGCCCCTTTGATTAATGTGCAATTCAGTAAATGGTTGTACATCGTAGTAGTAATTGTCTCCACGGCCATCAGAATCAGAATCAGCCCATTGTTCGTGATCGGTTGGGAATACATCTCCTTCATTGGAGTACCCGTCGCCATCGCCATCCGGGCAACCGAATCTGTCTTGGAAACTGGTTCCGTAAGTATTTGGACA
>DAGO01000058.1:856-9916 GCA_002498185.1 Euryarchaeota archaeon UBA10 | reverse complement strand
GTATTCCATCCATCGTTGTCAGGATCTAAGTCTGCGAACCAAATGTAGAAACCTTCGTCGTTCCTTCCGAATGCTTGAGCGATTCTCGAACCGTCTGGAGACCACGATAGTCCGTTATTTTGCCCACAATTGTTGCCGCTACCAGAGCTGCAGTTACCTGGTCGAGGCTGGACAATATTATCTACGCCGTTACCAGTTGAGACTTCGTATATCCTTGCTGTTGCTCCATCACCCTGATACCAACTCATTCCAAAGACTACTTGTCGCCCATCCGGAGAGAAATCTGAAGACAAGCAGGACGTTGAGATTGATTTACTCCACTTTTGGGTCCAAGAGCCTGCAGCATACAGACGAATTGTGGCTCCTCCGCCATCCCATCCTTCGCAAATTGCCATATGCTTTCCATCATGTGACCAATCGACTGAATTGACTGCGCCATTAGGTGAGGATTCGGATCTAACCGTAGACCATGATGAGGTTTCGACGACATAGAAATCATTGTTACTTCCAATTAGTAAATGGCTACCTGTAGGGGAAAACTCAACTGAATAAAATCTATCTTCGCCACCTGGATTCAGGTTTTGAATTACTGACCCATCACTCATGTTAATCATCCTTACAACACCGTTAGTGCCACCATTGCCGGAACGTCCGATGGCTATTGCTGCCATTTCTCCATCAGCTGAAAGATCAATGTCATAGGGGTAGTCTCCTCCTCCAACATCAGCACTTATTGTGCCGTGAACACTGGACAAGTTGTCTGAATAGTAAACATGCGCCGAATCGTCATTTCTGGTTACGCCAATAAATCTGCCATCGCCAGACCATGATACACTAGATAATTCTCCTCCAACATTCACTGACCGGAAATTGGTACCTGTTGTAGCGTTCCATAATCGCAAATATCCATTTTCATCGCTGGTAGCAATTGCAGTACCATCAGGGGAGTGGTCAACATCGGTAAAATCATAATTTTGAGGGATTGCAACATCTTTTGCAAAATTAGGGTTCGATGAAGTCCATCCATCATTGAAATCGGATGTCCCGTCGCCATCTCTGTCAGGGCAACCGGTCCTATCCACGGTTGAATTTCCGGCAGCATAGATACAATCATCAACGGAATCATCGACTCCATCACCGTCGATATCTGCCCCAGACGCGAGGGTTACCCAACTCATTGATATCATCAAAAATATCAGAGTCAATGCACGGCGGCTGGCGCTTGCCATACTCCTCGGGCATCTTCCTTACAAAAGGATTTACGGTCAAGATGTTCACACGGATTTCAGGCATTGAAGGGGAATCGTTGAATGCCATACCATAGTAGGGAGAGTCGTGGCCGGCGATATCCCTCGAGTGAATATAGCGGTCAAAGACCGCATACTGCTCCATCTTTTGGATGAAGACGAACAGGCAGATCGCTATGTCGTAACCTCTGCCCTAACAAGACCAGGGATTGCAGAAGCTTGCGCTCAGCACCCCCCTAATGTCAGTAGAGCGATGCGAACATTGTTGAAGAAGCGCTTGGTTAGCGAACACTCTCGCTCAATTCGCGGCGATGATAGACGGCAAAAGACTTGGCAACTCACTGAAGAGGGCCGAGGTGAAGCCAAGAAGCGATTGGATGAACTATCAGAACTAAGAGTACTAATTCGTGACGAAACAGATACCTTGTTAGAAATAGAAGCCAGTCAGGCAGCAACTCGTTTACAAGCAGATTTGTCAGTGTTACAAATCCTTCTTCATGCACAACACGAAGGAGTTCTTACCTTCGGAGACATTCGCTTTGGATTGGTTACAAAGAAAGACGAAGATTCGGATTTGCCTCCTCCTGGTAGGCTAAAATTGCTGGCTGGAGCCCATGCAACGTACCACACCTCTCCTCCAAAGACACGACCGGTTCACGGAAGAACAACCCCAATTCAAGAACTGAATTCTTGGTTTGAAAAAGGCTCTCCATGTATGGTAATTCACGGAATCGCAGGCATAGGAAAATCGACTTTGGTGGCAAATTGGCTAGGAGAACACATGACCGAAGTACCACACTTGTCGGTTTGTTGGTATCCTTGCCAGCCTTGGGATAAGGCGGTTGGATTGGCAGTATCTTTGCTTCACAGATTCGGAGTTGATGACAAACATGATCCGTATCAGTTGATGGAAACCTTACCTTTGACTCCCGGCGCAGAATTCGATGTTGACTCTTGGCGTCGCAGATTGCTAGCATATCTTACAGATGCACAAGCGATACGCGAGAGATTCGTTGGCGAATCAGGAGGCCCACCTCCATATTGGCTTATTGTGTTAGACGACGTACATCATGTTGCAAAAGAGGCTAGGGATTTGTTAGGTGCGCTGCTTGACATCTCAAAGAAAGCCCCGCTGCGGTTGGTTTTCATCTCAAGAACAACATTGAATGTCTACGATAGAAGAGATGTACATACAAGAGAATTGGTCGAAGAACTACCACTTCAAGGATTATCGATAGACGAGATTAGCGATTGGGTAGAAAATATGGATGGCTCCCCACCGAGTCCTGTAGATGTTCACCGATTAACGGGGGGCCACCCGCTAGCTCTAGAACTCCTAGAGATCTACGGCCAAGCCACTCACGGAGATTGGTTGAAATTCCTTGATGAGGAGATTATTGACCATATGCCCAGTGAGGAACATGAGCTACTGGCCACACTTGCCGTCGCCGAGTCTCCAGTTCCATGGAGTAAGTTATCTGCTGCAGTCGATTGGGAGGGAAATCCTCCTGAAAGATTACTGACATATGGGCTTCTGCTAGAGTTGGAAGAAGGTATGTGGCTTCATGAAGCACTTAGAGAGCGATTCCTGCGAGAGGTCGGAAGCGCTTCTAAGAAGCGTAAAGATAGTCTGAAGTAATCAGAAATCACTTGCAGACATCTGTTGGTTTAACCAGTTGGTCAGTGCTGGCTTTGGAACCATTCCTGTTTGGCTCGCAACCATCTTTCCGTTGTGGAAAAGGAATAACGCAGGGATACCACGTACGCCGAGGCGTGCCGCATTCATTGAATCAGAATCAGTGTTAACCTTGGCAACAGTTACCGGCATTTCAGTAGCCACCTGCTCCAAAATCGGTCCTAGTGCCTTACAGGGGCCACACCACGGTGCCCAAAAGTCCACAAGAACCCATTCATTTCCATTCACAGTACTATCAAAATCAGCATCACCCACAGAAATGACTTCACCCATTCTCTCACCTAATCTACCGACCGTGGGCTCTCCTATGAGGGTTTGTACACCCCAATACTCATGACTTGCCCCCTTCTCGGAGGATATGAGAGGGTAGTGATGATTATCGCACCATCAGTACTAACAGCAGACCTTGCAGACTTAGGAAACGCTTGCAGCGAGGCTGTTGATGCAGGATTGGACTGGCTCCATCTCGATGTGATGGACGGTAATTTTGTACCAAATCTTACCTTTGGACCACCAGTAATTGCTAAGCTGCGCAAGGCACTAGGAGATGGTCCGACATTCGATGCTCATTTGATGATTGAAAATGCAGAGGAATCATTTCAGCAATATATCGACGCTGGATGTAACCACATTTCTGTTCATGCTGAGGCGGTTAAGCATCTCCACAGGTGCGTCACAGCAATTAGAGCAGCAGGAGCAAGTGCAGGAGTAACTTTGAATCCAGGAACTCCTGTTGATGCGGCATTGGAAGTATTATCAGAAATCGACCTTGTACTGATAATGAGTGTTAACCCAGGATTCGGCGGACAGTCGTTCATTCCTACTGTTGAATCAAAAATTCGAAGATTGAAAAAAGCAATCGATGCACAAGTAGCAGCTGGCGGAAGGCCGGTGCAAATCCAAGTTGACGGGGGAGTAAAATCCCACAACATAGCGATGCTACGCGACTGGGGAGTCTCAAATTGCGTGGTAGGCTCTGGTTTGTTCAACGACAAGGCCAGTGTATCAGACAACCTTGCAGTAATCCATCAAGCACTAGAGTGATCTCGATGAGAATCTTGCTGGTTACCCGGCTTTTCCCATTGCCGGGAAATGTTGCGCGAGGAACATTTGTTAGCGACCATGCGGAATTGCTAAAATCACTAGGACACGAGGTAAAAATCCTCAACGTTCTTCCTAGAATGCTTAGGATGAATGAGGCACGAAGGTCAACTATGGAGGGTGTTTCTAAGGCTCCTAAATCATACACCCATGGCGATTTTGAAGTTGCTGTAAAGCGCCATTGGGAGTTCCCCGATTTCCCTGCAGTAACAGCATTTAGTTCATCCCGAATAAGCAGTGCTTGGAAGCCAGACGTCGTAATCTGTCACACTATTTGGCCCGCTGCATATGCGGCTAAATCAATAGCAAAAAAGCACGGCGTCCCTTGGATAGCAGTAGTTCATGGACATGATTTTGATGTTGCATTAAATGACCATCGTGGAAAAAGAATCGAATCGCTTGCACGCTCTGCAAATCACCTAGTCGTTGTTTCAGATTCTCTTTCAAGATTTGATTCGACCACCATCCCATGTCACGTTAATGTTGATGATGAATGGTTGAAACCGATGAAGAAATTCAATGGATTATTCAGGAAATCGAAAATCGACATTCTATTTCCGGCCGACCCACGTCGCCCAGAAAAAAATCACCTGTTGGCACTCAGAGTTGGCGAGGAATTAGAAACACGTGGTTGGAAAGTAGGAATTACAACTCTAAAGAAGCAACCACGTTCCATGGTCTGGGACAGAATGCTAGCTGCTGATGTTTGCCTGATCACTTCAACTCGTGAATCAGGTCCCTTAGTTGCTAAGGAATCAATTGCGTGCGGTTGCCCGGTTGTCGCAGTTGATGTTGGAGACATGTCGCAATGGATGGATGTATGTAAGCCAGAAGTTGCTGATTTAGCAGATGCTGTCGAAAGCAGATTAGCAGACGGGCAAGACCTCACTCTTCCTGTAAATAGTCAGTTTGAGAACGTAAGAAATCAATGGAGTTCTTTGCTGGAATCATTGTAAGCAGGCCAATTAATGCTAGAGAACTTCCAATCGACAGCAAGTAGCAAATCGCTACACTGAACAGGGCAAGACCATCACTCAATCTCTCTTCATCACCACATAGAAGCTTGGAAAATGATAGCATTATCGAACATCCAATAACGCTAGCCCAAGCGGCTCCCATCACCCCATATTCAGGAATCAATAACCACCCCGATAATCCTGCCGCAAGTACGACAAGTAAAATCAGCGTAGTAAACCTCCACGGGTTATGCCCTGCTTGTAGGGCAACATACCAAGGAATTGCAAGTAATGTCATCGCCCAACCTGCTAGCAGTATATCGAAAACCTGCACTGCGTCAGCATAATTTGAATCAAAGAACTTAGGGACTGAAAACGATACTATCAGGTGACCTGCAATTAACCCAACAGGCAGTATCGCAATAGTCCAATGATGGGCAGCAAGCATTCTTCCAGAGAATTTTCCAGGCTCATCCCGTGCCTCTCCTAGGTAAGGCAATAATGCAGCGCGCATTGCTTGCGGTAGCATAAGCCCAGCGATCCATGCCAATTGAGCGACATGATACAGGCTCACATCATCATAGGATGCTAGGCCCGCAAGGAGGAACTTTTCCAACTTAGTGACATACGGTAAGATGCCTAAAGTTACAGCAAATGGAAGAGCTGAAATCAGTAGGGCTTTACTCGAATTCCACTCCTTTGGCAAATCGTCATTTTCATCTCTAGCAAGTCTCTCACCGATCCATAAAGTTCCAATTAGAGAAATTAAAACTCCAATTGAAAATCCACATGCATAAATCGTAGGAGAATCGTAGTCATTTACCAGGAAAAGATAGTACAATCCTGTTGTAATTACGCGCTCAATTAATTTGAGAACCGACTCAATTCTAGCCTCGCCCAAAGCTCTCAACATCGCCTTGTGCGGATAGGACATAATATGCCCAAAGGCCACCACAGCACAAGCCATCAACAATCCCAATGGAGCATCATCCCATATTGAGGTTGAAACAATGGCACTACCGAGCAAGAACGGAATAGCGATGAAAGCCTGCAATTTAAGGACGCGCCGCACAGCCTTTCGACTTGCACCTGGAGAGCGAGGAACATCTCGAGCAATGATAGTGGGAAGCCCAGCATCGATCAGAATGTACATTGTTGCAAATGCATCTAAAATAACTACGAGTAGGCCATAATCGGATTGCAGTAGCGCTTTAGCGAGAATTACTTGACCGATTAATCCGAAGATGATTGCAAGGCCATCTGACGAGGCCAGCCACACGGTATCACGTGCTAATTTTGGCCGGCGCATGTTTAGGCCAGTAGGACAATGGTTGAAAGCACAGCGCCTCCTGCCCTGCAACATGGTGACCTGCGAATGGTTAGAAGAAGAAATCCGCGGAGTGATTCCAGATTGTGATGTTGAGGCGATTGATCTCAACGGTACACAGGACCATTTTCACATTCGTGTCATTTCTGAATCATTTGAAGGAATGCGTCCACTGCAGCGCCAAAAAATAATTTTGAATCACTTCAAACCATACATCCCAAGACCAATTCATGCAATTGATATCAAGTGCATGACTCCTGCACAAGCAGAAACTGCAGGAGATACAGTATTCCATCCACACGCTGGAGGAACAGGAATCCACATAAAGCGGATTCAAAAACATCAAAACAAGGAGTGAGAGAAATGGACTGGACACCTGAAGAATTGCAAGCAATAGTAGACGAGCACGCACTTGTGCTATTCATGAAAGGAGAGCCTGGAGCTGCACAATGCGGTTTCTCAAACAGAGCAGCACAAGTTCTGCAAACCCTCGGCGAGCCTTTCGCATCTGTTAACATTCTAACAGACCCGCGCGCTATCCCTTCAGTTTGCGCTTGGTCTGATTTCCCGACTATGCCTCAAGTATTCGTGCACGGCGAACTGATTGGCGGCTCAGACATCGCTCTCGAGATGTTGAACGATGGAAGCCTCCGTGAAATGTTTGACGCCGGACGCCAATGAACTAGGCTCAAAAGCACAACTACGCCATTTTATGGCGGTTTCATTGAAAAGGTAGTTTGATTCAGGAGTTTCTATGGGCGTTTCTGAGAACAAGGTTCTCCGTAGAGACGGGAAACTCCCATTCCTTTCAGCACCTGTGAAAATAATGCAAAACTTGTACAATTACAGGCAGTTGCTCAAGCATTTCATAGGGCGTGATTTGAAAGTAAGATATCATAACTCAATTTTGGGATATGGTTGGTCGGTTTTGGAACCATTAGCCCTTACAGTTACGTTTTACATTTTATTCGCAATCTTATCCGATAGTGAAGATCCATACAGGCCACTGACCATTTTATTGGGAATATTAGCCTGGTCTTTGTTCGCTAAAACCTTTTCAAACGGTACAACTTGTATTCAGCGTAATTCATCGCTAATTCAACGTGTATATTTCCCTAGAGAAATATTCCTCTTTTCAAAATCAGGCTACAATATGTTCCATTTCATTCTAAGCCTGCTTGTAATCATTCCATTACTGATTAATTATGAGTTAATGCCAACTCAGCAACTCATCTTGCTGCCGATTGCTTTGATTATGATTCTAATGCTAGGTACAGGTTTAGCATTCTTCACTAGCATACTGCAAACCAAAGCTAGAGACGTGGAGCACATCGTTACAATTGGTTTGAGAATCAGCTTTTACCTCTCACCAGTATTCTATCCATTGGAGATGATTACAGGAGGTAGAATACCTGAACAATACGCAGAAGCGTACCTCATTGCCAATCCAATGGCGACATACATCACGATGATTCGCTCGGCATTTACAGGAGCACCCTTGGATATTCCAACAATGAACCTAGTCATCACATTTGCAACCACCATAGCCATTTTCTGGATTGGTTCGATTTACTTCATGCGTAAAGAGAGAAAGGCGGTGAAATTCATATGAATGAATCTGCAATTTCTATCAAGGATGCAGCACTTGATTATCCTCGCAAGAAAAAGGGAGTAGGATTGCTTCGTGAATTCATCACGGGCCGATTCAAAAAAATCCCGCGTAAGGATAGATGGTTCAGGGCACTGAACGGAATTAATCTAGAGGTCAAGCGAGGAGAGGTTGTCGGAATTATGGGCCCCAATGGCTCGGGAAAGAGCACATTGTTACGTGTTATCGCAGGAATATATGCTCCGGACGAAGGTTCAGTCGAAGTTGAAGGAAGAATCACTTTGCTAGCTGGCATAGGAACCGGATTCAATCAGGACTTGACAGGAAGAGAAAACATCAAACTAACTGGAAGTATTTTCGGATTTGACTCTAATTCAATAAGCGATATGGAAGAAGGAATAATCGATTTTTCTGGGATTAGAGAGTTTATCGATGACCCGATTAGAACATATTCTGCCGGGATGAGAGCAAGGCTCGGATTTGCGATTATATCGAATCTTGAACCAGACATCTTGTTGCTTGATGAAGTAATGAGCGTAGGCGACTATGAGTTTAGAAAGAAATCTAGAGCAAGAATAGATGAACTCGTTCAAGGTGATGCAACCGTGGTAATCGTCTCTCACTCGAAATCAATTCTTCAGAGCATGTGCGACAAAGTGTATGGGATTCACAATGGAGAGATAGTAACGGACGGTGAACCGGATTCAGCATTTGAGTTCTATGAATCTGAAAAGGAGTGATTGAATGAGTGAAGTCAACAATCCCCTCTCAGATATGGCTGAGGGTGAATCATTGACTTTTTCCGCGGAACAGATTGAATATTTGCGGGAAGAGTTCGAAAGACAACGCCGTTGGGTCAATCTATTGTCAACTCGTGAAAAAACCGCATTGGAAGAATTAGAACGCACTCAAAATTCACTGAGTTATCGAGTAGGGCGTTTCCTAACTTGGTTTCCAAGAAAAATAGAGAAGATGTTGAAATCTCGAAATAAAAAAATTGTTTATTTCGTTAAGGAAGATGAGGAAACAAAAGAGGAGGAATTATTCCCTTCAACACTATTGATAACTCCAGAATTACTCCCTACAAGTAGTGCATCAAGAAAGGCGGATTCTCTTATTGAAGA
>DAGO01000058.1:0-467 GCA_002498185.1 Euryarchaeota archaeon UBA10 | reverse complement strand
TCTTTTTCAATGAGTAAAGAAGAACAAACAAAAGCGGCTCTCGTAATTATGGATCACATGCTTTCTTCCTCCCAATACGCCCCGTCGGTCAAGAACGTATTCGTCGGTATCTTGAGATCAATGAGCAATTCCAATTTCGGGGGTGCTCTTTCGTTCGGAGAGAATTATGTTGACAGGATATCTGATGAGAGAGGAATTAGGACTCTCATTCAGTTACATGGTAAAGGTGGAAATTTTTCTAGGCCCATTGAGCTCCTCAAATTGATGCCAAAGAGTCCTTGGAGAAAGGAACAAGAACAGAGATTCACTGCTGCAGCCAATATTCTGGAAAACGGATTAGAGTTGTCTAAGCGTAAATCAGAGCCAATTAATCCCTCAGGGAAGAGAGTAATCTATCATGCCAGTCAAAGTATGCCTCACACAAGTTCAGGCTATGCAATTAGAACTCACGGCCTCACATCGTCACT
>DAGO01000113.1:765-3365 GCA_002498185.1 Euryarchaeota archaeon UBA10 | reverse complement strand
TCTCCTAACAGTTCTTGGTGATGTACTCCGAAGCAATCAGACACACTCATGTCATCTTCACTGACCGCAACATGCGATAGGAAATTCTCGGGGATTCTTGTTGTGTTTATCTGAAGATGTTCCTGAACTGGACGTGCATAAGGTGCTTCAAGACTGACAAACAATGCTTGGCCTCCCCAATTTTTCTCAAGTGCCCAATCTAAGGCTAGCAAAGCGTATCCTGCACCTAAACTATGTCCGCCAACTAACAAAAAGTCAGAATCAACATTTTCGGGTAAGACTGTAGTCATGAACTCAAGTGCGGAATCAATTGCAACAGCCCTGGGAATATGATACGGGTGATTTGACATACCAGCTTCCTCATGCAATTCAAAGGTATCATGCCCAGGTGGCATTACATCCGAAGGATACTGGATGAAAGCGACAGCAGTTCCTCTTGATGCTAAGGTTTCAACCCAATCAACATATGATTCGAAAAATGGGTTGGCGAAACCGTGGAGTATAATTGCTAATGGCATCATTCCATCATGGTCTTTGGGTAGAGCAATGTAGACTGAAAAGACAACGTCTTCTTCGTAATCTCCCTGAATGCTAGAAACTTCTTCTGGCATTGGATATTCATAATCCTTGATTTCAACCTCATACAGTCCCTTTTCCATTTGTAAATTTGGAGGAGAAGGAGATAGACCTGCCATGGCAGTAATTCCAGGACTGATTAGCCAAACAGCAATCAGTACGAGCAATATATGAGCAATATTACTGAATCTATCTTTTGTATCCTTGAAAGGGTTTTTTGGCATTCCACGAATAATCAGTGCGCTGCAAAGCATGATGAAACCGTATGTTGTTGGTAGAAGTAAGAATGCATCGCGATAATACGCCCAGTTCAGAAGCAAAAATATGGATAGTAATCCAAAGACAAATCCTGTAACAAAAAATGCAATCACTTTCTCTAAATTACTTGCATTATTCGATCTGTAAAACGAAAATGGGACGGCAATAAGGAAGAATCCGAAAATTAGAGAATGATTCTCTCTCAAGAAATAAGTCCATTCCAAAGAACGCTTTGCCATAGGCCAAAACGCTCCACCCAAGTCATTTCCTAATGCTAGGAGTATAATGGGCTCTAATAATGCAAAAATGAATCCTGCACTAAATAGCAATGCCAACTTGCCCTTGGATGGCAAATCCATCCTTATCACCTCAATCAAACGTCAGGTAGTAGTCCAATCTTGGATAGTCCTGTCCATACTGGGTTCAACCAACCCGGGATAAACCTGTGTCTGAGATAGACAGCAGCAGCAAGGGTTAGTTTCTGGAACTTATTCAACTTGACACGCTTGGTGAATACATCACCCTGTTGTCTTTCAATCTGCTTCAGAATCTTGTCATAGAAGGCAATCATTGCCGCAGGTGAATATCGAGTTCTTCGTGGAAGAAGTGGTAGTAGTTGCTTAGCTTCTTCGAGGTAGGTCCTTGCACGCTTTGCATAGTGGTGAATGTAAGGCTCCCAAGCTGTGTTTAATACCACATCTCCATTCAGCTCAGGTTCAGTGATGCCATTGGCTTCAAGTTCATCCAGTGGCAAGTAAACTCTGTTTCTTTGGATATCCTCGCCAACATCTCTCAAGACATTTGTTAACTGCATGAAAATACCCCAAGATTCTGCAAACTTTCTTGTTCGTGGATCTTCATAGCCATATATCTCAATGCACATCAATCCCACAACAGATGCAACTCTGTAGCAGTAAACATACAATTCATCGAATGTGCGATACCTGTTGTTATACAGGTCATCTTCCATTCCAGTAATCAAATCATCAAACACACTTCGTGGAATGCTGTAGCGCTTCACGGTGTCCTTCAGCGCTAAGAAAACAGGGTCAGTACTGCTAGTTTCTGAATAGCAAGTGGATAACTTCTTTCTGAAGAAGAACAATTGTGTAATCTTTTCAAGGTACAATTCCTCTTGTAAGATTGTATCCTTGTTTTGTAGGCTCTCCAACTGTTCGCGATAAGCAACCGCTTCAGGGTCCATTTCACCTTGTGAGCCAGGGAATCTGTCTTGCCAGTCGCCGTCTGCAATGTCGTCTGCTCTGCGGCAGAATGCGTAAACTGCGCACATTGCTAGCCTTTGTTCTTCTGGAAGATACTTGAAAGAATGATAGAAATTTCCAGCTTCTCTCATGGTTAATTCTTCACAGTAAGAGTATGCTAATTTTAGTAATTCAACAGGAGGATCTCTTGCCCAAATTGGAGCGTCAAGATGGTGGAATGGGTCGATTAATTCGTCCTGCTCTCCAACAATTCCGATGAATGCTGCACCCTCTCTCAATGCTTCCATTGCAGTTAGGCTAACCGCTTTCACAGCATCAGCAGTTAAGTTGACCGCAGCACGCAATCTTTGAGCAGCAGTCATGCCTTCTTTTCGAACACCAACCTCTTTCGAAGCACCGCCCTTGAGAGGGAACAGCAGGTCGAGAGGTTTGCGGCGTTCTAGCATGTCGCTCGGTGAGTATGTCTTGCCCCTCACTTATCAGTGTGATGGTATTTTGCACATTACGCCCTACGGGCGAATCAGAAATTGCTATTTTGCGATG
>DAGO01000113.1:0-352 GCA_002498185.1 Euryarchaeota archaeon UBA10 | reverse complement strand
GTGTCTACAAAGAGCACTATTCTTTGTTTACGACATCTTTATTCTTCTCAAGAAGCCGCTTGACTCCTCCGGGGATAATCAGTGCTCTTAGCAACTTTTTAGCGTATGATTTGATTTCATCTCTGGTGACTTTTATCTTATCTTTAGAGTCTAGGATATTTCCTTCTCTCAAGAGTGTAACAGTTCTCTGACCAATAAGTACTGGCAACATACATGCCGCTTTCAATCTGAATTGGGTTTCTGGTAACATCTTGATGTATTCAACTGCTGCATCCAAATGGTCATTTGTAATGTCGAGATATTCGTCATACAAAGGACTGAATTTGTCAACATTTTTTGAATCTAGTAAATC
>DAGO01000025.1:13955-14513 GCA_002498185.1 Euryarchaeota archaeon UBA10 | reverse complement strand
CTCGTGGATTGAAACCATGATGTCGTCAAGTCTCTTGTCGACTTCTTGGCGAGTCCATGATAGACGCAATGAGTTCTGGCTCATCTCAAGACCAGAGGTTGCTACACCACCTGCATTGCTTGCCTTTCCTGGTGCGAATAGAACTCCGCCCTCTTGGAAGACTGCAACTGCTTCAGGAGTACATGGCATGTTAGCACCTTCAGCGACAGCGATTACATTGTTTGCAACTAGCATCTTTGCTTCTTCACCATTCAACTCATTCTGAGTAGCACATGGTAGAGCAACATCGACGTTTACTCCCCATAGACCATTAACTGCAGGTTCTGGTGCAGACTCAGTGAATGTTACACCGTCATAGTGTGCAGCGTATTCGCTGATTCTTCCACGACGGTTGTTCTTAAGATCCATAATCCAAGCAAGTTTCTCTCTATCGATTCCTGCAGGGTCGTGAATCCAACCGGAGGAATCAGACATTGTTACTGGCTTTCCACCAAGGTCGAGTACCTTCTCACAAGCGAATTGTGCTACATTTCCACTTCCGCTGATTGAAACCGTTGC
>DAGO01000025.1:695-13574 GCA_002498185.1 Euryarchaeota archaeon UBA10 | reverse complement strand
GTTGCTTCTGGGCGAATTAGTGAACCACCGTATGAAAGGCCCTTACCAGTTAGAACACCAGCCTGGAAATCGTTCTGTAATTTCTTGTACATTCCAAACATGTAACCAATTTCTCTTCCACCAACACCGATATCTCCAGCAGGAACGTCACAGTTGTGACCAATGTGTCTCCACAATTCCATCATGAATGATTGGCAGAATCTCATGACTTCAGCATCGGACTTACCCTTAGGGTTGAAGTCAGAACCTCCCTTTCCTCCACCCATAGGTAGGGTAGTTAGGCTGTTCTTGAATACCTGCTCGAAAGCTAGGAACTTCAGAATTGATGCGTTGACTGACGGATGGAACCTTAGTCCACCCTTGTAAGGACCAATTGCGCTATTGAATTGAATACGGAAACCACGATTAGTATGAGTAACTCCGTTGTCATCTACCCATGGTACACGGAAATGAATCAATCTCTCAGGTTCAACGATTCTCTCAACGATTCCTGCTTCAACGAACTCAGGATGTCGCTCTAAAACAGGTTCTAGGGATTCCAAAACTTCCCATACCGCTTGATGGAATTCTGGTTGATCTGGATCTCGACTCTTTACTTTCTCAAATATATCATGAACAATGCTCATTATAACACCTAAAAACACGACTTGTGTTAGCCGGCCCAACTAAAGACCCTTTACAAGCGTTGCCACGACTAGAGCAACTCAGACATACGGACAGACCGTGTTGAACCTTTCCAGACGCTCAAGTCTGCGCTCACCATTTTCGTCTGATTCAGACATAGACCTGATTGCTTCCTCAATCAATGCGTGCTGATCTGGTTGTATGCCGAATAGATTCCTAAGACTCTCCAGCATAGCCCATTCGTCTTCGGTGATAATTTCATCATCAAGTGCTGCGACTAAAGCGGATTGATACGTAGTAACGTCTCCAACCTGATGCTCATTGAAATTGTCAGTTTCAGAAATTGGGGAAGGGTCAACTCCTCTAGCAATATCCAATGCATTGCCAACATTTGAGGGATGGATTCCCAATGCTACAGCTAGAACCTTCAAAATTGAAGCCTCGTCATCTGTAAGGATGTCATCATCTAATGCAGTTCTCAGAACTTCAAGATACAGATACAATCCACGGCTTGCAGTCAGTGCCATGGTGGTTGCTGTTTGTTCCTACTGTTTGAGGATTACCGTTTTTCGTCAACAATAATTTTGTCAACCTTAGCGATAGATGAAATCAGATGATTTTCTTCCTTCTTTAGTATAGCAAGCATTTCATGCACGTGCTGAACTTCATGGATTTGCCACTGGTTTGTATTACACTTTGACGCCACACCGAACTTTTGCCAATAATTTAATCCAGTTAGAATTGCACTTTTTGATAAACCTGAATTCTTCGACATTTCCGATGTTGATTTTTTGCCGTCGGAAAGTTCAGACAGCACAGTTGCTGCACTTCCAGGGATTCCGAGTCGACGTAAGAATTGGAATCGGTCGACCATGCAAGTTCGTTACTGGTTCTGCATTTGAATATGCCTAAATACTCGGAGCCTTTGTCATCACATGTATGACAAATTGTAATCAAATGTGATACAATTTATATACTCCCTGTCCTGTCGATGAATTACGAGGGACAGCCAATGAGCACACCAAACACTCTAGTTTCGCTGCGAATTACCGATGAAGAGGTCGCTCTTCTCGATGCACGAATCGGTCTTGATGGCGCTAGAAATCGAAGCGATGTTATCCGTGCAGCAATCCGTTCTTTCTTGGAAGATCAACCTCTACTACCTGACATGGACACTATCACAATTCCTGTAGGACGCTCGATGAAGAGCATCCTGGGTGACCTGTATGAGTTACATGGCATTAGTCACCAACAAGCGGCTTCACAAGGATTGCAAGACTATGTTCGAAAGATGATCCAAGAGGAAGCACAACTGAATGAAATTCTCGCTGAGGGGCTAGAAGTAGCTCGCAGCAAGACTGTAGGACGCAAGGAGTTCACTGAGTGAAAACAGGGTGAGAGCCACATAATGGAGGGGATGGGAAAATGCGATGGGAGGACGAAATTGGAAACAATGATCCTTCCACCTTCCGAACTGATGTTGATATGCCAGTCAACATTTGTTTCGCTGCACTGCGCCTACGTGCTAAATTAGCACAAACTGGCAACCCAACACACGTCCCCCCGGATGCAAACCGGGGGGACTCCGATTCCGACCCTGCTTGCTGAGCAGGGTTAGTTCCACACGCACCCAGACCCCACATCTGGGTGCAAATTACTCAAACGGTGCAACCGCGACTTGAATAGGCTCAACCTCAAATACCTTCGGCGAAGGCATACAGTCATGCGTGAACAGGCCGGACTATCTTGGCTTGCTCATCCCAATCCTAGGGAAGGGCAAACAGAGATGATTTCGTCCTGCCTAGAAACATTGCAAAAGGGTGGCGCACATCTTGCCAGCGCACCAACTGGAATCGGTAAAACGGCAGCCGCATTAGCTGCTGCTTTGCAATTTGCCAACTCTGGCCCAGAAAGAAAGACGGTCATGTTCCTCACACCCCGACAAAGTCAACACAAAATTGTCGTAGACACTGTTCGAAGTATAAACGACATCAGCCAGCACGAAAAAATCTCATTGGTTGACATGATTGGTCAATCTAGCATGTGTGTCGAACCTTTTGCAGGTAATCGTGGCGCAAGTTTCTCTCTACTGTGTGCAAATCATCGAAAGAATCGCCAGTGTAAACCATGGCTTACAGCCGCTCCGGAGTTTGAGAAAAGGATTTTGTCAGACCCATTACATGTTGGAGAACTTGTTGAAATGAGCAAGACTCACGTCGAAAATGGGCAAAAAACCCAAACTTGCCCCTGGAAAGCCGCAAGGAATGCAGCTAAAGAAGCGCAAGTAATCGTTTGTGATTACAATCACCTATTCATTGAAGGAGTCAGGACGGCATCATTGAAAGCCATGGGGTTGAGTCTTCATGATTTGGTGATTATTGTAGATGAAGCACATAATCTTCCAGACCGTGTTCGAAGGGGAATGCAAAGCCGCTTGACTCCAACAATGGTCAGAAACGCATCTAGTGAAGTCGAAGAGCACCTAGGCAATCTACAGAAAATTGCTGCAATAACTGAATCAATGAATGACTCCGTTGAATTGAAAAGATGGAGCCTTGAAGTCTGCAAAGAGTTTAGGTTTGTACTAAACCGAGAATTCAAAAGTCTTGTTTCAGAATTAGCAAGGGACAAGGAAATGCAAATCAAAGCTAAGGATGTTCTATCCTGGCTAGAAGAAGCATTTGACAAAGTATCAGCACATGTAAGCCAGTCGAGATTAACTGGAGATGGCTTAATGTTCGCTAATCCAGATAAGAATATCCGATTGAAATTGTTCAAAGAATTACTGGAAACCAATGAGGTCGATGTTGATGAAGACGGCGATAATGAGCCATCTGCTCACCTGTTGGCACAACAAATCGATGTCCTTGATCGATTTGGCAATGGTACTGCCCTTTGCTTAGTTTTCGATGGACAAGGCAGAGATGGAAGAATCGTCACCCACTTGTTAGATGCTGGACTAGTTGCAGGCCCAATTTTTGAAAGAGTCTCTGGAGCGATTCTGATGTCAGGAACACTGAACCCTCCAAACATGTTTGCTGATTTACTAGGCATTACCAAAGAAATGAGGGGACAGATGATACTACCATCTCCATTTGCCAAGGAGCGACGACCAATTGTTGTAGCAACTGATGTTACTACACTTTACCGTGAGAGAGGAGTTGAAAATACGGAAAGAATCCGAAATCATATCAGTTCAGTAGTGCAAAATACTCCAGGAAATGTTGCCGTTTTCGTTCCTTCATACGATGCACTGGAGAATATTTTTGATGGAACAATGTATCTTCCCGGAACAAAGAAGATTATTGAATCTAAAATGTGGAGTAAGCAGGATATTAATGCTACACTCGTTGACCTAGAAGAAGCTCAACAAAAAGGAAAAAGAATCGTTCTAGCAGGTGTGTTCAACGGTCGGCTTTCAGAAGGTGTTGATTATGCAGGCGGAATATTGGATTGTGTAATTTGTGTCGGAATACAAAATGCACCCCCTTCTGTCTTCCAAAAGGCATATGCTAACTACATCAAGGACAAGTTTGGGCAAGGAAACTTCTGGCGATATGCTAATTCCCAACCGGCAATAAACACGATTCTGCAAGCCATGGGCAGACCAATTCGAGCGATGGGCGACAGGGCTCTAATCGTCCTACTAGATAGAAGGAACATTGAGCGTACTTATGCTATATGCTATCCACCAGACATCCGAATGAATCAAGTTAGTGATTCTGAAGGTTCAGGAAGATTTGCAAAGAGATTCTTTTCGAAAGTGCATCGTGTAGAAATCTGAAAGGTTCAATATGTTCCGCCACTGGAGGTATTAGCATGGCAGAGTGGGAAGAGGTCGAGATTGAGGCTGTTAGCGATGGCCTAAATGCCACTCCGAGTGAGCTTCACGCTGCATTTGAAATGTCAGGAGACCACCTTACGGAAGTCAGAGACCGTCACACCATGATGTTAGTGACATCTGGAGAACTTCCAGAAACTCATATGGCTGAAATTGCGCCTGAAAGAAGACTAGATTGGGTCATTGAGGAACTCAATGGTCGCAGACACTCAGACGGATTATCAATTCCTTTGCACGGAGCAGAAATGGATAACATCAATCTCTCCAAGGGTGAACTTGAAGGCCACAGTATTCTGAAATTGAAGGTAGGGACTTTCGAAAGAAAGTTGCCTTTGCCTGCTGACATTGATACAATCAAAGCCAGTTTTACAGACGGTATACTCAATGTTCGATGGTAATCATCTGTTTGGTATATCTCCAATCTGTCCAATCTCAGATACTACACGGGTTAGTGCTTCCTGAGCGTTCGCTTTGTGACCTTCATTCATCTCGTGACGGCTGTATCTAGCCTCTTCGAAGACGGCATCTAATGCTGAAAGTGATTCTTCTGAAAGATTCGGAAGTGCTGCTCTGATCGCCATTTCGAATTCTCTAACTGTTTCGAAGTCTCGTCGCAGGAATCCTCTTCCCATCAAGACGTGAACAAGGCTCTCATAGCATTGGAAAATTGCTTCTCGCATCGAATCTCCAGCAGCAAGTAATTCTGCAGTGTATGAGAATATGTCTGCAATTTCCTTAGCGGCATCAGCAGCACGGCGTCTCATTATCAGGAATGCAGCCGCAGCCCCAATAATCAAAATTGCAACCAAGTACATCCACCATGGAACGCCAGAATCATCACCTTCGTAGGTGTAATCTGGTTTGATTCCAGAGTTGAAATCAGTATTGAACTCATTTTGTGATTCATCTGATAGAATGAAGTTCGATGAGATTGACATCTTCAGAGTCAATTCTCCATATTCTGAAGCATCGCCATATGGTGGTTCTGCATTAAATTCGAAGTCTGCTAATCCGTTAGAATCTGTTACAATTACAACCTCATCCAATCTGGAGTTGTTGTCATCTTCAAGATAAATTGTGATAGCAATTCCTTCGACTCCTTCTTCAGTGTCTTCAGCTAGAAGTCTGATCTCTCCGCTTACTACCTCTTGTTCATTCTCAACAATTGGCTCAATGTCAACATCGAAAGGCGTTTGGAGGTTAATTCTAATCGAGATGCTTTCAGTCCAAGCATTTCCTGAACGTAAGTACAGGGATGAGTTCTCAGGTGTCTGCACATTCAACTGTATCTGTCCCGGTTCAATCCAAGAAGGAGCAGTAGCAGTGAGCGTGTAAGTTCCGCCATTCCAGATGACGCTCTCTATGTTGATACATCTAGCCTCAGTACCACCAGAGCCACAGTTGATTCCGTTTCCTAGGACTAGTTGAGCGCCATCGATGGATACTCCCTGACCACCTATTTCTGTAACGCGGCCAGTCATCTGGATTCTGTGTTGAATGCTGTCACCCCTGACCACGTATGTATTGGTTGAATCAATGTGAACTGTTACATCTGCCCAAACAACAACTGTACGATTTGAATCTACAGGTAAATGGCCAGGACTTCCCTCGAATGCGAAAGTCATCACATGATTTCCTCTAGAGTAAGCAGCATCTGCACGTATGGAGGCCGAGAACTCACCAGTTAGAGATGTAATTGCCGTATCAACTTGAACTCCATCTAGATAGATGAAAATTGTCTCACCGGCTAATCCATCATTCTGAGCAGTATCAATATCGTACAGTGTTCCTGTAATGTCCCAGAAGTCATCTCTGGTTGCATCATTATCAGCGATATTGACAGTTATTCCAGTTCGGTGTGCTAGGAAGAATGTTGCATTTCCTTGACCTGCCCGGTACCAACCTTGGGCAGGAACATCTGCTTGCACAGTATGATTACCGTCCGGGAAGATGTTAGGGACTTGCCAATTGAAACTGTAGTTTCCGTTTGAATCTGTAGTAGCGTTGCCAATTGTGATTCCTTCAACAGTAACCACTACCAGCATACCAGATAGCGGATTCAGCATATTGTCTCCAACGAATCCGTTGATTGTAGTCAATTGTTCTACAGCCAATGGAGATTCAATGTTAACCTCTACATAGATCTTTGAGAAGATATTCCAAGTTCCGTTGTTAGCAGATGGTAGATATTCCAAAGTTCCCGTAAATCTGGTCTCTAACAGAACAGGACCTAACTGCGCATCTGCAGGAACAGGATGTATTGCAGTAAACTGCCCTTGAGCATCAGTTGTTATGTTTGTCAAGAATACTCCGCCAAGCCAAATTTCTATTGTTTCGCCAGCCAGAGGATTGTCTACTATGTCCAGAAGCCGTCCCTGAACAGTTAGAGTATCTTCACGATCAACTTGTCCTCCCTGAGTCAGCAGTAGAATCTTAGTTGGTACTGCAACAGTGAAGTTGACTGAATCAGAACTTGGATAGTAGAAATCAGGGTTTGCACTGTCGCCTTCGCCAATTGGGTCTACCCAATCTCTACCACCATTGAATCTAACCTGTATGTTATGAGGTCCAGCATCGATACTCTGTGGTGAATTCCAAGCGAACATGAACATTCCATCGCCAGCGTTTGATTGAACACTAGAGACTGGAACTCCGTCGATTAGTAAGTACACTACTGCGATTGAATCATTACCATCAATCTGTAGAGGCATGCCCAAATCATCCAGCAAAGTACCGTTAACGTACAGCACATCTCCGGCAGTAATCGCAGTGGAGCTCTCAGTGATGTTGATGGCTGTTTGAGCAAGTACAACGAATGTTACGCTAGTATTGTCACCTATCAATCCAGTAGAACCAGGAGTGCCTAGGAACTCTGCATCTAAGTCGTGGAAACCGACTGGTGCATTCGCTGGTACTGTCAAGTTAACATCGACAACTCCCATTGAATCCGTAGTTCCGACTGTTGTTACTGATGTTCCATTCAATGAAACTGTTACTTGTACTCCAACAACTGCTGCCCCGGTGTTATCGAATAATTGGAGGCGAGCATTGACATCATCTCCTCTATCGGTTCTATCGTTGAGTGATGGCTGATTAACACCGTCCAAAGATGGAGTCACGAAAGTAAGAGTTGTGAAACCTCGACTGTCGAATGATTGGTTTGCACTAGAACCTCCATAGTAATTCACAGATGGAATATACTGTGCCTGAGCAACGTGCGTTCCTGCAGCAAATCCAGAAGACAGAGTAATGGTCGCAGCCCATGTTCCATTGGCTTGGATTTGTCCGTCGGTTAGTGTGAATCCAGAAGCATCACCATCAATCGTGAACAATACATTTGCATTCAACGGGTCTCCGTTTCTCAATTGTAAAGCACTGCCGTTATCGCTTTGAATTGAACCTGTAATCACGAAGGCTTCTCCTGCAACAGGGTTAGCAGTAATCGGCTCAACAACCATTACTGTAGTTGAGCGAATAGTCACAGTTGAGAGGTTTCTCTGAGTAGATAACAAGTCAAAACTACCATTGTACATGATTGATATTGTAATCAATCCCAGTGGTTGGTCGAATGGAATTGTGTGCAAGAAATTAGACCTGCCTTGAGCATCAGTGGTGTTTGATGCCAACCAAGTCTCATCAAATTGTACATCTACTGTAAATCCACCCAATGGTTGGAACATATTCGAAGATTCAACCAATTGCGATGTGATATTGACATCTTGTCCTCGGTTAACGATAATTGGATTGAGAGGTTGTACATTCTCAAACACAGTTACTCCTTGTACCAAAATCGAATGATTACTAGAATCTGTTAGGTAGAACGGCGAAGAATCTTCAACAACCGAGATAATGAATTGTCTTGGACCCCTTTGAGTTCCATTATTGAGAACATCTGTCGGGACTGAGAGGTTGAAACTTCCGTCTAGTGCGGTGAATACACCGTTGATTAACTTCTCATCAGGATTATCAAGCCAGAACATTTCTAATGCAACAGCTGTAGTCAAATTTCTGCTTGAATTGTCACCATCTTCAACTTGGCCGATAACTTGGAAGTTAACTCCTGCTGTAACGGTTGAAGGTATCGAATCTACTCTGATATTGGATGGAACTTGCACAGTGACATTGATGTCCGTGAAGTTACCATAATGGCGTGTAGCAGACGCAATCTTTGGAGATGAAACATCATCTTGGACTTCCATTCTCAATACATACTGTCCTGGGTCAACTCCGTTAACTGTCCAGAACAGTGTTGCGTTGCCGTCAGCACCACTAACAGCACTGCCTATGGAGATATTTGCTCCGCCATAATCCATGATATAATCTACAGTAGAACCTGAGACATTGGAATTATCAGCAATGTCTGCGACTCTAACCGTCAGTTCAACTGAACTATTCATTTCTGCAACCACATCCGAGCCGGGAGGTCTTTGCAGATCGACTGCTGACTCAATTCCCCATGTTGTGGAAGGAATTTGTGGTGGTGCTGGTGGAACTGTATTATCGATCCACTGGTAGTAGGCTCCACCCGGTGGAGCAAGAGATTCGAAATCGGTAGTAACTTCGACGTCATAAACTCCAGATGGAACAACAGTTGGTGCCCTGATTGATATGTTGTAGGAACCTGTGGTGTTATTCAAGAGACCAGTTGAGAGGTCAAATATTCCACCTTCTCCTGCAAACAGTGTAGCGAATACAATTGTATCATTTCCTAATACTGCGGTTCCATGCACTGCATCGGTTATATCTCCAACTATCCAAGTCGTATTTCCTAGGTAGGTCCAGTCATCTATGACTGTCACTGTTATGTCGACTGTACCCATGATTCTCAGAGATGAAGAATTGCTTGAAGGTAGGAAGAGTTCGTTTCCACCAAACGCCATATCAAATGTATAATCTCCTGCGAATAGGTTAGCATTTGTTGAGAATGTTGGCGATAATGTACTAGATTCCGGATTAGTTGTTGTATTCACAGTGGTTCCGTTGAAATCAAAGGTGAATGTTCCGTTTAGATTCAAATCAAATTGTCCGCCAAGGTGGTCTGAAACTTGCACAATAATTCCCACATTTTCACCTCGCAATTGTGAATTTGCCTGTAGGTCAAAGAACAAAATACCTTGAAGCAACCAAGGGGTACCTGAAGTGTTTAGCGAGTCTGTTGCTTCTAAATCATCAGGATAGAATACCAATTCTAGTTCGACATTACCAGCCTTCACGGTAGTATTGTTGATATCCAGGGTATGAACTATAGCGAAGGAACCGTTCACTGTCTTATTGAATAATTCAACAAATGTCCCTCCACCGTTCAACTCACGCATTCCGAACGATAGATTACCAGCTAGAGCCACAGGGCTGGCTCCGAATGAAAGTGCAGAACCGTTGATGTAGACTACCTCGTCGATTTGCAAAATCGAATTGTTGGAGCCAGGCCCCTCAATAACTGCAGTCAAATTTGGCGCATTTCTAATGTCCAAAGTAATCGAGTGGGTTGTCGGCCTCAAGTGGAATTGAGGGCCTCCTACTGATTGAGATGTGTCTTGCCATCCACTGAAACCTAATGTGGCTGATAGGTTGGTCTTAGTCTCTAATTCATCCAAAGTTACGTTGATTGCCCAAACTCCACCTGGTCCAACAAATCCTGTAAGATTTGTCAATCCATCTACAGAGGAAGTGAACTCTAGCCATACTTCGAGGTCACCGATATCTTCGGCTCCATTTGTAGCATTATTCTCAAACAGTAATTGTCCTGTTAGAACGGTAGTAGCTCCAGCACCAAGCACTGGTTGGTCAATTGCACCCGGCTCACTATGTGTCAGATTAGAATCGTCTGTGATGTTCACAAACACGCCAGTATCTATTCCATCATTGGAAACATATCCATTCTGCATTGTCTCGACGACAATGCTAGCATAACCTGGAGCGACTGGTTGATCCATCGTTCCATTCATGGTGAAATTACCATTTGCATCGGTAGTGAAAACACCAAACATGTTGACTGGAGATGCTGCTGAACCAGGTACGTTAACTACGTCTTCAACTCCAACTACGTATCCACGAACTGTGATGTCTGGAATAGCTGTACCATTCTCAACATATTGCAGAGTACCGGAGACACTTACCTCAGATGAGCCATCTCTGTCATAGGTTGTAGGAGACCATGTCAGGTTGACAATTTCAATCTCTTCTGGAGCAGGACATGGGTCAAAAGGAATCCATCCTAGATCATCTCCGCCGCTACCAGCGCTCATCTCTAGTCTAACTTCACCCCATTGTGCTAAGTTAGCACCATATACAGCATATCCGTTTCCGGTCCAAGAACCACCGGTATATCCAGAGACGTATCTTGCTGGCAGACCAGCCAGTCTTGCCATAGTTACGAACACAGTTGTGAATTCTGCACAAGTACCCTCTTGTGCACGGTTCAGTAATTCAAAGGTTAAGTCCGCTTCAGGAGCAGCTCCGCTACCGTTGTAATTACGCTTGAAGTCATAAGTTGCGTTACCATCCCGAAGGAATGTAGCAATTGCATCTGCTGTAGAGTAGGCATCAGTAGCGCCAGCATTACTCACAACTTCATTTGTCAAATTGTAGACAAAGGATTCTGGTAGAGTTGTGTTTGTGAAGAAGTCTGGAAGATTACGCTCATAGGAAGAATTGGTTCCTGCGATTGTGTTTGGTGCAAGTGTTTGCCAATCAAACCAATACTCGTATTGCTCTACCCATATCGCATCGAGAACTCCGTTTGTGATTTCGTAGGTATGAGTGTCATTGGTACGAGTCATTGTCAATGTAGCATCAGAATAGAATGTTATGTTGAACTGATACGCCGGCATAGGCACCGTTCCCGCCATCATTGGGTTCGGGAAAGCTAAGTTCCAAGCAACAGTGTCGTTTGCATAATTTGAAGACGCAAGGTGGGTATCGTTATTGTATGGAATCATCAATTCTGCAGCTGGGTGAGAGTCTGTCTCTAGGCCGTATGCTGCACCGGTGTAGAAGTCGTAAGTGTTGAGTCTCCAGCGGTGGACTTTGTTCAAATCTACTACGCCGCTGGTATTGTTAGCCCAGAATACAATGTCATTCTGAATAATATCATCTGAAGGGTCCCATGGGTCAAATTGTGAACCTTGACAGTTGGTGAACCAGAATTGTTGTGGGCATTCATCGCCATCTCTCATTCCTCCGCCATCGGTGTCAGGGTTTCTCCAGTCTGTTCCGGTTTGATTCTCTACAGCGTCGGGGATTCTGTCGCCGTCAAAATCATCTGGGAATATATCGTCTGATGGGTCATTTTCAGGATTGGTTGAATCAAAGTACTCCTGCTTGTCATTTACACCGCCTGAGTCGGTATCACTGAGATTTTCATCTGTCACCCAGATATCTTGGCTTCCGTTGGTAATTCCAATCCATGAGTTGTCACAACCAGTTGTACGCTCGAAATAATTGTTCAATCCATCAGCATCGTCGTCTAATGTATTTTCACAAGGTTGCAATGGATCTGTGTCCACTAGAACCTCGTCTAAGTCTCCAACTCCGTCGCCATCAGAATCTGCGAGAGTAGGATTTGAGAAATAACCGTACACACCTAGAGTTTCTTCCCAGTCGGCTAATCCATCACCATCAGAATCTGAATAGTCGTCGTCACAATAGTTAGGGAATGAACCAGAAAGTATGTCGTGACACCAAGAATTGTTCCAGCTTTCGACCGAAGTTGCGCCTGCAGGTGGCGATAAGAACACGCCTTGTAACACACCATTAACCTCTGCAGCATAGGAGAACTGCGTGTAAGTGCCTGAATTATTGTAATATGCTATTCCTCCACTAGGGCTGAATCCAGCACCATCACTAACCGTCAACTGACTAGAACCTGAACTGTATGAAACTACATTTGCTGCGAAATTAATCAAGGAATCACAAGGATCTGTACCATGAGTTATGTTTGACTCATCGCCATCGCTGACTCCACCAAAGTCAGTATCAGCAACATTCCAAAGTGTGCAGGAAAGGTTCTCTTGCCAATTTTCTAGACCGTCATTGTCAAAGTCACCAGAATCTTCTCTGCGAGTAGGGTCTGTTTCGTTTGCGTCGACAACACCATTTCCGTTTGTATCTTCATCACCATCATCGAAAGCATCACCATCAGTGTTGTTGTTACGAGGGTCGCTTGCTTGAGCAGGGATACCGTATTGTCCGTTGACCTCAATTCCATCATTTATGCCATCGCCATCTGTATCTACATTTGTTGGGTCTGTAAGTAACGTCAGTGCTTCATGGGAATCATTCAATCCATCGTTGTCAGTATCCGAGTCAAGTGGGTTCGTCGAAGTAATTCCATCTGTTTCAGCAGTCAATGTTGCACATCCGCCGGGACCAATTCCAAGGTGTGGTGAACAAGGGGTTGTAGTCTCTGTGTAAGA
>DAGO01000025.1:0-305 GCA_002498185.1 Euryarchaeota archaeon UBA10 | reverse complement strand
TCGTAAATGTTGATCAATCCGTCACCGTCCGGATCGCCATTTGCACCATCTGCGTTTGATGCAGATGTTGCGTTGAGCCCATTGGAAGCTTCCCAGCCATCTGGCATTCCATCTCCATCGGTGTCCCAACCGTTAGGGTCTTCATCAGCAACTCCGTCTCCGTCATCATCGTTTGATGAACAATCGGCATCGCCGTCGAAATCATTGTCATTAGAGTCAACCATGCCATCCTTGTCATTGTCAAATCCGTCAGTACAAATGTTGCCTACAGGGTCTTCATCACACAGGATTACGCTTCCGGTTCC
>DAGO01000019.1:5439-28879 GCA_002498185.1 Euryarchaeota archaeon UBA10 | reverse complement strand
GGAGACATGGACATTCTAGCAATTTGGTCTGAAGAAGGGTATCACGGATACATTGGATTCTGGCCTGCAGCACTAACTGGAGTAGTTGCATTGTCATGTGCATGGATGTGTGCTGAAAGATGGTTTACACGAGCACTGTTCTTCGGTTCAATGTGGGTCCTTTACATCGTTTCTTCGCTGTATGAATCCAATCACTGGGCTAACGAAAGCTTCGAAGGAAGTTGGGCTGTTTGGATTTGGTTTGGAATTACCTTCTTCATTGGAGTTCTAATCTACTGGTTCGCAACCCACGAAGATTACGGTGGGTGGATGAACAGAGAATTGCATGAGCCAAGTCAGGCCCGTGTGTTCTGGTCTAACCACTGGGCAGGAATTATGACATTCACTGCTTTCCTGGTTGCTCTAGCAATCAGAGTTCAGTGGTACTTTGTACCTTCAATGAACTCAGCAGGATTGGAATCTTGGGACCTTACTGGAGGTTCTGACCCTTGGTACATGAAGCGTGTTGTTGACTATGTCATCGCAGAAAATGCACACTTGATTTGGGATGCTGACAGAAACTACCCAGTTGGAGGTATCAACCCTCGTCCGCCATTGTTCTCTTGGTCAATGGCACTTGTTGCAATGCTTCTAACAAATCTTGGAATTTCATCTGATGCATCTGTTTGGTATGCTATGCTTGCTCTACCTGCAGTATTCGGTGCGCTAATCGTGTTCCCTATGGCTGCGATTGCAAAGGACAACTTCGGAAAGGGAGCTGGTGTAATCGCTGCTTGGTTAATCGCATTCATGCCAACCCACGTCCAAAAGTCGACATGGGCTATGGCTGACCACGACTCATACGTGCTACTCTTCCTAACTGCTGCATTCATGTTCTATCTACGTGCAGTAAAGGCTGGTGGAGATGAGCGTCTATCTCGATACACAAACGCATATCCTTCTGGAATCATCAAGGCTTTGTCTGAAGTACTCAAGCAGCGCAGAAAGGCTTCTGCTAATGCTATTGCAGCAGGTGTCTGTTTCGGTATCGTCGCACTTGGATGGAAAGGTTTCGTATACGGTCCTGCAATTATCTTCCTTGCATACTTCGTACAAGTTGCTATGAACATGTTTAGAAGAAAGGACAGCACAATCCTATCTGCCTTGAACATCATGATGTTGGGAACTATTTTCATCATGGTTCTACCATTCTACGCACACCCACAGTTGAACCTAGTTTTGAATTCAACAGGATTGACTCCGCTACTATTCATCACATTGTTCACTGTTGCAATTGCATGGATTACAACCGGATTCCGTGACAAGCCTTGGCTACTCGTCCTAGGTTCGCTATTCACTGGTGGAATTGTGTTTGGTTTAGTCCTCTACATCTTGCAAATTACCGACCAGTCCAATGCTTGGGAAATCCTAACTACTGGTTCAGGATACTTCACGAAGAACAAAATCTTCGGAACAATTGCTGAAGCAAGTGCTCCAAGCCGTGGACAGTTGTTCGCATCCTTCGGACCGATTGTATTCGTTCTGGCAATTGTCATGGGTATCATCGCATTGTGGGACGGTATTGTCAAGAAGAGTCAGACCAAACTGATTCTAGGAATGTGGGTTATCGTTGCAGCTTACATGGCTTGGTCCGCAGGAAGATTCCTGTTCAACGCTGCTCCTGCTATGGCGGTAATGGGCGCTTGGGGTATTGTCACCCTATGGGGCGCAAGCGGTGCAAGTAACATGGCCCGCTCATGGAGAAGAATGGGTATCAGAACCCCTGGTGAGAGAATCACCAATGCCCGTAAGGCAGTTTGGAGAACTCCACAATTCAGCGCTATTGGACTTGTGTTGTTGATGTTAATCAGCCAGCATGCTAGTTACGGTATTGATGCTGCAATGCCATCCTCTTCAAGACATGAAGCAGAGATGGATGAAACAATCTACAACATTGCTCCAGATATTCTAAGGTGGAATGATTTCGGTTTCTCTATCCTAGATGATACCGAGTATGATGAGAATTCTCGATTCTATCTAGGTTCATTTGGTTCTGGTTACAATGATAGAGGTTGGAACATGGCGTATGATTGGCTGAAGAATCAAGACACAGACCAAGCCTACTCGGACCGTCCAGCATTTGTATCATGGTGGGATTATGGTTTCCAAGCATTGGAAACCGGTGACCATCCGTCAGTTTCTGATAACTTCCAGTCCGGTATTCCTGCAACTGGTAACATGCTTCTAGCAAGAAGCCAAGATGATTTGGCAGCTATGTTCATCTGGAGATTATCCGAGGCGGACCTATCATACAATGAGGCAAGAACCGGTGAAAGGGTACACACAAACTCTTTCCTGAACTCATTAGGAAACCACTTGACAGATGAGCAGAAATCAGAATTCGTCAAGATCCAAACCAATATGGATGCTGATGGAGTTATCGAGCGCTCGTTCGAGGTTATTCAAGTCAATGGAGATGTCGTTATGGCACAAGGTCGCTTGATTGAAGATGGTGTATTTGGAGCAGACCCACAGACCTACTACAAGGTCTATGAGGATGGAGAAGCAATCGCTTGTCCTTCAGGTGCTGAATGTGTAGGAGACTACGCTTTCGTTCATTTGGATGAGGCTCAGCCAGTATTCAACAACAACATCCGTGCTGCATCTGATACTGAAACCAATAACACCCACTACATCTTTGGAGATTATTGGTACACCTCTGACCTGATTGAAGAGTACGACTCGGTAAGCACAGGTATCCACAGAGCGAATGCAGGAATTGCATTAATCACTCAGATGCTAACATCCTCACTCGAAAGCGAGGAATTGCACTCCCTGTACGTAGACCTCTCAAACAACGATGTATACAGCGTACAAGATTACGAAGGTGCACCTGGTGAAATGATTACCAGAGACCACGAAATTAGATACTTCGCAATCGACCACAGATTGTATCCTCGTGCAGGAATGTACAGTTCCGAATACAGCGGCGGAAGCCCAACAGGTATTTTCGCAGCACCAACTATTCTTTCTGGACAAGACTTTGGCACATTCATGGATGAAGTCTACATGACTTCTCGAGGACAATTCAATGACGAAATGACTCGTGAAGAATTCGATGAGGAAATGCGCAAGGACGTATTGAATCAACAATCTGGTGCAACCTTTGACCCATTGAGTCTTGTGGACATCAGAGTCGACCACACACCAGCATTCTTTGAGACAATGCTTGCTAGAACTTACGTCGGTTATGGCGCATCCTCACTAGGATTTGCAACAACCGAGCAACCTGGTCAACACTTTGGTCAATCAGGAACTCCGAACTCAATAATGACAAATGCAGTGCCATTGCCTGGTGCAATGATGAACCACTTTGTTATCGCAAACTGGTACAATGCAGAAAACGAGTTCGACACTCTGGGACAAGCTAATACAATGGTCAAGATTTTGAAGTATTATCCAGGTGTTGAAGTCGGCGGAACCGTCACAATGTCTGATGATGGACAACCTCTTCCAAATGTTAGAATCTTAATCGAGAGAGATGCATTCTCTGGCGAGGGTGATACAGACTTGGATGATGACACATATTGGATCCCAATCGGTTACACAGATGCTGATGAAAACGGCGAGTGGTCTTACACAGTTCCTGCAGGAAAGATTCGTGTGTCTGCATATGCAGGTATTTACGATGATGTAGATGCTAAGGACGTAATCAAGACCGGTGAATACGCATCCGGACTTGGTGATTTAACTGTTGAAACAAACGATGACCGTGAGACAAACTTGATCACAGCCCTACTGGGTAAGGTTGCAAACATGTCCTGGATGGGTGAGGTTACACAGAACATCACTGGTGTCCAAGCTGACAGATTAGAAGGCGATTCAATCGACACTGACTTCGATATTGAAGTTGAATCTAGTGGAGTTTCTGGAACAGTCACTTGGACTGGTCACGAATCCTTTGAAGGCGATGCACTTGATGGAATGGACTTCATTCTGAGAAACATCTGGGATATGACCTCTAACTACACAGTCACAACTACTAGCGGTTCGTTCACAACAAACGCTGGCGAATCCAGAATAATTCAGGGAACAGGAGAGGTTACCTTCACATCAGAAGGTACATTCGACACACAAGGTAACACAGGAATTGTCCACGGATTCACTGGAAATTACACACGTACTGTACTAGACGGTCGCTCATACACAGCAAACGCATCATTCACAGGTGCTGGTACAATTGTAGCAAACTGGATTGATTACGATGCTCCGGCGTGTGATGAAGAAACAGAAGGAAACGAAACCGTATTTGTTCTTCCAACATTCAACGAAACTGTTGATGGCGAAAATGTAACTTCCACACACATTGCTTGTTCAACCGGTGAAGTAGATACATACCTCTTCGCAGGTACAGTAACCGCCAACGGAAGAATGACTGCTGATGGTCCAGTTTCAGTTGTAAAGTACCTTGATGGTGAAACATTCGAAGGTACTGGATTCTACGAAGGAATTGGAACAGCAAACGGTACTGGACTATTCATCGGTGAGGGAACTTTCTCTGGACCAATGGTGGCTCCAGGTTCATTCTACAAGACCGGATTGATGCCGGGAACTTACAACATGATTGCAGTAATGGAGAACGGAAGAGAAGTCTTACTTCCAGACCCTGTAGAAATCACGATTGCACCAGTCACCGATTTGGAAATGAAGATGCCTGGTTCGATTTTCGCTGATACACTGTATGCAGACTACTTCACTAACGGAGACCCAACGCCACTGCCAAATGCAACGATTGAATTAATCGATTATGATTTGGCAGAAGACGTAATGCCAGTATCAATTGTAACCGATGAAAATGGTAGCTTCAGTTACGGACCAATGGCTACAGGATTCTACCAGTGGAGAGTCGATATCGATAATGATGGCTGGTATGAGGTTGAAGAGAACTTCACTGTTGGACTAGATTCAGAGAATGTAACACTAGCAATTTCTGTACCAACAAAGAGAGACATTGTGATTAACTTAGATGATGGAGGTTCAGGCATTGACCTTGCGAACAGAACCGTTACTTTCACTAACACAGAGAGCACGGACTTGAATCAGTTCACTGTAACTGCAATCTCAGATGAGAATGGAGTAGTTCATGCAGAAGTCGACATGGGACAGTGGATCATTTCCGATGAGACAAACGACACCCATGTTCTGTGGCATGAGGTCGAAGTCACAACTGATGACTTAGAACTCAACTTGTCATACGCTGTCAGCGTTTGGGTTAACGGTACAATATGGGCAATTCCAGGGTTGAATGATTTGCTAATTGACCCTCAATTCAACGAACCTTCAGATGTTCCTGTAGAAATGAGAGAAGCAGCTAGCAATGTCAAGGTTGAGGCTCGTTCCGGAATGATTGTTCTAGAGTCTATCTCTGACCAGAATGGTTCGTTCGCCTTCAGAATGCCTGAGAATCTTGTGTTCCACGTAACTGCATCCAGTTTCGCTGGTACCTCGAGTAACACATTGACAGCAGGTATGCTGGTTAGTAACGCATCTGAAGTTACTGATACAAACTTATTCTTGGTCGATTCAAATATCGTCCAAGGTGCTGTATGGTTGAGAGAATCTCCGGTTAACGGTTCAGGAGTTGCTTGGGGCGATGGTATCTCTGGTGCAGCAGGTGCTGAAGTAATCGCAACAGATTCTAACGGATTAGAGTGGAGAGATGAACTAGATGAAGCAGGAACATTCCTGATGCATCTGAGCGATGATAGTTGGACAATTACAGTTTCCAACTCTGACATGAATGTAGCTCCTGTCGCAATCAATGCTTCAAACCAAACTGACCAGGTAATTCTAGTAGCAAACCCAGCAAACGTATCACTGACACTCAGAGTGTTCATTGACTCTAACGATGATGGAGTTTGGGAAAATGGAACCGCAATTACTCCAACTTTCAATATCACTGCTGTTAATGAATTTGGAATGAATGTCCAAGTTACTGAAGACATGTATGACGGAACAACTGGAGAGTTAACAGTCGAGTTATCTGTTGGAAATTACATTATCGACTTATTCGAAGATGACCCACGCGATGAGAATGCAAGCGAATACCGTTTGTATTCCACAGGACTTCCAAGCATTGACATCGGTCTTGCTGGTTCCGGAGACCCGCTTGAAGTAGTGATTGTACCAGAATATCTTGTAACTGGAACAATGCTAATGGAAAGCGGATTCCCGATGGATAACTCTACTGTTTGGCTAAGAAACGAAGCAGGAGATGACTTCTATCCTCTAGTCACAGATGAGAATGGAACCTTCGCAGAATATGTTCCTCATGGTGAATGGTATGTTGAGGTAGCTGAGTACACAGCTGACAGTAACGAAACAGAAATCTTCAGAGATGTCTTGGTTATTGATGGAGCAAAGACTAACCTGAACTGGAAGACAAAGACTGCAATGACAGTCAACATCCAGTTGCAGGAATCACTGACCAATTCTAACATCACTGCAACTAGAATTACTGCAGTGAGTTTGGACGGTCTGGGCAATGTCAGCCTTGGCCCGTCTGACAATTCTGGAATGATAAGCGAAGTCCTAATGCCAGGTAACTGGACATTGGTTCTAAACCGAACTGAGACTCTAGAGAGCTGGACCTTAGAAGAAGGAATCTACAACTCTGCTGACAGTATGGTAAACAACTCATGGGAAGCAGGAATCGTAAGCATCGACAAGTCGGTCTTGATTGGTGGTAAGATATTCTGGGACTTGAATGAAGATGACCTACCTTCATCTGGCGAGGGAATCGCTGATGTGAATGTCTCTATTACCTCAGACAGTGGCTTTGATCAAACAGTAGCAACCGATTCTGAAGGTGTTTGGAAGTTGTTCGTACCGATTCGTGACAACTACACAGTAGTTGCAGAAAAGACAGGTTTCGATACAGTGACATACACTGATGGAAACAACACATTCTATGCAGTCAACGACACTCACGAAAGCCGTGACTTTGAGATGAGTGCAGGATTGGTCTCAGTATCAGGTAATGTCACAGATATCCTAGGTGCCAGCACAAGATTGGATGGAGCAACTGTTACTCTGTACCCAGTAAGCGGAATTGTACGTGACCCTGTCACAATCACATCCACATCATTCGCTGATGACACATTGTCTTGGGATGCAAGTATCCAACCAGGCGACTGGATCGTAGTTGTTCAAGGAACAGACTCTGATGAAAACGGTGGCGGTATCGCAGTCGGATTATTGGAAGCATCCGTCCAAGAAGGAGCATCAATTGATTTGGTAATGGAGAAGGGCGGTCTACTCGCTCTATCCACATCATGGCTATCCATCGAAAGCGAACAATTCCATGCTGGAGATGTCGCTGAAGGAGTCGAGGTTGAACTCGACTTAGGTGACGGACTAGAGTGGAACATGGCGTTCGATGCCAACGGTGAACTCGAGATGGTTCTACCTGCAGGTAACGTAGTACTGGACAGCGAGTTTGATACTGTCCAGCACGAATTGAACCTGACTATGGAATACAATGCAGGACTGTCAGTAGATGTCATTCAAGACACTGCTGAAGATAGAATCATGGAATACACTCGACGTATCAACTCTGACTTAGTTGTCGAAGTAATTTCTATCGATGAAGGAACCGCTGTATTCGACAGCGAAGACCTTAGCGAGATGACAGCTATCGAAGACGACGACAATGGTTACGAGATTATCACTTTGAAGTTGAGCCTGACCTATGAAGGAACTGAAATCTCAGATCAATTCACTGCTTCTGGCGGACTTGGTGTTACTCAAGATGCTGAGTTCTGGTCGATTGAATTCCTGAACTCTACCGGTGACTGGACTGATGTTATGGATGTTACAATGGGAATCGGGGCCAACAACTCTGACCCATCTCAATTGTTGACTACTGAAGTGGATGCAAGAATCCTTCTACCACTACAGAACCAAACACAGACCTATGATGATGGTCATGCGGTCAACATGCGATTTACAGCAGATGGTGGACCGAACGAAGTAAGTGTTCGTGTCAATGTTCCACAGCAGTATAACATCTCATTCGTTGATGCTCCAGCAGCAATTGGTGTTGGTGTAGGCGATGAGACATTGATTACCTTGCGAATTATTAACGATGGGAACGGTGACGATACAGTATCTGTACAATCCAGCCTGTCTTGTGAAGGATGGCAAGTTACTCCAGGAATCTCTAACATTACTGTAGCAGCTGGAAGTGAGCGCAGCCAATCATTCACAATATTCGCACCAGCGGATGCTTCTGCTGAAGAATCATGTCCGGTTGAATTTACTGCAGACAGTGAAGGTGACTTTGAAACCCAGACTCAATCTACAAATGCGCTTATCTCAGTTGCTAAACTAGTGATTGTTGAAGGCGCAGTTGAACCTAATGCTGCTGATGCAAAGGCTAACGCAGATGGTCAGTTCATAATCCCAATCAGAAACGATGGTTTCCTGACTGCACAGGATGTAATTGTCTATCTACAAGCAGATGAGCTTGGTGACACTGATTACCCACAAAAGCAGGTAACAATTACTGTTCCTGCAAATGGTGTTGCTTATGCAAACTTCGACTATTCTGACTTGCCTCCTGGTGATGCAAGATTGAAGGTAACACTGGATGTGATTGGTACTCCTACGCACGAAGATAGTCAGACATCAGATATTATCACCATCAAGTTCTCCAACATGGCGGAAGAGGATGGCGAATCTGATTGGTTGGTAGTCGTAATCATCCTGCTTACTGGATTAGTACTGTACGGCGGATTCAAGACTGCAAAGAAGGGATCCTCTGGTCGCTTCTGATACTCACTACCAAATCATGCCCTTTAATCGGGCTTAGATTAGGTTGGAGTCAGACATATGTTCAAGCATTAAGAGCGTCAGCGTTGTCATATGTGGGAGGAAAAAGAGTTCAACAATGTTGAATTTATACCTGAGCCCACAGATAATCGAATTGTATCAGCTGCTGACTCTGCAACTGTTGGTCATCAAGAAGGATGGCGTGGCGAAGTAATAGGCTGGGCACCTGTGCCTGTTCCAGTCGTATCTAGACCAAGAAGAACAACTCAACGTGTGGCAAATGTTGGAATATTTCTGATACTGATTCTCGTCTTTTGGGCTATATGGCGTAGTCAATTGCTGTTCATAGAAATCCCTCCTCCAACTTCCGAATGGGCATTCGAAGACTCAGGTGCAAGGGAATTGCAATCCTCTGGATACACAGGGGATGGAATCAGAGTCTGTATGGTTGATACAGGGATAGACATCAGCCATCCTGATTTGGAAGATACAGACTTGGTATTCAAGGACTTCTTTACGGGCTCGAGTCAACCTGTTGATAATGGAAATCTAGCACATGGTACGATGATGGCAGGATTACTTGTTGCTGATGGACATATGAAAGGTATAGCTCCTGGAGTAACCCTCGGCATGGCTGCAGCATTAGGTGACGACGGTGAAGGAGGAAATAGTGGGGACCAAAATGTAGTCGCTAGCGCTATCGATTGGTGTTGGAAGACATTCGATGCAGACATAATATCACTATCCTTGGGAGGTGAAAGTGATCCTAATGCAACTAGAGATGGCCCAACAACTAATGCTGTAAGACAGGCTATTGCAAATGGAGTGTATGTCGTAGCTGCAGCCGGTAATGATGGTGGTAGTGAAGATGATGGAAGGGTTGCTACACCTTCCAATGTCAACGAAGCGATATCTGTTGCTGCGATTGATGAGGCAGGAGAGATTTGGGAGGGTTCCTCTCTGGGTGAATCGGAGGATAGTAGTGGCGAATCAAGACAAAATCCCCACCAAAAGCCCGAGATTTCAGCGCCTGGCGTGTCAGTAATATCTACTGCGTTCGACGGTGAGTACTACTCCTCTACAGGAACCAGTGATGCAACTGTGTTTGTTTCTGGTATCTTAGCACTGATTCTAGAGGCAGAGCCGGATTTGAGGGATCCTGACACTCAATGTATTCTCGATGTAAAGACTGCTCTCATGAATTCTGCTAATCCATTGGTAGATGGAGTTGAGCATGATTCTAGGTGGGGATATGGTGCGATTGATGGTGAATCATGGTTGCGAGAGATACGTACTTCCGTATCTTGTTAGGGTCAAAATGTGACGCTGCGTTGCATTGGGTCTCTTCTTTGTACTTTGATATTATTGCTTCTTATTGATATTATGTTATTTTTTATTACAAAAATATGTGATATTTTCAACCGAATATGATATTTTTCAATTGAAAACAAGCCCAATGTGTTAAGTTGGTCTTTGTTTTGGAAGAGTTAGAGAGGGTGTTGATATGTCAGCAAACGTCCAAAAAAGTAAGAGCATCGGTCTAGTAAGTCTATTCTTGGTTTCCCTATTCGTAACCATGGTTTCGACTGCACCAACAGTCATGGCTGTTAATGAGACTACATCAGGAACAATAACAGGAACAGAAACATGGACTGGAGTGATGAACTTAGACGGTGATTTACTGGTTGCAGGTGGTGCTAAATTGATCATCAATGCTGGTACCACAATCAATGTTCCAGCCGACAAGAACATCCAGATTCAAGGTTCAATATGCGCTGGAGATTCTTCCTGTGGGGCATCACAGGCTAGTACAGGTTCTCCAATTCGATTCATTTGGGGCTCAGCAGCCGCTCCTGCTCCTAACCAAACCGGACGTTGTTATGTTACTGGAGTCTTCAACCCTGACATGTCATGTGGTTCTGGCATTTACTTAGCTTCAACAATCGATCAATCACTCACGAGAATGAACCATGTCACCCTCGACGGTGCGTATGGAATACCAGTCGACATTGATGGCCAGGGTACAATCAAGTACGGTGCAATGATTTTCGATGGTGCAAGTCTTAGCGTAACAAATCCTACTTTCATCGACATCAATACCACAAATGTACTGGCGTTCGATGGTGCTTCACCTACCCTTGATGGTGGAACATTCGTTGTTGGTACCGATGGCCAAGGCTACCAAGGAGCAGCAATACAGGCTTATGGTGCCGGTGCTGGATTGGTGGTTATGCAGATTCTAAACTCTGCATTTACTGGTGAGGAAACCGATTGTGGTCAACAAGGTGGAGGCCGTTCTGCGATTTATCTGGAGAATTCCTTCGTTAGGATGGATACAGTTTCTATTACCGATAATTCGTACGGTGCTTTCCTACGTTCAAGCAGTGGCTATCTCACAAACTCAACTATCACATCAAAGTGTAACGCTATCGATACAAATTCTCACTTGGTGACTAATGGGCAGCAATACACATTCGTAATTTCTGATAATACAATTACTCCAACCGAGGGTGCAGGAATTACAGCATACGATGGTGCTATTGTCGTTGCTGAGCGCAACACAATCTCGGGGTCATCTGAAGGTTCAGGTTTCGGTATCAGGTCGTCCTTTGTTACAATCAACAACAACGTCATTGGACCAATCGGTGGATGGAACGGATTGTGGGTGTACGGTGAGTCAGATGTTTCTGCAGAAAACAACACAATCCTAAACACTGCAAAGGAACCTGTTCTAATCGGTGAATACCATCACAAGGACCAGGGATGGAATGTCCCAGCACCTACAAAGGCAAGGTTATACTTCGCCAACAACGTAGTTTCCAACAATACTGGAACATGTAATTCCCAGTACATGTATGGAGGAGACTTCCCTTGTCCTGCTTTCCACGTCTACATGTCCTCTGCGACATTCATGGATAACATCGTCACAAATAACCTCGGTGATGGATTCAGAATCAAGGGTGGAATTGTAAACGCTCAAGGTAACGATATCGAAGTAGGAGGATTCGCAGCTAATGTTTCACTTTATGATGATAATTATGGTAACAAGTACGGTTCAATTGCATACTTCTCAGAGAACTCTTACTCAAATGCTTCACAGATTTACAACGTCACAGAATCAAGAGTAGCAGTTCAGAGTGAGTTCATGCCTGACCCAGGCGGTAACGAACTCTACCCAGTCTCTCTTTCTTGGGGTGGTGCAGAGTGTCCATGGGATTCCTCAGAGTGTATCAAGGCGCCACTAACTGCGGAATGGCCTCCTCGTTTCATGCCTCTTTCAATGGAGGTAAACCAAAATGCGACTACGTTCACATACTCAGATGTGCAGAACTTTGACCGTTCTAAGATTCACATCCAGAATCAGAATACGGCGTGGGGTGTTCAAGTTGAACAAGGTGAACTAGTTCGCTACCAAGTTAAGGCTGACAACTCACAGGTTGCAGATGCCCTAGTTACAATCAAGGATGCAAATGGCAAGCCACTGTACAATATGACTACTGACGCCTTTGGATTCACTCCATGGGTCACCTTACCTTCCAACTTCCACATTGATACTAACTGGGACCATATTGCTACAGGCCAAGGTGAGGATTCTTGTGGAGATGGAGCAGACAATGACGGTGACACTTTAGTCGATGGACAAGATCCTGATTGTCAGAATGGTGGCAGAGAAATGCCAACTTACTCTGTTGAGGCAAAGAAGTTCACCAAGGGAACATCAACACATGATTTCACGCTTACTGGAATGGTTGATGAAGTAATCAATCTTGCCAACATTGAGCCATCGGTTAGCGTTGACCAGAATGATGGAACCTCGTTCGCAAGAACAATCTCGCTAACTGGTTCTGCGCATGATGGAATTTCTGGACCTTACTTCAACGATTATGATTCCTGGTTGAAGCAATTCGGGGACATCAAGCGAGTCGAAATACAACCTCATGGTAGTTCAGATTGGTATCTGGCAACCGATACCTCTGGAGCAAATGGTGAAGTCACGATGACTAACTGGCCATTCAAGTCATGGAGTTTCGATTGGGATATGGCAAATCACTTCGAAGAAGATGTTACTTTCAGAATCCGTTCATACGACGGTTTGGATGAATCGATTGTTACAACTCGTATTTTCAAGTTGAACATCAATCCTCCAACGATTAACCTAGATGCGCCATTGGATGGCTCAACACATGATGGCCAAGAGGTATTGTTCAGCGGAACCGCCTCTGATGACTATCAAGGTGTCCAAGGTAGCGACATTCGCGACATCTGGTTCAGTGTAGTTGGTCCTAACAACTACTCCGCGAACTATCCAGCTAACAACGGAGGAGGAACAGTTTGGTCTGATTCATGGAACTTCTCATCTCTACCTAGTGGTTCGTACACATTCACAGTATGGGCGAGCGATGCGAATTACTGTCACGAAACAGTCGATGTTTGCAACCCTGAAGTTGTTACAATCGACATTGACAATGACAACAGAATTCCAATTGTCCAAGTAAGCGAACCTCTGCCGATGGAGAGCGTTCGTGCATCCGAGGAGACAATCATCAGTGGTGTCGCAAGGGATAACGACGGTCAAGTGACTAGAGTTGAAATCTCAGTTGTCGATTTAGCTAGCGGTATAGAATTGAATAGCGGTCCTGACCCAATTACTACATTCCAGCCTAACGGTGCGTGGATGACTTATTGGGATACCAGCGATTTGATTCACGACCAGCAGTACGAAGTTCATGTCAAAGCATACGACGGTGTAGATTATTCAATGATTGAAACTGTGCGTATTATCATTGACAATCCTGCTGATGCGGACAACATTGCACCTACTTTCAATCCAGACGGATGGGTTGATACTGTCACAATCTTCTGTGATGAAAGGTCTAGTGCATTCGACAAGTGTGGCGAAGGTGTAGAAATCAACTTGCTGAATTACTTCAATGATTCAGATGGAGTCGGGCCACAATCAAGCCACATGGTTTTCGATGTACGTGATGACCCTTCAACCGCGATAGATGATGATTATGCATATCACATCAGAATCACACCTGAAGGTAAAGCAATCTACAATCCAATGGATTCAATGTACCAAACGTCGAGTGAAATTTCAGATTGGTCGATGCAAGGAGTCATGTTTGAAGCAAGGGACATCTACGACTCTGTGGCTTATTCCTATCAGGTTAATTTCATCGTAAAGGGCGTTGAGTTCACAGCACAAAGAAGCGATTCAGGAACAGTTACCTTTGGCGATTCGGCAGAATTCCAAGGAACAGGATTACCTAACTCGCAGGTTAAGGCACGTCTCCTGAAGGGAGATACATTGCTGAACACGACAGTTGTATCCGCTGATGGAACATGGTCGATGGAGATTTCATCCTCACAGTTAGGTGATGATGGTGATTACCAAATTTACTTCGCACAAGATGGTCAGTTCATCGGTAAGGATGACAACAACAGGATAACTCTCCAGAGCGGGGAACCTGATTCGGGAGGATTAGCTACATGGGTTTGGATTGTCATCGCAGTTGTAGCAATTGCAGTTCTATTGGGTGTCGGTGCGTTCTTCTTCTTAGAGTTTGAAGAAGAGTTTGAAGATGACCCTGAAGCTGTTATGGAACAACAGAAGCAAGAGGACCCATACGCATGGGCTAAGGCAAGGGCTGCAGAGCAAGCAGCAGGCGAACTAACACCTGCTCCGGCTCCAGTACCTGCGGCACAACCGCAACATCCAGGTTGGATTTGGGATGCTCAGTCTAACCAGTGGGTTGCAGATCCAAACTACCGACCTCCACAACAGTGATTCCTCGGACGGGGAGACACAACACTCTAAGAGGACTGGGGGGATGAAGGTTTATGGCCGCGCGACCAAAGCCAGGTGTTCAGGAGAGAATCCTACTACATTTGTCTGATTTTGCGGACTTCATGAATTCGGTTGAAGTTCCATTTGCACTATCTCAAATGGGAATAGCAAACGCTGTAGCAATCGCTCGCTCAAACGTTCCAAGAGCAATTGCTGGATTGAAAGACCAAGGATTACTCGTAGAGAGACAGGCCCACGTTCAGGGAGTTAGCCGCAAACGCAAGGCGTATTTCTTAACCGATTCGGGAATGAATCTTGCTGAAGATACTTGGAAGCGTCTAAGAGAATTCCAGCTGAGAGCCATTTTGCCAGGAGGTAATACGATTGCTTCGACCCTTGGGGAAATCCAAGACAAGTTGCCATTTACCATGCGTCCAGTTGATGTCATAAGATATCTCGATGACAATGGTGTTTTAGATGTCAGATCTCTATCTGCCGATTTGGTAGAGCGAGATTTGTCAAAACATGTTGAGAAACAATTAGTCACCAGTTTAGGAGACCTTCCTCGACTACGCCACTTCTATGGTCGCTCAACTGAATTGGAGAATATGGTAAATCTGCTCGAAGCACGTTCTACGACTTTGATGATTCCTGGAATTGCAGGAATAGGAAAAACATCAATGGCTGCTAAAGTGATTGAATCTTTCATGCATCGCAGGAACCTGATGTACCACCGTTGTCAAGATTGGGACGGTAGCAGAGCTTTCTTCGAAAGTCTAGCTGACTGGCTATCTAACATCGGGGACTCGATGCTTGCTGACTATATTTCAGCGACCCCTGTTCCTAAGGCTGCGGATGCTGCACGAATTATCTTAGACGCACTATCTAATTCTCCAGCATTGATTGTGATAGATGATTATCATAAGGTCAGTGATAAGACACTTCACCAAACAATCCAAGCTCTGTCTAGAGGTTTGGTGGAATGTGAGGGCGATGTTGGATTAGTCATATTCTCCCGCTCATTCAAGGAAGTTGTACCTCTGAAGGACGCGGATGGGAGAATTGTTTCTCTGGTCTTACCTTTGGAAGGATTAGATCAGGATTCTACTCGTTCGCTCCTATCAGCATTCGATGATTTGGACCAAGAAAAATTGCTTTACATTCACTCATTAAGTCGTGGGCACCCGCTCGTGCTTGAGTTGATTAACCGCGGAGCGTCGGCTGGAGCATTCCACGAATCTTTGGAGAATTACGTAAACATCGAGATTTTCTCAAAACTGACTGGAGAGCAAAAAAGATTGTTAGGCGCACTGTCCGTATTCCGTGAACCAATAGAACTCGAAGCGCTAACTGAACAGGGTTTGAATGTTGATGAATTAGACTCTCTTGTGGAGTCTGGACTAGCAAGACACGCAGATTCAGAGACATATGATGTTCACGATTTAATTCGAGAATTCCTTCTACAGAGTCTTGACAAGCAATCCAAAGAAGAGTTGCACAATAAAGCGGTTGCATGGTATGAGAAGCAGTCAAGTTCTAGCCAAATCGCGTTGGAATTGATCTATCATCTAATTTCATCATCCAGGCACGAAGATGCAACTAACATTATTGTTGAAGAGGGACGCAATCTAGTCAAAGAAGGTCATATCGAGTTGCTCGGACTTCTAGAGTCTGTTGACACAAAATCTGTGGGTGCTGAAAGCGCATGTCGAATAGATAGATTGCGTGGTGAAGTTCTGGCGCTTCTTGGAAGATTCGACGAAGCGGAGGAAGCGTTCAGTCAAGCCAAGCCTCCAGCGGAGGCGGCAGGCCTTGACGATGTAATCGCAGACATCCTGTCTAACTTAGCAGATATCTCCCTGAAGCGAGGGGACTCAGATTCGAGCCTAAACATGCACAGAAAGGCTCTAGAATTGTTCATTTCTATCGGTGATGCAGTTGGTGCTGCTCGCTCATACAACAATATGGGGTACATCTTGAGGCGTAGCGGTGATAAGAATAAGGCACTAGAAGCATATTCTGAAGTTGAAAATATTCTTTCTAGTGATGATTCACTGGAGTTGATTCCAGCACAAATTGTTCTCGCAAGGGCACTATTGGACCTTGGTGAGAGTGACCGGGCTAGAGACCACGCATTATCATCATATGAGCGTTCAGAATCTGGAGAAGATGCGATTTTACATGCACGTGCAAGAGCGGTGCTAGGTCGCTACTATGCTAAGAGTGGGGATGCAGATTTAGCACTCCATCATTACACAGATGCTCTGTCAACTATGGGAGAAGCAGGAGACCCTCTTGCACTGGTGGAAGTTTCCATATTGTTGGGAGAAGTTCTGCAAGATAGTGGACGAATTGAGGAAGCACTAGAGCGTTATCGCGAAGCTCTTGTCATCTCTGAAGCCAATGATTTGCGAATGCAAATTGGAGAATTACTAGCTAGACTAGGAGGAGTTGCTCCTGACAGACAACGTAGAATGGAGTATCTGCAACGCGCACTTTCGGTGTTCAGAGAGTTAGGCGCACAAACTAGAATGCGAGAAGTCCAGATGATGGTTCACACAGCTGTCATGGGTCGCTGATTAGAAATCGGGCCTAGTGTTTGTTAGGTAGGTTACTCCTTCATCATAGACAACCCAAATCTCTGTAGTTCCAGATAGAGCAATTCTGCCATCATAAGTTCCAGAACCTGTGGCTGAAATCGAAACGTCTCTGTCCAATACATTCTCTGGATGGTCTAAATGTAGGCCCTCATCATCTAGAGTCAAAACGAATTCTGATTCATCTGCTTCAGTTAATCGCCAACTGACAACTTCTGCATAGCGCACACTGCTATCCTCTCTGCTCGCAAGATCTGCTCTTTCCACAGCCGCTGCAATATCTGCCATGTTGACATCCACCGCAGTAGTGTTCCAATTTTCTCGAGTTGAGGTTTCTAAGCCGAATGCCCAGACGCTGAACATCGAAAGGAATAGCACTCCTAGTAAAAATGTGAAAATGTATCCTAACTCAGTGCTTGCAGCGGATTGGTCACGAACTAGTTTACCTCTCATGAAGCAGCCTCCGAAATGTGAACATCTATGCTACTAATCTGTAAGTTGAATTGAATAGGTTGGCCAGCAGTATGCCAAACCGCTTCACTTGGGCCGTGTGTAGGGACTGGAACCCAACCAACATAATCTGTCAATAAGTCAATGCGCCCTGGATTCACTATCCAGTCCTCTGATGATTCCAAACCGGTGCTGGACCATGATGCCACAGCATCGCCGTATGGGCCAACCCACCCTCTGCGCACATCATATGCTGTGGTTGAGGCTAGACTTTCTCTCATGCTTAACTCAATGTCGAGATTCATCGTTCCACTTCCTGTAACCGAACTGGCAGTTGGATGTAATGATGGCACGGTCGCACTGAATCTTGGCCCCGGGCCTTGTCTGTCTGCTGGCCCAACAAGAATTGTTGGCTCCAGTTCGGGATGGTTGGTAACGATCGCTCCAGCGCTCCATGCCACTTCTAATCCTGTAATGGATGTATCAAATTCATAGGTAAGTCGTGAAATGTGGAAAGCCCATGCTGTTGCAAGGTTAGCATGTGTTGAATCTCCTTCGACCCCAATCAGCGTAATTTCAATACTTGCTGGGTGGTCGCCATCTCTCCATGCAGAAATGATTTGACCTTCTGGTATTCCATTCATTGATTTCCAAGGCAGGGTAGTAGAAATCCATCCTGAGGCGGTTTGGTCAATCGCAATACATCTCATTGCACCTTCATCTTCAAGGATCATTATTCCTGAATCACCATCGAGTGTGAGTTTGGATTCATAGTCTCCAAATTCAGATGTATAGTTGATTGTTGTTTCAGAATCGTCTTCAGTGAAATCCAACCCAGTTACTTGTCCAGTATCGGTAGCTGCAAGCATTCGCATGCCAGAATTTCCAATTCCCCATTCGACCAATATATTCTCGCTGCTTTCTACATTGGCAGCACTATCGATATTTGAAGGAGGCCAAGGAACAACACTTGTTTGGTTTGCTGGTACCGAAATTCCGCCACTCTTCCATGTCACCGTTGCCGCATTTTCATTTGGATTTGTTATCGAAAGATTTCCAGAGCTGTGGGGTGCTATGAAGTATTTCGAGTAATAATTCCCCTCTTCTCCGAGCAATGAAGTTCGTCCTTCATTTCCAACTGTAATCATCATGTGCGCATCAACATCAGTAATGATTTCAAGAAGTCCGTCAGATGTCATATTGATGCTCTTTGTCCACGAGTTGGCAATTCTGACTGCAGAGGATTGTACTACGGCTTGATTACCGCTATCTCCAGGTGCTTCCCATTGTACTAACATATCATCATCAGCGAATATTTCGACTGTTGTTTGCCCAGCAGGTAGGGGTACGGCCCAGTGTTGTCCCTTTCCTGTTGCAGGGTTGGCCTTTGTTGGAGGGACGATAGTAGAACCGGAATCTCCACGAATTTGAATACCCGTCAGGTCATGACTGGAAGTGATTTGGGAATCGGAATCCAAGCGAATTACTTCACTAATCGATAGCGGATATTCTACCCCATTCTGCTCAACCATCACTGGTCCAAGAGGAATTGTCAAACCGTGTTTCGGTGTAACCAATACAGAATCTGTTTCTGCATTTGGAGTAAAAATAAACGGTCTATCAGGGCCTAACCTCATGTCTTCATAGCAAATTGCTTGCACGTTACTTTCAGCATGTCGTACATCGATGTGTCTGTCCAAATCGAGGGCGCCTTGAATTCTGAATGTGTCATCCTGATACCATGATGCGGAATACCACATGCCGCCTCTCAATCTATCCCAGCGCAACTCACCATCGACAGGAATCAATTCGACTTCTGATGAATCTCCTGGCAATCCTGATTCTGACAACAATGTCACTTCATGACCCATAATTTCCATCTGAGCTTGCATATCGTTCCTTTTCAGTGAACCTTCAAGTTCTTGAATGATTGGCATCATTGAAAGAAGCATTAGGCCTATGATAGAAATCACTCCACCGAAAAGGAGCACTGTTGCAACTGCTGCACTAACAGCTTCTTCATCGCGATGAAGGTTGCAAGGCCTCATTTGCTAACCTCCACCAATTGCAATTCAATTTCCAAATCAATGACAGAATTCCCATGATCAATTGTCATTCCATCAGAGCCACTCGTCCTCAACCAAGGACTAATTCCACGGTGTTGGTCCAGAGTATCTGATGCTCTGTGTAAGTTGTATTCGGTTAGCCAACCTTCAGTCATTTGTGGTGTAACTGTAGGTCCTAGAGAAGAGACGTAAGTGTATCTGAAGTTCCAAGCATCTCCGCTGAATAAGGTAATTGGGCCGGCAGAGCGGATATCAAAGACTGCGTTTCTTCCATCAGGAATTGATCCAATTGTTGCAACATCCCTAAGCGACAAGCTTGCACGCATTGTGCCGTCAAATAACTCTTCAATGTTCATGTCAGGGGGTGATGAAACAGTCCATGTCTCATCCGAGAATTTGTCAAATCTAGCATCGTTTAGTAATGCAATGGAATGTTCACCAGTCTGCACCTTAGTCTTGATCATCAAACCAGAAATTGTAATTTGAGCATGGCGATGAAGTTCTTCATCGTCAGCGTAAATTGTGACGATGTATGTGTCTGCAACATTGACTAGATGCTCAATAATCACAGCCTCGTTACTCGCACTGAAATTAACGATTTGTTGCCCAGATTGAGTCCATATAAGAGCACGGTTTGCGGTTTCATTTTGAGCAAAAACACTGAACGTAGTCTGATTCAAATATGTCACAGTCACCACTTCAGTATCGGTGAGGTCCGCTGCCACAGTCCAAACTTCAGCACCGATTAGTGGCGAAATTGCACTAGTAGTGGCATGGACCGTGGTTCGCAATCCAGTATCAATGCTGGCGCCTGCTACGACATCAATTCTCCCATCCAGCCTTTCTGCGATGCCATTAGCGTTTGACCATGCTGTGTTATCCTGGAAATCATTGACATACGGAGTTAAGAAAACAAACACTCCTCCCATCATTGTTACGACCATTGCTAGAAGCATTACTACACCAATGACTTCGCTCACGGCGAGGTCATCATCGTGCTTACTCCGTGACCTCATCATTCAGGAGAGAATCATCCCCCCTCTTATGGTTTCACCAATGGCGAGCCCTTACAGGGCTCATCCGCGCAGAGTTATTCCTTCCCGGGCAACTCGTTCAGATTCAGTTTGACCGATATGGTGAGTGAATTCAGGACCGTCTTGAAGCGAGATCTGAATGTCGCCTTCAAACAGGTCATCAAGATGGTAAAGAACGGTTGATTCAGCAAGGTGTGGAGCGTTGTTTTTCTCTGACAAATGCGTTAGAACAATCGACCTAGTATTCTTGTCTACAACATGCGAAAGGAATTGTCCAGTTTGGTCATTTGAAAGGTGACCACCTCTTCCAGCAATTCTATCCTTTAGCCTCATGGGATATGGGCCATTCCAAAGACGGTTATTATCGTAATTTGCCTCGATTGATATGTGCTGACATCCCGAGACGTGGTTGACTAATTCATCAGTCCATGAGCCGAGGTCTGTGATCACTGCTCCTCTTTCTCCCCGATGGCTTGCAATGAATGCAACATTGTCTGCACCGCTGTGCGGTACTGGTACAGGTAATAGTGCTAAATCATCTGCGAAATCTAGTGCTTCTAAACTTTCAAACAGATGCACATTCCTAAGGTCAAGATTTAGCGCAGTTGCTGTTCTGTCGTTACAGTAAATCGGAATATCCCATCGCCTCTGAGCTATTGATGCACCTCCGCCATGGTCGCCATGATGGTGTGTTAGGACAATTGCATCAATTTCTTGCGGCCTAATGTCCATTCTTGCTAGTCGAGTTTCCAGCTGTTTTCCCGAGAAACCCTGGTCGATGAGAACTTTAGCATCTCCACTCTCAACAAGCGTCGCGTTTCCGCGACTGCCTGTGCCAAGATGAGTGAATGCTAGCGACATGTCCAACTCTTGGTCGGCATCGCGTTTAGCCCTTGAACCCACCCCTTGAAATCAATAAAAATATGCACTTTTCATAGTGAATTTTGGATTACCGTAGGTAATCCGAGTCTGAACAATGCTCCATCACTCTATTAAGGCTGATTCAGTAGTTCAGTGCGCTTGGGTGCTACCGCGCCCACTGGTGATTCCGATGCGACGCTCACAATCGACGCTTTTGATGACTGTTCTCGTAGTTCTAGGATTGTTCTTTGTCTCACAATTGCCTGCAATCTCAAATGTGGGAACTACTAATCCCAATATGACTGAGGGTGCACGTCCTCCTGCTACAGATTCGGACGGAGACAAAATCCCTGATGTGCATGAAAATTTGTTCAGCGAATGGATCAATTTCTCATCTCCTGACAATCGTGCAGTGGTGATGAAAGGTCTTGATAGAGACAATGCCTCAGATGCCTACATTGATATCGACATTGATGGACTGAATGCTACCGAAGAATATTGCTGGCCTTATCCGGCTGAATGTACCGACCCTGGTTTCACAAGAGGTCTGACCGGCGTGATTAATGAATCAGGTGAAAGATGGTATCTTGACCCTAGAGTTTCTGATACAGATGGCGACGGACTGCCAGATGGTTTTGAAGCACACATGTGCGAAAAGCTAGGCGGATTCGACATCGAAGAGAAACGCTTCGTTTGCGAATACTTCGACCCATTGAACGCCAGTGATGCTGACCTAGACCCTGACGATGATGGTTTCGACGTGAACCGGGATGGTTTCCTAACGGTCAATGAATTGCTGACCTCTCCCGAGGAATATCAGTTTGGTTCTCCAAATAATTGGACCAATGAGTTGGATGGGCTAAGATGCTATGCGCCAAATCCTGAATCATCTATATTGAATGAATGGCCTTTCATTACCGAAAATTCCAATTTTACGGTTTTCCAAAATATTCTCGAAGCATGTGCTCGTAACGGTACAGAAAACATCATTGACGAATACATTTGGTTAGGGACCAATCCTGTCGAAGAAGATAGTGACCGTTTCAACTATGACGGAGTAAAGCATCGACGCCTTTTCCCATCAAGCGGCGATGGAATAACAGACGGCTGGGAGATTCATTTCGGCTTGGACCCACTGAACCGCTCCAACGCACTTATCGATTTGGATAATGATGGCTGGGATGCTAATCGAGACGGCATCATTAGTGTTGACGCAGCCCGTTCTGAAGAGGCATTAGCAGTAGGCGAGCAACTCTCCACGCTAGAGGAATACTTCGTTCATTTAGATGATGGAAATATGGTGAAATCGGGAATGCGTTCTGTCGAACTTGGTGCTAGTAAAGATACATACACGGAATATGTACTATCTCCAGAGGCCACTTCTGACGAGATTTCAATTTTGAATCATGATGTTAGAGAATTGCATGACGATGGCACATATCTCTGGGTCGGCTCTAAGCTTGGAGTCACAGTTATCGATTTCGAAAATGCAGTTTCCACAGATTATGAATTGCCCCAAGGTCATGATTTGCACGACATGGTTGTACTCGAATCGCACATCGTAATGGTGACTGAAGGTGGCGTTTGGATTGCAGAAATAACGGATGGTTCACTTGGAGATATCTCTCTGTGGAGTTTCTATCCCGGGAGATACACTGCAGGAGCACAATTAGTCGCTGATGGTGGAGATGATTATGTCATAGCACTAGGGTTTGGAGGCTTTGGCTCTGTATTCCAAATCAATGATTTGTCAATAACAGAATTGTCAGTGGGCAATGGTATCTCTGATGCGATGAGTATCGGTAATGCAACAGCTACATCGATTGTTCA
>DAGO01000019.1:520-5029 GCA_002498185.1 Euryarchaeota archaeon UBA10 | reverse complement strand
GCAGCAGTTCCAAATTGGAAATTTTACTATTCACCTGAACCGACTACAATTGCTACAGATATCGATGAACTTCGAGCCATCGGTGCTGAAGGTGGAGCAAACCCTGCAACTGTAAATGCGCTAGAAGCAGACGGCCCAGAAGGTGGCCAAATGCAAGTTGTTTGGGTAGGCACTCCTTCTGGCCTGCATCGCCTCGATTTGCTATCGGGATTCCTCACTCACAGCGGTGATTATGAGCACCAAGGAGTCGACGGAGTAACCGTTGACTCTGCAAATGAGATTCACTCTATACACTCTACAGGTGATGAAATCCTGATTGGTTCTGGCTGGGGACTGTGGTCCCTCAGCGGTGGCTATGCTGCTGTCTACGGAATGACAAACCAAGAATGGGTGCCGGGGCTAATTTCAGCAATCACAGTACACCAAATTGCAGGTGTTGAGACGGTGTTTTTGGGAATAGGTCCAGGAAAGTATTCCAATCTTGAATTGATGGACCCAATGGCAAATGATTCAGATGCAGATGGAATGTTAGATGGTTGGGAAGTGCGTTATGGTCTCGACCCAACCGATCCATGGGATGCTTTACTCGATGCTGACGGCGATGGTGTCAACCTTGACTCAGACCCAATCAACGAAAGACTCTGGAGAAATTTGGATGAATTCAGATATACAGCCACAACTGCAAATGGTTACAATGCTACTGACCCAAGAGTCGTGGATACAGATGGCGATGGCATCGGAGATGGCGCAGAATACTTCGGTTTATTCCATGAGTTCACGCCTTTGTGGTGCCATTACACAAATCAATATGATTACGAGCATGTTTGTGGAGATGCTGCGGGCTTAGCAGCAAATACAACATATCTCGCATCACTTGGTATTGACAGAGGAACAGACGCTACCAACCCCGATTCTGATGGCGATGGAATGCCTGATGGCTGGGAAATTGAACATAGGAGATGGATTGGTTCCACATTTACTGGTTCCAACAATTGGACAATGGATCCTAACGACCCTGATGACGCGAACTGGGATGCTGACGGAGATGGCCTGACAAATTTGTGTGAGTATCAGTGGTCCCTTGTCAAGGATGCAGGTCTAGCAGGAGATCTGCTGGAGAGTCATTTAGAAACCGAGACAGCTGCCTCTCAATGGGCTGAGCCGGACCCAAACAATGTTGACTCTGATGGAGATGGTCTTCCTGATGGTTGGGAAGCTAGAGGGGCATGTACATGGGATGTATCGAGAGTTGGAATCAACCCTCTAAACGGTAGCGATGCATTCGAAAATCCCGATGGTGATGGTTACGATATCAACCACAATGGTGTGATAGAAGAAAACGAAGCGTTCGTGAACTGGCTAGAATACAACATTCGTGATGATTTGTTCAGTGGGAATATGAGTTTGGATGGAGAAATGATTCCAAACAATTTCACAACAGACTTGTTCAGAAACATTTCAGATTGGGGCACTCCAGAATCTAACTTCGGAGACGGAACACAAACAGGAGACCCAACCGATGCTGACAGCGATTCAGATGGTATGCCGGATGGCTGGGAAATCTGGTATGCTAGATGGGAATTACTTGACGCAAAATGGTCACTTGACCCATTAAACTCCAATGATAGATGGGATGATTCGGATGATGATGGAATGAGCAACTGGGAGGAATACAACAGCATCGACCCGGCATATTCAGAGACAAATGCAAACCGTTCTAGCCCTCAGTGGTACGTAACAACAGTGGGGGCAGGATTCACTCTGCAACAATGGTCTGGAATAACTAATTCAGAGTCTTTCGGTTCATTCATAGAACAGGATCTGATCAATGTTTCAGGGTGGACAACCGACCCAACAAATCCAGATACTGACGGAGACGGTTTCCTTGATGGCCTAGAATTAATGTTCACAGCTTGGAACGATACTGCGCAGACTTGGACTCTTAACCCACTTGTTCCAGGAGATGGATCATTCGATGCCGATAATGATGCATTGACGGATGCCCAAGAGTTTTCATTGGTCACAACTAATCCGATGAATGGAGAAAACCATCCTTTAGATGCTCCGCTTATGCACATCGACGGAGACCTCAATGACCCAACCCAAAAAGCTCAGAGAGTGTACACAATTATTCTCGACAAGGGTCAAAGAGGGAAGAGACATCTTGACCAATTCCAAGAATGGCAATCTACTGGTATCCCAACAAATTTCATTTCTACATTGATGGGAATCACTGACCCAACAATCTCTGATACAGATGATGATGGGATGATTGACGGTTTCGAGTACTGGTTTACAAGTTGGGACCTCGAGAACAACCGTTGGTCAATGAATCCACTAATTGATTCAGACCAATGGTTGGACAGCGACATGGATTCTGTTGATTGTGATAGAGATGGCAATATCTCATTGGATGAGCAATACACCAACAAGCGCGAGTATGAAGCACGTGTTTATGGTAAATATTCAGAAAGGCTCTCTACAGGCTCTGGACTAATCGGATTTGGCGACGATACAATCGCTGCTTATGTCGAAGAAGGCTACACTGATGCTGAAGCTAGAAGAGCGATTTTCAATACCTTCAGCGGAAAGGATTCACTTTCAACTGCAAGAATGAACATGATCAATTCAGAAGACCCTAACACCTTCAATCGAACTTTGTTTGGAATCTCAGACCCAACAAATGCCGATTCTGATTTAGATGGAATTGACGATGGTTGGGAGTTCTGTTATGCAGTCTATGGTTTGCCAGACCCAACAACGCAGAACCATTGGGCAACCAACCCAGTCAACCCATTCGATGTGAATTACGACCCTGATAGTGATGGATGGTATGGAAGAACTTCTTTCGATACTCCTGCAGCTCAAGGAACATGGGAGAACCGTCAATTCACACCTTCAGGAGATGTGATTCAGAATGGAATAGGAGATTTACCATTCACGAATTATATGGAATACCTAAACGGAACACGCCCAGATACCAACGACTCCGACGGAGATGCTGTAACATTCAACACTATTGTTAATGCTGGAATGGTAATTTCTCACGATAGAGATTGGAATTTATCAGATGGTCGTGAAGTGTTCAAGTACGGAACTAATCCTATGGATAACGATACTGATGGTGACATGCTGCCAGATTGGTATGAATACGAAAAGGGATGGAATGAATCCAACGATAACTACTCCTCTCGTTTGAACATAGAAGTCCAGTGGATTGATGCTGCAACAGGCGGATCATGTACAACCGGAACGGCTTCTTGTAGGCCTCTCTCACAGAACGCAGGGACTCTTTCAAGACCGGCTTTGGGATGGACTTGGGCTACTTTCAATCCGACAGACCCTCTTGATGCAAACGAAGACCCGGACCAGGATGGAAATTGGGATTGTAGCGGTGCTACCTGTGAGTACACTCCGTACACCAATTTCATGGAATTCTATGCAATTGCAAATCCTAACTTGGATTCACCTGATTCAGTCAGATTATCTGGCGAAACATGGCAAGGCTTACCGATCACAGAATGGTGGGAATTTAGAGCCTTCACTCTCGGCTTAGGAGAGGTTACAGAGGATGCGACAAATTATCTTGGTATGAATAAGAAGAATATCGATGACGAGAGCTACGCATTGATTATCGATGACAGAGATACAGATTTCTTGGTTCTAGATGCTGGGGATGATATTTTGCTATGTTCAGGTGATGTTACCGATGATTGGGAATTGTATTACATTGGTAACACTAACCGTGCTCCTGCGGTTGATTTAGGCGAGCACGAATATGGTTGGTATCTGCTTGACTTAGATGACGACCATATCGCAGAAGGAAGCGATCCTCTAAATTGGGACACAGATGGCGATTGGTTAGTTGATTGGTTCGAAGTTAAGGATGATGAAGAAGACGGGATGCGTGGAGATTCATCACCGATTCGATATGACAGTCGAAACACGTCATAATGAAGGTCAGAATTCCCCCCTAAGGGGGGATTTCTGGTTGTGACCGTTCGCCGGTTAATTCAAGGCCTATGGATTACACCGCCGAGTGGGTGAATTGTGCATGTCACAAAAATTCTCGACTCGCGCCGCTATGTCGCTGATGGTATTCATTCTGGTTCTTACACCAATGAGTCCGCTCTCTGAAACCTTCATCGGAGAGGCCAAAGCTAACGGTGCATCCCGGCACATCTACACATTCTCTGATGGTAGCGTTGAGAATATTGCTCTCTATCAGGGTGGTGCAGATAAGACCACTTTAGTCGCCATGCCAAAAGGTGCAGAAGTACTTGACGTCCAAGTCACACTTTCCGGGGCATCTTCGACAGGCTGGTCGCAAGTCACCACTGATACATACGACGAGTGGATGGAAGGTATTCCTAGTCAGATGGACGCTCGCAGCGAAGAACTAAGCTTGGGATTCGCAACCGGTGGAACTGAGTTTGCTTCACATGGTTTAGGGGAAGAAGAACTTGCAGATTCTGATGCTTGGTTGGATAACGGAAGTTTTGCAATACG
>DAGO01000019.1:0-131 GCA_002498185.1 Euryarchaeota archaeon UBA10 | reverse complement strand
TTCATGGCTCAAGGTCAAGGCGCAATACTTCGAAATCATGATTGGCTATTCATGTCAACATTCACTGGAACTTCATTCGATAAAGTCGTAACAAGGATGCATCCAAACAATGTGACACGAGACATTGTTGT